>NZ_JBIWJA010000007.1:0-239315 GCF_044764905.1 Streptomyces sp. NPDC093586 | reverse complement strand
GGTCCGCGATCTCCGGCACACCGGTGGTCCGGTGCCCGCTAGCCTGCACGGTCGTCGTCGCCATGATGCGCCCTCCCTGTCGGTCGGCCCTGTCGCTGTTCATTCATCGGCCGACGGAAGAGCGCCTACCCCGGCCCACGGTTCGCACACCTGCGCCTTATGCGTGCGGCAGTCCGAGGTGGAAGCGGACCGCCGTCCCGCCGTCCGTCGTGTGCGTCCGCACCAGGTCGGCGACGTAGTGGACGAGCAGCAGCCCACGTCCGCCGATCTGACCCGGCGCCGGCGGCCGGCGGCCGGCCAGCGGATCGGTGAGCCGGCCCGTGTCGCGGACCTCACACACCATCTGCCCGGCCTCGGCCCACACGGCGAGCGTCCCGCGGCCACCACCGTGCACCACGCTGTTGGTGGTCAGCTCGGCCACGGCCAGTTCCACGTCCGGCAGCCGCCGCTCGGCCAGCCCCAGCGACCTGGCCCGCTCCACGGCGAAACGGCGCGCGTCGGGAAGCTCCTCGGCGGTGAACGGGAACACGGCGGCGTCCGGCGGGGTCGTCAGCGGCTCGTTGTAACGAGCGACGACCGCGGGCCAGTCGTAGGCCTCACTGGCCGCCTCACGGCCCTCGGCGATGACCGTCGGATGCGTGCGCAACGCGTCGGCCAGGACGTCCGCGTCCAGCCGGGACGCGTCGTACGGACACAGGATCGTCGCGGAGCGGCCGGTGAAAGCCGCGTTGATCAGCGCCTCGTGCTGGGCGCACGCCGGGTACTCCGCCGTGCTGCGCCCGGCCCAGATCGGCTCGCCGATGATGCGCACCCGTGTCCCCGCGTGCTCGTCGGCGAACGCCCTGAGGACCCCGGGGATGATCCGCCCCGGATTGCGCCCGGCCTCCGTCATGTCCAGGAACACGACGTCGTGCCCCCGTGCGCCCAGCCCCGCCCTGATCAGTTCCAGGTTGGGGCCGGGGACGGCCACCGCCACCGGCTCGCCGGCGTCCAGGCCCTCCCGTACGAACGACACCGTGCGGTCGGCGTACTCCCGCTCCGAGCGGTAGAACAGCGCCGGATGCGCGAACACCTCGTCCGTGCTCACCGTGCTCATCGGGCGGCCACCTCGATCCCGCGCAGCGACGGCCAGAACAGCTCCAGTACACGCGGCAGTTGCGGCGGAGGCTGCTCCACCACGACCCGGCCGCCGGGCAGGTTCATGGCCGTGACGGCGAGCGCCGCCACCCCGGCCACGTCGACGAACCGCACCCCCGACAGCTCCAGGTAGGACACGTCCGCGTGCCGCCGGGACAGCTCGGCGAGGGCTTTCTCCCAGGACGGGCGGGTGATCACGTTGATCTCCCCGCGCGCACGGATCCCGGGACGTCCGGACAACGGTCCCACCTCCAGCACGGTCCCGCCCCGCGACCGGACGGGGCGGCCCCTGTCGTCGTGTGCGCCTTCCACACTCGATCTCCTTCGGAAAACCGCCGGGTCCTTTTCGCCGCTCCCGCACCACGGGCCGGAACGTCTCTTCGACCAGGCAGCCTAACGCGATCGCGACCCCCGTCCGGCCGGGCGGGGGCCCACACTCGGTCCGCCCGCTGCGCCGGAGTGGGGACAAACCATGCGAGTCGGGCAGGAAGTGGGGAACAAGACAGGGGAACGCGTCCTGGGAAGGGAAAACGAGCCATGTTCGAGGCTGACAACATCCGTGACTGGCGTGGCCGAGACGTCGTCGACACCGGCGGCCACAAGATCGGAAGTCTGGAGTCCATCTACGTCGACACCGTCACCGACCGGCCTGCGTTCGCCGCGGTCACGATCGGTCTCCCGACCCGCCGCCGACTGGTGTTCGTGCCGCTGGAGAAGGCCACCGTCGGACCGGACTACCTGAAGGTGACCTACGACAAGGGGCTGGTCAAGCAAGCCCCCGGAATCGACCCGGACGGTGAGCTGGCGGCCGGGGACGAGGGCGCGGTCTTCGCCCACTACGACCTGCCGTACGAGCAGGGCAGCCGCGGCGAACGCCGGCTCGCCCGGCGCTGAGCCACTCGAAGAACCCACCGAAGAACCCACCCGAGGAACCCGCCCGAGGGGAGACGACCGTGAGCCTGTTCCTCCTGCTGTTGCTGGTGGCGCTCGTCCTGGGGCTGATCGGGGTGGCCGCCGAGGGGCTGTTCTACCTGTTCGTCGTCGGCGTCGCCGTCCTGGTCGTCGACCTGGTCCTGGTAGGGGTGCGCCTCGGACGTCGGGGCGGACCCGCGCGCTGAGCGTCGCCGTGGGTGGATCCCGGCCCAGGACGCCGAGGGGAGCGAAGGTCCCGGCGGCACGCCGCCTGCGCGGTGCTCTGCCGGGACATTCGCTCCCCTCGAAGGCCCGGGTACGGGTCCGGCAGCCGTCGGACGGATCCGCCGACGGCGTCGTCGAGCGTCCGGGGCCCGGCCGCGTCACCCCGACCCGGCCGGGCCCTGCGACGCGTCACCGCCCGCTCTGGCCCCGGGCGAGCTCCGAGCCCCGCTCGGCGCCCTCCGCCTCGGACTCCGCGCTGCCCGTCGCCAGGGTGCCCCCGGCGGTCTCCAGGTGGGCCCGCACGAACCACTGGAACTGCTCCAGGTCCCGCAGCTGCCCGATCAGCAGGTCCTCGGTCGCGGGGTCGATCTCCCCGGCCTCCTTCACCGCGGCGCGCACCCCCTCGATCACGCCGGTGTACACCACGTCGAGCGCGCCCAGGTGGGCGATGGCGTCGGCCCGGCCGATGGAGTAGTCGTCCCAGGACCGCTCGGCCACCAGGGCCCCGGGGGTCCCCTGCGCCACCCCGCCGAGCGCGGCGATGCGCTCCGCGACGTCGTCCGCCATCTCGCGCACCTGGTCGACCTGCGGGTCGATCATCTCGTGCACGGCGATGAAGTGCGGGCCCACGACGTTCCAGTGGACGTGCTTGAGCGTGAGATGCAGGTCGTTGAGCGCGTGCAGGCGCAGACGCAGCACGCCGATCAGCCGTCCGGCGGCCTCGCGCTCGATGCCGGGGACCGTGTACTTCGGGGTCAGGTCGTGCGTCATGGCGGGCATCAGCTCCTGATCTGTCGTGTACGGCATTGCACCTGCACGAATGCCCCGCTTCGGCGCCGGCAGACATGCCCGGACGCCCCCACTCCGTGACGTCGTCCGCGCCGCCGACGATCAGCACGGGACCGGGCCGGCCGAGTCGCCGGACGGCGCGTGCCGGCACCGCCGACCGCGTCCGTCGAGCCGCACGCTCCAGCGCGCGAAGGGCGCACACCGGGCGGACGTGAGCCCTGTACGCGCCCCTGCGGCGGTGCGGACAATACGACAGGACCGTGATCACGCGGCGGGGGTGCGTGCCGTCCGACCGCCGACTTCCCGGGAAAGCAGGTCGATCGCCGTGCTGCTGCGTCTGCCCACGTCCGTGACCGAAGCACAGGAGTGCCTGGCCGACGGGGCCGTGCCCATCGGCGGGGCCACGCTCGTGTGGGCCACCTGGCAACGGGACGGCTTCCCCGAACAGGCCGTGTCGCTGCGCGACCTCCCGGAGGCGACCGTGGTCCGGCCCGGCACCCTGGGCGGCGCCGTGGTGCTGCACCAGGTCGACGACCGTGTGCCGCAGGTGCTGCGCAGGGCGGCCGGCTCCGTGGGCACCGGGGCCGTGCGCCGGACGGCCACGGTCGGCGGCAACCTCGTCGGCAGCAGCCTGCGCTGCCTGTTGCCCGCGGCCCTGGTCCTGGACGCGCACGCCACCGTACTGACCACGGAAGGCGCCTACGAGACCGATCTGAGCGAGGTCCTGGCCAAGCGTCACCTGCTGCTCGCCCTGCACTGGCGCACCCCCGTGGTCAGCGATTACCACAAGCAGCCCGCCGAGGCCGGCGGACCGCCGCCCCTGGTCGTCGCCACCGCCGTGCACGCCGACGCCGAGGGGCGGCACCACCTGCGGGTGGCCGTCCGCGACGGCTACGAGGTGCTCAGCGGGGCCGCCGCGTGCGACGACGGAGCCGACCAGGCCCTCGGCGCCCTGGAGCGCACGGACGTCGCGGCGCTTCCCGCGCGGGCACGGGAGGCGGTGCGCCGGCAGGTCACCGGCGTTCTCGCGGATCCGGCCGGCCGGTGACACCGCGGCCGACCGGATCCGCGGCCCGGCTCAGCCGTCGGCGAGCGCCTTGACGCGGTCCAGCGCCCCGTTGAACCTGTCGTGGTCCCCGACGGTCGGCCCGGTCGAGGTGTACTGCCACATGGTGTGGACGTCCCAGCCGGCCGGGAGCTCGCCCACCGACGAGGCGTACCGGGCGATCCACAGCGGATTGGTGGAGCCGAAGCCGCTGTAGTTCCCGGTGCACTGCTTCCACCAGTTGGTGGAGGTGTAGATGACGGCGTGCCGTCCCGTGCGCGCCTTGTACCGGTCGACGAAGGCGCGGATCCAGCCGACCATCTGACTCGCCGTCCTGCCGTAGCAGGTGTCGCCGTACGGGTTGTACTCGATGTCGAGGACCCCCGGCAGGGTCCTGCCGTCCTTGGACCAGCCGCCGCCGTGGTCGACGAAGTAGTCGGCCTGGGCGGCGCCGCCGGCGGTGTCCGGCGTCGCGAAGTGGTACGCGCCACGGATCATGCCGACGTCGTACGAACCGCCGTACTGCTGCGTGTAGTAGGGATTCCGGTAGGACGTGCCCTCGGTGGCCTTGACGTACGCCCACCTCACCCCGCTGTTCCAGAGGGTCGTCCACGCGACGTTGCCCTGATGGCTGGAGACGTCCACGCCCTCGGTCTGCGTGGCCCTGGTGCCGGCGGGCCGACCCTGCTCGCCCTCATGGGCCAGCACGCCACTGCCCATGGAGGCCGTACCGCGGACGGGGGTACCGCCGGACGTGTCGGCCGAGGCGGGCACGGCGCACAGGGCGAGCAGGAGGGACGGGACGGAGAGGACGACGCCCGACGTGGGCAGGCGTGGGTGGCGACGAGCCACGGCTATGGGTCTGCGCATGCGTCCCATCCGATCCGCTGTCGCACCGCACCGCATCTCACACTCACCCGGACGGCGTGGAGGCGCGGCGTCCGGTCCGGCCGCCGGCCGGATGCGCGCGGCGGCCTCGACGCACCGGCCCCGGCCCGGCGGCAGGCTGCCGGGCGGCGATACGCCGCGGGAATGCACCGGACGGCGGCGGTGTTGAGCCACCTGACTGGCATGCGCGGGTCAGAACGGCAGCCGCGCCGCCGTCGGAAGGAGCACCCATGGCACGCAGTACCACACGCCCGGTCGTCCGACTGAGGTCGACCGCCGGGACCGGCGTCACCTATGTGACGCGCAAGAACCGCCTCAACGACCCCGACCGGCTCGTCCTGCGCAAGTACGACCCGGTGGCGGGCGCCCACGTCCCGTTCCGCGAGGAACGCTGACCGCACGGCGCAGCGGGGGCGTCCCCGTCCGGCCCGGCCCCGCGCGCAGCGGGGCCGGGCCGGTCCACGTCCCGGCCCGCCGTCGCGTCCGAGACGATCAGTCCGCGATGTCGACGCCGTAGCTCCGGGCGAGCGCGCCCAGCCCGTGGTCGTAGCCCTGCCCCACGGCCCGCAGACGCCAGCTCTCACCGCGCCGGTAGATCTCGGCGAGCAGCATCGTGCGCTCGGTGGTGGCGGCGTCCAGCGTGGCCTGCACCAGGGCCGCCGCGCTGGTGCCGGGCCCGGAGGTGATGTGCAGGGCGCCGACGTCGCCGAAGGCGGGGGTGCCGTCGATGGCGGCGGCGACGACGACCTTGCGGGCCGAGGGCGGCAGCGTGACGAGGTCCACGCTGACCGTCTGCTCGGTCGGACCGTCGCTCAGCAGCCGCACCGTGCCGCCAGGGTTCTCCGGGGCGCCGTAGAAGACGAAGTCCTCGTCGAAGGCGACCTGTTCGTCCTCGTCCAGCACGAACGCGACCACGTCGATCTCGCACCGCGTCTGCTGCGCCCAGGACGCGGTGACCGTCCAGCGGTGCGCCGGGCCCCGCCCGTGCTGCAGAGGGAGGTCGACGACGCCGCCGCGCGGCAGTACGTGGGCCGCCGTCCGCCGGTCGTCCGCCTGCGGCGCCGTGACGACCGGCGCCACCAGCCACGCGGCGTCGTGGGTGGGCAGTCGCAGCGCGGTGATGCGGGGCAGCCGGCGGTCGGCGCGGCCGCCGTCGAGGACGACCACGTCGGTGACCCCGGCGGACAGGTTGATGGCGGCGGCGCCGCCGAGTTCGACGACGCGGGTGCGCGCGGCCACCGCTTCGGGGTGGGTGCCGCCGAGCACGAGAACCCGCCGTCCGGTCAGCGGTCCCCGCGGCTTGCCGGCCCGCCTGCCGGGCTTCGGGCCCCCGGCGGGCGGGCGGGCCGGGTCGGCTGGGGCGGGTTCCGTGCCGGTGGTCTCGACGGGCTCGGCGGGCTCCGGCGCGCGGGGGGCCGGGACGGCCGGCAGTGCCGGCGACGCCGGGGCGGGAGCGGCGGTGGATCCGGCGTCCGGGCCCTCGTGCGAGGTGCCGGCCCGTACGTCGCCGAGCAGCTCCAGGAAGGCGGCCTCGTCGATGACCGGCACCCCTTCGGCGAGCGCCCGCCGGGCCTTGGCGGAGCCGGTGGAGAGGTCGTTGGCGACCAGGGCGCTGGTGTGCCGGCTGACGGAGGTCATCATGTTCAGCCCCGCCGCGGCGCCCCGCAGCAGCAGATCCGCCCGCGGGGTCCGGGTCTCCCCGGTGACGGCGATCTTCATGCCCTGCACCAGCGGCCCGCCCGCGGTGAGCCGTCCCGGGTTGCGGAAGGCGCACGGTGTCTTCGGCGGCTTGGGCGCGAACTGCGGGTCCTGCCGGGGCGGACAGGCCACCAGGGGCAGGGGCACGTCCAGTCGCGCCGCCTCCCGCAGCGAGGCCCGCAGCACACCCGCCAGCACCCGCGTGTCGTCGAGCGCGTCGTGCGCCCGCACCTGCGGGACGCCGTAGTGGGCGGCGAGCGTGCCGAGTCTCAGGTCGTCGGTCGGCGGGTCCACGCGACGGTTCAGCGCCAGGGTGCACAACCGCCGGGCGACGGGCAGCCGCAGCCCCGCCCGCGCGAACTCGTGGGCGAGGAAGTCGTAGTCGAACTGGGCGTTGTGGGCGACCAGCACCCGGCCCTCCAGCAACGCGCCGATCTCCTCGGCCACGTGCTCGAAGAGCGGCGCGCCGCGCAACCGCTCCCGCGTCAGACCGTGCACGTGCACCGGCCCCGGGTCGCAACCGGGATCCAGCAGGGTCGAGAACTCCCCGGTCTGCTCACCGTCCGCGCCCAGCGTCACCACGGCCACGGACAGCACCCGGTCGCGGCGCGGCACGAGACCGGAGGTCTCCACGTCGACCAGCGCCCATTCGACGGCGTGGTCGCGCAGGTGGGAGGGGTCAGGAGCGGCAGAGGTGACAGACATGGAGGAAGGATGGGGGCGTATTCACCGTTCCTTCAACCCGAACGACGATTGCTCCCGTTTCGCGGTGGCCTCGAGGCGTGTATGACACCTGTTCCCCGTGTCGCTCAAAAGGAGATTCGGGGATCCCCGGCCCGGAAGCCGCCGTCATGCTCGGACCGGATGCGCCGCGGACCGAGCACATCCGTGACGCCGCCACCCCTGGGGAGAAACATGACGTACTCGACGCCGCGCGGCCCGGGCCGGGACGACCGGGCGGTGCTGCTGGTCGCCGGCATCGCGGATCTGGCGGTGAGCACGGTGGGTTCGGCGGTGGGGACGCTGCGGGGGCTGCTGCGCCGCTCGGACACCGCCGACCTCGTACGGGAGGCGGAGCAGGACCTGCGGGCGCGGGGCAGGCTGGCCCTGGACCGGTACACCCACGTGCCGCCGGCCCACCTGGAGGTGCTCGCCCAGCACGCGCTGGCGCGGCGGGCGGCCGACGGTGACGATGTCTGACCGCTGGGACCCGGCCGCCTTCAGGACGCGCGTCGACGGCGTCCTGCGGAGTTTCCTGGCCGAGGAGGCCGACGAGCTCGTCGCCATCGACGAGGCCCTCGCCCCCGTGGCCGAACAGCTGCGTGCCGCGGCCGGACACGGCAAACGACTGCGCGCGGCCTTCTGCTACTGGGGCTGGCGGGCGGCCGGCCAGCCCGACAGCGACGCCCTGGTGCGGGCGGCGGCCTCCATGGAACTGGTGCACGCCGCGGCGATCGTCCACGACGACCTCATCGACGACAGCGCCCTGCGCCACGGCCGGCCCACGGCCCACATCGCCCTGGAAGCGGCCCTGGACACCCCTGCGCGGACAGCGGGGGACGACGGCCGTCCCCCGGTCCGCGCGGTCGCCCGCTCTCTGGCCCTGCTCGTCGGTGACCACCTGATGGCGCTCGCGGGCCGCCTGTTCACCGACTGCGGCCTGCCCGCCGCCTACCTCGCCCGCACCCGGGGCCTGTGGGCCGAACTCGCCCGTGAACTCGTCGCCGGCGAGTGCCTGGAGATCCTGCACACCGGCGGCCGGCCGGACACCGGCACCTCCCTGAAGGTCGTCCGCTACAAGACCGCCAAGTACACCGTCGAGCATCCGCTGCTCCTCGGCGGACTGCTCGCCGGCGCCGCCCCCGCCCTGCGGGAGGGCTACTCCGCCTACGGCCTGCCGCTCGGCGAGGCCTTCCAGCTCCGCGACGATCTGCTGGGCCTGTTCGGCGACCCGGAGCGCACCGGCAAGGCCGCCCTGGACGACCTGCGCACCCACCGGCCCACCGCGCTGCTCGCCGAGACCTGGCGGTCCGCCGACGCCGCCCAGCGGGAGCGGCTGCGCCGGATGCTGGGCCGGCCCGACCTGAACGGGACCCACCTGGAGGACGTACGCGACCTCATGCGGGAGCTGCAGGCGCCGCAGCGGATCGAGCGGATGATCCTCACCCGGGTGGAGCTGGCCACCCGCGTCCTGGACGACGTCGACGTACCGCCCGGGGCACGCCGGGCCCTGCACGACCTCGCCCGTCTGGCGACCGACCGCGTCCACTGACCCCCGCCCGGGCACCGACTCCGCTGTCCGTCCCCCCAGGCACCCCCAGCCCCCGCCGAGCCGAGGAGACCGTGATGACCTACACCGAGACGTCGATGGACGCCCTGCGACGCGAGGGCGACGAACTGGCCGACGCCGTCGTCGCCACCCTGTTCGAGCGCGGCGAGGTCGGCACGTTCAACTCCCTGATGCGCTACGTCTCCACCGCCGGCCAGGAACTCCCCGCCGGACTGCCCGGAGTGGCCCGCGAGTACCTCCGGGCGACCGGCACCCCGCCGGACTGGGTGGACTGGGCAGAGATGGAGAAGGCGCGGCTGTTCTTCATCGACAACAACGTGCACATCTCCACCGCCCTGTCCTTCGCGTCCATGCCCGCCTGCTACGTCGTCCCGCACGTGGCCAGGCTGCTGTCGACGACCCACGGACTGAGCTACCCCTCCAAACGGATGGCGGAGACCGGGCAGTTCACCGTCTACCTCATGCAGCCCGACGCGTTCGAGGCCGGCGGACGCTTCGTCCCCGCCGCCCAGAAGGTCCGCCTGCTGCACGCCGCGATCCGCCACCACCTGAAGCGGGAGGACCGCTGGGACACCGACGCCCTCGGCGTACCGATCTGCCAGGAGGACATGATCGGCGGGCAGATGTTCTTCTCGCTGCTCGTCCTGGACAGCCTGCACCGTCTCGGCATCCACATGACCGAGGAGGGAGCCGACGCCTACTTCTACGCCTGGCGGGTGGTCGGCGCGATCCTCGGCGTCGACCAGGACGCCGTACCGCGCACCCTGGAGGAGGCACGGCAGTTCCTCGACCTCTACATGCTGCGCCACATGGGCCCCTCCGAGGAGGGCGCGCACCTGACCCGGCAACTGATCGACCTCTACGAGGAGGTCGTCCCCGGCACCCTCCTCGACCCGGTCGTCTCCGCCCTGATCCGCTACCTGATCGGCGACACCTGCGCCGACTGGCTCCAGGTGCCCCGCACCCCGTGGGACACCCTCGTCAAGGCCGCCCCGCACCTGCTGGGCGTCCTGGAGACGATCGAGGACCGCTCACCGCTCGGCGCCTGGGCCCTGGACCGGATCGGCCACCTCACCACGGTCCTCGAACTGTCCTCCCTCACCCGCGGACGCGTCATGCACTACGCGATCCCCGAGCAGCTGAAGAAGGAGTACGGCGTCCCCGCAGCGCCCCGCACCCACCGCTGGACCCCGCCGCCCGCCACCGTCGCCTGAGCCCCGCGGGCATCGCCGGGGCCGTCCGGGCGGGCGTCAGGCGATGGAGGCCGAGACGATGGCCGACACCGCGAGGTTGCAGCACGCCGTCACCCAGACCGCCGGGTGCGGCTCCGGCTCGACCAGCGTCGCGCCCAGCCGCCCCGGCGTGATCACGTCCACCACCAGGAACGCCAGGGCCATCATCACCAGTCCCAGCAGACCGAACGCCGCCGTCGACACCAGGCCCTTGCCGAAGTCCTCGTACGTCGTCCATATCGACGTGAACACGATGCCGCCGACACCGAGGAGCGCCGAACTGAGCACCAGCGCGGCGTTGCGGTTGCGCTGCTCCCAGATCTGCCGGCCGAGCTTGCCGGGTGTCAGCGCGTCCACCAGGACGATGCCGAGGACCAACAGGACCAGGCCCAGGGCCCCGTAGGCGGTGGCGCGGCCGAGTCCGTTGACGATGTCGCTCATGGGGTGCCGGCTCCGTAGCGTGAGTGATCGTGAGTGATCGCGGTCGGGGCGCTGCAAAATGTAGCGCACCTGTTCGGTGTCGCGAGCGCTGCGGGACGGACGGCCCCGACCGGACGAGGCGTCAGCCGGCGTCCTCGAGCGCCTTGTTGCGGCGCACGGAGGACCAGAAGGACCAGGCGATCAGGAGCACGCCGATGAGACCGGTGACGATCTCGCTGATCTGGTACCGGATGGTGACGAGGAGGATGACGGCGAGGGCGCCGATGGCGTAGTGGGCGCCGTGCTCCAGGTAGACGTAGTCGTCGAGGGTGCCCTGGCGGACCAGGTAGACGGTCAGGGACCGGACGTACATGGCGCCGATGCCGAGGCCGAGGGCCATCAGGACGATGTCGTTGGTGATGGCGAAGGCGCCGATGACGCCGTCGAAGGAGAACGAGGCGTCCAGGACCTCCAGGTAGAGGAACATGAAGAACGCGGCCTTGCCGGCCAGCGCGACCGCAGGACGGGACCCGCCGGAGCGTTCGGCCGCCGCGGCCTCGTGCTCGCGCTCCTCCGCCGCCTCGAGCCGGTTCTCGAAGTAGCCGGAGAGGCCGCCGACGACCAGGTAGGTGATCAGCCCCGCGATCCCGGAGACCAGCACCGTCTGCGCCTTGTCGGCGTGGACGCCGCCGTGCTGGTGGGCGTGCGCGGCGAAGGTCGTCGAGGAGACGAGCAGCACGATCAGGGCGACGCAGACCGAGAGCATGTCGACCCTGCCGAGCTTCGCCAACGGCCGTTCGACCGCGCCCAGCCACTTGATGTCCCGGTCCTCCAGGACGAAGTCCAGGAAGATCATCAGCAGGAACATGCCACCGAAGGCGGCGATCGACGGGTGGGCGTCGGTGACCAGCTCCTCATAGCGGTTCTTGTCGGTGACCGCGAGGTGGACGGCGCTCCAGGGACTCAGCCGGGCACTGACCGCGACGATGACGACCGGGAAGACCAGGCGCATGCCGAAGACGGCGATCACGATGCCGACGGTGAGGAAGATCTTCTGCCAGAAGGCGCTCATCTTCTTCAGGATCCCGGCGTTGATCACCGCGTTGTCGAAGGACAACGAGACCTCCAGGACCGCCAGGATGGCCACCAGGCCGAGGGCTGTCCAGCCGTCGTAGAGCACTCCCGCGGCGAGGCCGAGGGCGGTGACGGCGAAAGCCCAGCGGAACGTCTTCACAAGCACGGGCCACTCATTCCTGTCGTCGCGCTGTGCCGGTCACAGCATGTCCTTGCCAGTGCCCACCACCCACGTTGTCTACCACGATCGCCCGCCGACACGGCGGATGCGTGGACGGGCGGACCGCGGGTACCCGGCTGCGCAGGATGGTGCGGTGCACGGCGGCGCGGCAAGGGACGGCCGCGCCGCCCTCCGCGGTTCCTTCTCCGTTTCCCGCCGGCCCGCCCGGCCCGGTCCGGACGCCTTCGGAACAGAATCGTTCGTTTCCTTGAGGAGTTCCGGTTTACCGGAGTAGGTTCGCCGCCATGACCGCCTCCCGGAGCACGGCCACCGCCGCGGACCTGCGCGGGGCGGGACTGCGGGTGACCGCCGCCCGCGTCGCGCTGCTCGAGACCGTCCGGGCGGGCGACCACCTCGGCGTGGAGGCGATCGCCTCCGGCGTGCGCGACCGGGTGGGCCACGTGTCCCTCCAGGCCGTGTACGAGGCCCTGCACGCCCTCGCCGCGGCGGGGCTCGTGCGCCGCATCCAGCCGCCCGGCGGCCCGGCCCGGTTCGAAGGGCGCGTCGGGGACAACCACCACCACGTCATGTGCCGCTCGTGCGGGGCCCTCGCCGACGTCGACTGCGCCGTCGGCGAGGCACCCTGTCTGACCGCGTCCGACGACCACGGCTTCGCGATCGACGAGGCCGAGATCGTCTACCGGGGCCTGTGCCCCGCCTGCTCCGGCACCCGTACTTCCCCCGCACCGTGAACCGCTCCGTCCGGAAGGATCCCATGTCCGAGAACCACGATGCCATCGTGACCGACGCCAAGACCGAGGAGGCGGGTGGCTGCCCGGTCGCCCACACACGCGCCCTCCACCCGACCCAGGGTGGCGGAAACCGTCAGTGGTGGCCGGAGCGGCTCAATCTGAAGATCCTCGCCAAGAACCCCGCCGTGGCCGACCCGATGGGCGAGGACTTCGACTACGCCGAGGCGTTCGAGTCCCTCGACCTGGCCGCCGTCAAACGCGACATCGCCGAGGTGCTGACCACCTCGCAGGACTGGTGGCCCGCCGACTTCGGCCACTACGGCCCGCTGATGATCCGTATGGCCTGGCACAGCGCCGGCACCTACCGCATCAGCGACGGCCGCGGTGGCGCCGGGACCGGCCAGCAGCGCTTCGCCCCGCTCAACAGCTGGCCCGACAACGGCAACCTCGACAAGGCCCGCCGCCTGCTGTGGCCGGTCAAGAAGAAGTACGGCCGGAACATCTCCTGGGCCGACCTGCTGATCCTCACCGGCAACGTCGCCCTGGAGCAGATGGGCTTCGAGACCTTCGGTTTCGCCGGCGGCCGCGCCGACGTCTGGGAGGCCGAGGAGGACGTCTACTGGGGCCCCGAGACCACCTGGCTCGACGACCGGCGCTACAGCGGCGACCGCGAGCTGGAGAACCCGCTCGGCGCCGTCCAGATGGGTCTGATCTACGTCAACCCCGAAGGCCCCAACGGCAACCCGGACCCGCTCGCCGCCGCCCGCGACATCCGTGAGACGTTCCGCCGCATGGCGATGAACGACGAGGAGACCGTCGCGCTCATCGCCGGCGGCCACACCTTCGGCAAGACCCACGGTGCCGGCCCGGCCGACGCCGTCGGCCCCGACCCCGAGGCCGCCCCCCTGGAGGAGCAGGGCCTGGGCTGGCGGAACAGCCACGGCACGGGCAAGGGCGCGGACGCCATCACCTCCGGCCTGGAGGTCACCTGGACCACGACCCCGACCCGGTGGAGCAACGGGTTCTTCAAGAACCTCTTCGAGTTCGAGTACGAACCGGAGCAGAGCCCGGCCGGCGCCCACCAGTGGGTCGCGAAGGACGCCCCGGAGATCGTCCCCGACGCCCACGACCCGTCGAAGAAGCACCGCCCGAGGATGCTCACCACCGACCTCTCGCTGCGCTTCGACCCCGTCTACGAGCCGATCTCCCGCCGGTTCTACGAGAACCCCGAGGAGTTCGCGGACGCCTTCGCCCGCGCCTGGTACAAGCTGACCCACCGCGACATGGGCCCCAAGTCCCTCTACCTCGGCCCGGAGGTCCCCGAGGAGACCCTGCTGTGGCAGGACCCGCTGCCCGAGGCCGAGGGCGAGCCCGTCGACGCCGAGGACGTCGCGACCCTCAAGACCAAGCTCCTCGAGTCCGGGCTGTCCGTCTCGCAGCTGGTGTCCACCGCGTGGGCCTCGGCGTCCACCTTCCGCGGCAGCGACAAGCGCGGCGGCGCCAACGGCGCCCGCGTCCGCCTGGAGCCGCAGCGCGGCTGGGAGGTCAACGAGCCCGACGAGCTGGCGCAGGTCCTGCGGGTCCTGGAGGGCGTACAGCGGGAGTTCAACTCCGCCGGAACGAAGAAGGTCTCCCTGGCCGACCTGATCGTCCTCGGTGGCTCCGCCGCCGTCGAGAAGGCCGCCAAGGAAGCCGGCTTCCAGGTGGAGGTGCCGTTCGCCGCGGGCCGGGTGGACGCGACGGAGGAGCACACCGACGCCGAGTCCTTCGAGGCGCTCGAACCGACCGCCGACGGGTTCCGCAACTACTACGGCAAGGGCAACCGCCTCCCGGCCGAGTACCTGCTGCTCGACCGGGCGAACCTGCTCACCCTGAGCGCGCCCGAGATGACCGTCCTGGTCGGCGGCCTGCGGGTGCTGGGCGCCAACTACCAGCAGTCCCAGCTCGGTGTCTTCACCCGGACGCCCGGCTCGCTGACCAACGACTTCTTCGTCAACCTGCTCGACCTGGGCACCACGTGGACGTCGACGTCCGAGGACCGGACCACGTTCGAGGGCCGCGACGCCGCCACGGGCGAGGTCAAGTGGGCGGGCAGCCGCGCCGACCTGGTCTTCGGCTCGAACTCCGAGCTGCGCGCCCTCGCGGAGGTCTACGCCTGCGACGACGCGAAGGAGAAGTTCGTGCACGACTTCGTCGCCGCCTGGGTCAAGGTCATGAACCTCGACCGCTTCGACCTGGCCTGACGACCGTGACGCCCGGGCCGGTCCGTCCGTCGGCCCGGGCTCGTCCGTCCGCGTTGTCAGTGACGGATGCGAGGCTGCCTGTCATGGATGAGGTGGAGTTCATGCGAGGCCGGGTCTACGGCGCCGACCACGAGGCCCCCGGGCCGCGGCCGGGACGCGCGTACGCGCAGCTGGTCGGCGGTCCCCTGGACGGCCTGCTGCTGGACGTCACGGACCTCACCGAGGACGAGCGCGCCCGGGGCGTGACCCTGGCGACGGAGATAGGCCGCTACGGCCCGGGCGGCCGGACCGTCTACGGACCCAGGCCCGGCGGCACCCGCCGCTTCGACTGGCGGGGCGACGTGCCCTGAGCGGACGCCGCCGGCGCGCCGCTCAGGCCGCCTCGGCCGCCGTCTGCGCCTCCAGCGCGGCGAGCAGCCAGTCGTGCGCGGCACCGGGCGTGGGCTCCGGCCGTGCGCCCGGCGGGGTGATCACCTCGGCGACCAGCTCCCAGTAGCGGTCGATGCGCGGGTCGGCCGCGAGCTGCCGGGCCAGGCGACGACGGAAATCCGGGGTGTCGCGGACACCGTACGCGCTCGTGTAGGCGCTCACGAAGCAGTCCAGGGCCTCGCCCGTGTGCGGATCCACGCCCCGGCGCAAAGGTCCACCCGCCAGCTCGTACGCCTCGGCCAGCCCCGCGTACAGCACCGCCGCGCCGCGCGCCCCGGCGGCCCGGTGCGCCTCGGGCTGCGGCTGCGCGCCGCCCGGGCACGGCGCGAGCGTGAGGGCGGCCAGCCGGGCGAAGGCGAGGACCTGGGCGGGGGCCGGATCGTCCGGTGGGCTGGGCACCGCCACCTCCAGGAACGCGGCGGCCGACCGCGCCGGCATCCGCGGCGGCAGCCAGCCGCGCCAGAACCGGACCAGCGGCGCCGTGCTCGGCGGCGCGGCCACCGCGCCGATCAGCCGCAGCCGGTCGGCCCGCTCCCCGGGCGGGCACTCCTGCACCAGCCGCAGCGCCGCCTCCCGCCAGCGCAACGCCCTGAGCTCGGATCCGACCTCCCGCAGCCGCCCGGCGACGGCGTCCTCCAGCATGCCGCTCGTCCCGTCCTCCTCGTCGAGCACGCGGCGCACCTCGGACACCGCCAGCCCGAGGGCGCGCAGAGAACGGATCAGACGCAGCCGGCCGAGCGCCTCCGGGCCGTACCGGCGGTGCCCGCCGGCACTGCGGGAGGCCTCCGGCAGCAGACCGTGGTCGGAGTAGAAGCGGACGGTCTTGACCGTGACGCCCGCCCGCTCGGCGAGTTCGCCGATCCCACACAACCCGTCGCGCGACATGAGCACTTGAACCTCCCTCAGGGGGAGTTCCTACCGTACCGGCGAGCGCGGACGGGCGACCGGTCCGGTCCGCGCGATCGCTTACGGAGGAGAGCCCATGACCGCATTCGTCCTGGTGTCCGGCATGTTCACCGGCACCCACGTGTGGGAGGACACCGCCGCGCGCCTGACCGCCGCCGGGGCCGAGGCGTTCCCGGTGGCCCTCACCGGGCTCGACGGGCCGCGCGGCACCGCGGCGGCCGGCACCGACCTGGAGACGCACATCGCGGACGTCCTCGCGGCGATCGACGCGGCAGGCGGGCAGGGCGGCGGGGACATCGTGCTGGTCGGTCACGACTACGGCATCCATCCCGCGCTCGGCGCCGCCGACCGGCGGGCGGAGCGGATCGACCGGATCGTGTACCTGGACTCGGCGATGCCGCGCGACGGAGTCCCGGCCCTGGCCGCCGTCCCCGACCAGTCGCTGCGCGAGCGGCTGGCCGGGCGCGCCGGGGCCGGCGGGGGAGCGGGGGCCGAGGAGGAGCTGCCGCCCCCGGCCCGCGACGCGTGGGAGCGCTGGGGCAGCACGGCCGGCCTCACCGACGCCGCGCTGGACCGGCTCACCGCACTCGCCGCCCCGCAGCCGCTCGGCACCCTGCTCCAGCCGCTGCGGCTGACCGGCGCGGTGGCCGGGGTGCCCACCACCGGTGTGCTGTGCACCGGCAACGGCTCGAGCATCGAGATGGTCCGGATGCTGGTGGGTTTCGGCGGCGACCCCGCCCTGCGGGCCCTCGTCGATCCCCGGGTGTCCTTCTTCGAACTCCCCACCGGCCACTGGCCGATGCTGTCCTGCCCCGACGACCTGGCGGACGTCCTGCTGCGGGCCGCGGCCGGCGAGGGACACCGGCTGGAGCCGGCCGACGCGCCCGCCCACCTGCGGCCGTTCCTGCTGGACCTGCCCGAACGCCCCAGGGAGCGGACGGAGAACGTCGACCTCTACCTGCCCGACGCCGACGGCCCGCGGCCGGCGGTGGTGTTCGTGCACGGCGGCCCGGTGCCCGCCGACGCCCGGCCGGCGCCGAGGGACTGGCCCACGCTGACCGGGTACGCCGGGTACGCGGCCGACAACGGGGCGGTGGGCGCGGTGGTCGCCCACCGGCTGCACGACCTCGCCGACTACGACCGGGCCGCCGCGGACGTGGCCGACGCGGTGGAACGGGTCCGGGCCGACCCCCGGGTGGACGCGGACCGCGTCGCGCTCTGGTTCTTCTCGGGCGGCGGGCTGATCACCGCCGACTGGCTGGACGCGCCCCCGCCGTGGCTGCGCTGCCTGGCGGCCACCTACCCGGTCCTGGCGCCCCTGCCGAACTGGGGGATGTCCGGCACCCGGTTCCACCCGGTGCGCGTGGTGGCGAAGGCCGGCGATCTGCCCGTGGTCGTCACCCGGGTGGGCCTGGAGATGCCCGAGATCGCCGCCGGCGTCGAGGAGTTCCTGGCCGTGGCCGAGGAGTGCGGGGCCCGCGTCGAGGTGATCGACGTACCGCACGGCCACCACGGCTTCGAGACCCTCGACCCGACCGACGAGTCACGCGACGCGGTGCGCCGGGCGATGAGTGCGGTGCTGGGGCATCTGCGGCCGTGAGGTGTCGTGCCACGGCCGCGCGGACCGGGGAGTCCTGTCCGCGCGGCCGTGGCCCGTCCCGGGGACGGAGGAGCCGGGCGGAGGAGCCGGACCGACGACGCCCCGGGGGACACCCGGGCCCCCGCCGCCCCCGGCACCCCGGCGGCGCCCGCCGTGACGGCGACGCCGGGCACCGGCACGGTGCCGGTACGGCACCTCGGAGGTCGTCTTCGGAAAGCCCGCACGAACGCCTGTGGAGTCCGCTGAGGGCGACGGGACACCGGACGGACTTCGGAGTGGCCCGGCTCACATGGCGTACCGGCGGCGCCACCGACACCATGGTCTTTCGTCACCGGCAGGCTGAAGGGATCCACCATGTTCCGCAAGGTGCTGGTCGCCAACCGCGGCGAGATCGCGATCCGCGCGTTCCGCGCGGGGTACGAGCTGGGCGCGCGCACCGTCGCGGTCTTCCCGCACGAGGACCGCAACTCGCTGCACCGGCTCAAGGCCGACGAGGCGTACGAGATCGGGGAGCCGGGGCACCCGGTGCGCGCCTACCTCTCCGTCGAGGAGATCGTCCGCGCGGCACGCCGCGCGGGAGCGGACGCGGTCTATCCGGGCTACGGGTTCCTGTCCGAGAACCCCGAGCTGGCCCGGGCCTGCGAAGAGGCGGGCATCACGTTCGTCGGCCCGAGCGCGCAGATCCTGGAGCTGACCGGCAACAAGGCCCGCGCCGTGGCCGCCGCCCGCGAGGCCGGCGTGCCCGTCCTCGGATCCTCCGCCCCCTCCACCGACGTCGACGAACTCGTCCGCGCCGCCGACGGCATCGGCTTCCCCGTGTTCGTCAAGGCCGTCGCGGGCGGCGGCGGGCGCGGCATGCGCCGCGTCGAGGAACCCGCGCAGCTGCGCGAGGCCGTCGAGGCGGCGTCCCGCGAGGCCGCGTCCGCGTTCGGCGACTCCACGGTCTTCCTGGAGAAGGCGGTCGTCGAACCCCGCCACATCGAGGTCCAGATCCTCGCCGACGGCGAGGGCGGCGTCATCCACCTCTTCGAGCGGGACTGCTCGGTGCAGCGCCGCCACCAGAAGGTGATCGAGCTGGCGCCCGCCCCCAACCTCGACCCGGAACTGCGGACGCGGATCTGCGCCGACGCCGTGAACTTCGCCCGCCGGATCGGCTACCGCAACGCCGGCACCGTCGAGTTCCTCGTCGACCGGGACGGCAACCACGTCTTCATCGAGATGAACCCGCGCATCCAGGTCGAACACACCGTGACCGAGGAGGTCACCGACGTCGACCTCGTCCAGTCCCAGCTGCGCATCGCCGCCGGCGAGACCCTGGCCGACCTCGGCCTCGCCCAGGAGGACATCACCCTGCGCGGCGCCGCACTCCAGTGCCGCATCACCACCGAGGACCCCGCCAACGGCTTCCGCCCGGACACCGGCACGATCAGCGCCTACCGTTCGCCCGGCGGCTCGGGCATCCGCCTCGACGGCGGCACCACCCACGCCGGCACGGAGATCAGCGCCCACTTCGACTCGATGCTGGTCAAACTCTCCTGCCGGGGCCGGGACTTCGCCACCGCCGTGAACCGCGCCCGGCGTGCCGTGGCCGAGTTCCGCATCCGCGGAGTCGCCACCAACATCCCCTTCCTCCAGGCGGTGCTGGACGACCCGGACTTCCAGGCCGGGAACGTCACCACGTCGTTCATCGAACAGCGCCCGCACCTGCTCACCGCCCGGCACTCCGCCGACCGCGGCACCAAGCTGCTGACCTACCTCGCCGACGTCACGGTCAACAAGCCGCACGGCGAACGCCCCGAGCTGGCCGACCCGTTGGCCAAGCTGCCGCCGCTGCCGGCCGGTGAAACCCCGGCCGGTTCCCGGCAGCGGCTCGCCGAGCTCGGCCCCGAGGGCTTCGCCCGCCGGCTGCGCGAGTCACCCGTCATCGGCGTCACCGACACCACGTTCCGCGACGCCCACCAGTCGCTGCTCGCCACCCGGGTCCGCACCAAGGACATGCTCGCCGTCGCCCCCGTGGTCGCCCGCACCCTGCCCCAGCTGCTGTCCCTGGAGTGCTGGGGCGGCGCCACCTACGACGTCGCCCTGCGGTTCCTCGCCGAGGACCCGTGGGAGCGGCTGGCCGCCCTGCGCGAGGCGGTGCCGAACATCTGCCTCCAGATGCTGCTGCGCGGCCGCAACACCGTGGGCTACACCCCGTACCCGACCGAGGTCACCGACGCCTTCGTGCAGGAGGCCGCGGCCACCGGCATCGACATCTTCCGCATCTTCGACGCCCTCAACGACGTCGACCAGATGCGGCCCGCCATCGACGCCGTACGCGAGACCGGCACGGCCGTCGCGGAGGTGGCCCTGTGCTACACCGCCGACCTGTCCGACCCGTCCGAGCGGCTCTACACCCTCGACTACTACCTGCGGCTCGCCGAGAAGATCGTGAACGCGGGCGCCCACGTCCTGGCCGTCAAGGACATGGCGGGCCTGCTGCGCGCCCCGGCCGCCGCGACCCTCGTCTCCGCGCTGCGCCGCGAGTTCGACCTGCCGGTGCACCTGCACACCCACGACACCACCGGCGGGCAGCTCGCCACCTACCTCGCCGCGATCCAGGTCGGCGCGGACGCGGTGGACGGAGCGGTGGCGTCCATGGCGGGCACCACCTCGCAGCCGTCGCTGTCGGCGATCGTCGCCGCCACCGACCACACCGAGCGGCCCACCGGCCTCGACCTCCAGGCCGTCGGCGACCTGGAGCCGTACTGGGAGAGCGTCCGCAAGGTCTACGCCCCCTTCGAGGCGGGCCTCGCCTCGCCGACCGGCCGCGTCTACCACCACGAGATCCCCGGCGGCCAGCTCTCCAACCTGCGCACCCAGGCCATCGCGCTCGGCCTCGGCGACCGTTTCGAGGACATCGAGGCGATGTACGCCGCCGCCAACCGCATGCTGGGCCGCCTGGTGAAGGTCACGCCCTCCTCCAAGGTGGTCGGCGACCTGGCCCTCCACCTGGTGGGCGCCGGCGTCTCCCCGGCGGACTTCGAGGCCGAACCCGACCGGTTCGACATCCCCGACTCCGTCATCGGCTTCCTGCGCGGCGAGCTCGGCACCCCGCCCGGCGGCTGGCCCGAGCCGTTCCGCAGCAAGGCGCTGCGGGGCCGCGCCGAGGCCAAGCCGGTGGCGGAGCTGAGCGCCGACGACCGCACCGGGCTGGCCAAGGACCGCCGGGCGACCCTCAACCGGCTCCTGTTCCCCGGCCCGGCGCGCGAGTTCGACGCCCACCGCGGCACCTTCGGCGACACCAGCGTCCTGGACAGCAAGGACTTCTTCTACGGGCTGCGCCCTGGCAAGGAGTACACGGTCGACCTCGACCCCGGCGTCCGGCTGCTCATCGAGCTGCAGGCGATCGGCGACGCCGACGAACGCGGTATGCGCACGGTGATGTCCACCCTCAACGGCCAGTTGCGGCCCATCCAGGTCCGCGACCGCGCCGCCGCCTCCGACGTCCCGGTCACCGAGAAGGCCGACCGCGCCGACCCCGGCCACGTCGCCGCGCCGTTCGCCGGCGTGGTGACCCTCGCCGTCGCCGAGGGCGACGCGGTGGAGGCCGGAGCCACCGTGGCCACCATCGAGGCGATGAAGATGGAAGCCACCATCACCGCGCCGAAGTCCGGCACCGTCGGCAGGCTGGCCATCAACCGCGTCCAGCAGGTGGAAGGCGGCGACCTCCTCGTCGAGCTGAACTGAGCCCGTCCGACGCGACGGCGGTGGCGCCCAGGACCGGACCCGGCCCCGGGCGCCACCGCCTCGCTCACTCGCCCTTCGGAGCCGCCTGCTGCACCACCTCGAACGACCACAGCGTGGACCCGCTCGCCGCAGGCTTGGGGCGCTCGCCGCCCTCCGCGCCGCCGCCCTGGTGCGCCGCCTTCATGGGACCCTCCATCCAGGCCTGGAAGGACTCCTCGTCGCGCCACCGCGTGTAGACGAGGTAGGTGTCGGTGCCCTCGACGGGGCGCAGCAGCTCGAACCACTCGAAGCCGTCGGAGTTCTCCACCGCGTGGGCCCGCGAGGCGAAGCGCTTCTCCAGCGTCTCGCGCTGTTCGGCCGGCACGTTCAGTACGTTGATCTTCACTACGCTCATGGCCCCATCCTGCCGTATCGCGTGGTCGACAGGCCGGGCGCCAGACCCCGGGCTCCGGTTTCTCCGGCATCGAGGACAGTCCCGGCCGACGCGACTGCGGATGGAAGCGGCCGGGGGCGACCGGCACGTCGACGGCGGATGCGGGCGCGGCATCGCCCCATGGCTGAGGCACCGCTCCCGGCGCGCGCAGCGCGGGATTGTCAGTGCCGTGCTGAAGAATGCGGCGCAAGCGAGATCAACTCCGGCCGGACCGGGTAGGCGGTCTCGAGTCACTGACCTGGAAAGGCCACAGCCGATGCCGCCCACCGCCCTGCTCCCGCAGACCGTCGACTCCCGCGCGACCGGCCGCGCCGCCCGGCTCGGTGCCGTCCCTCCCGTCGGCGCCGTGCCCGCACCGGCGCGTCGACGGCCCCGTCCGTGCGGCCCCCTCAGCCTCGCGGAGTCCGACATCCTGCGGATCGTCTCCGACACGCGGACCCCCGTGTTCGTCACCGTCCGGCCAGGCGGACGGCGCAGATACAGCTATTGGCGGCCGCTGGACTCCGCCACGGGCAAAGGGGGTTGCTATGTCGCCCTGCCGACCGCCGAGTGCGACGCGCTGCACGCCGCCGGCCGGATCACGCTCGGCGATCCCCTGACCGACCCGGCCAGGACCACCTACCGGGTCAGGGCCACGCACACCCCGGCCGCGCCCGTCCGCACGGTGCGGGACCGGATGCGCGCGGCCTGACGCGCCGGCCCGGCCGCCCCCGTCCGACGGTCCGGACGCGAGGCGTAACCGCGGGTCAGCCGGGTGGTGTGGGACGCAGGGCGAGGACGGCGATGTCGTCGGCGCTGTCGGCACCCAGCCCGATCAGCAACTCGTCGCAGAACGTGTCGAGGGGCTCGCGGGCCAGGGCCGCGGTGTGCCGGCGCAGCCGTTCCAGGGCGACGTCGAGGACCTCGTCGCGGCGCTCGACCAGGCCGTCGGTGTACAGCAGCAGCGTCGAGTGGGCCGGCAGCACGTCGCAGGCCGTCGGGCGGGCCGCCTCCGGGTCCATGCCGAGGAGCAGGCCCGCGCCCTGGTCGAGGTAGCGGGTCTCGCCGTCCCGGGTGGTCAGCAGGGGCGGCAGATGACCGGCGGAGGAGTGGCACAGCTCCCAGGGGCCCTCGGCGGAGCCCTTGACGACGCCGTAGACGCAGGTGGCGATGGCCTCCCGGTGAAGGGTGTGGTTCGCCAGATCCAGCCGGCGCAGCACCTCCGCCGGCGGCTCCTCGCGGTCCACGGCGATGCCCCGGAGCATGCTCTGCAGCTGGCTCATGGCGATGGCCGCGTCGAGGTTGTGCCCCGTGACGTCGCCGATGACCACGGCGGTGTCCCCGCTGGGCACCACGAAGCTGTCGTACCAGTCACCGCCGACCTGCGCGGTGGCGGAGGAGGCGGCGTAGCGGGCGGCCATCTGCAGGTGCCCGACGTCCGGCAGCACCGGCAGCAGGGACAGCTGGAGGCGTTCGGAGATGCTGCGGGTCCGCTGGTAGAGCCGGGCGTTGTCCACGCCCAGGGCCAGGCTGTGCACCAGGTCGTCGACGAGGGACAGGTCCTCCTCGGTGAACGGCGGGGCTCCGGCCGTCCGGGTGACGGTCAGCGCGCCGAAGATCTCCCGGCGGGCCCGCAGCGGGGCGACGACGGCACTGGCCGCACCCAGTCTGCGGAACAGGTCGGCGTAGTCCTGGTCGAGGTCGCTCCCGGCCTGTCCCGGTGACGGCGTTCCGGTGAGCAGCAGGGGTCCCGCCCCGCGCAGCGCCCGGGCCAGTGGGCCGCGTGAGGCATTGGAGACCGGCGGCAGCCGGCCCTCGTACGCTTCGGGTCGCAGCCCGCGCGGATCCCGGTGGACGACGCAGACCCGGTCCACCTGGGCGTGCTCGGTGAACAGGTCCACCGCGCACCAGTCGGCCAGTCGCCGGGTGACCAGCCGGCCGACGCGCCGCAGGCCCTCGTCGAGGTCCAGGGTGTCGTTGAGCTCGGCCTGTGTGTCGGCCAGCAGGGACAGCCGGTCCAGCGCCGTCATGCCGTGACCGGCGCCGGCCGGCCTCCGGTCCCGTTCCGGAGCGGCCGGCGAGCGGTGTCCGCCGGGTTCCGGGAGAGGGACCTGCCGGTTCTCGTCGGCCCGTCCCGGCGCGCTGAGGGACGTGGTCGCCCGCGGGGAGAGCTGGGCGACGAAGACGGTGCGGCCGTCGGGCGTCTCCTGGATCTGGATGAACAGGCGGACCGGGAGCAGCCGTCCGTCGCGGTGCAGCGCCGGAAGCGGCACGGACCGGCCCACGATGCGGGTGCGGCCGGTGAGGAGCATGGAGGTGAAGGCCGCGGTGTGCCGCTCGCGCAGGTGTTCGGGAATGAGGGTGGTGAGCTTGCGGCCGACCAGGTCGTCCGGGCTCCAGCCGAGCATGTCCGCCGCAGGCCCGTTCGCCGCGATGATCCGGTTGGCCTCGTCGGCGGCGATGGTCGGGAGCCGGCCGGCCCGCATGTGAGAGGCGTCCCACGGCACCAGGTCCGAGGATCCGACCTCCGGCTCGTGGGGAAGCACGCTCCACGCGGTGGGCCGGGCTCCGGCGAGCTGGCCGACGATCTCGTCGAACAGCCAGTCCTGGAAGGCGCGACCGCGCGGCAGTGCCGGCAGGGTCAGAAGACGCTCCTCCCGGGCCGTCTCCTCGGCCGTCTCGAGCACGCGGCGCAGGGTGCGTACCGCCGGTGCCGCGTCGGCCGGGAGCGTCAGGGACACGGAGCGCGGGCCCGAGTCGGGCAACGGCTGGGCCGGGGCGGCCGTCAGACCGGAGCTGATCATGTTGTTGGTGTCATGGGCGGTGGCGAGGTCCTGTGGCGACACCGCGAGGCGGTCCCCGGCGAACGCGGTGAGGGCCAGCTCGCGCAGCAGCGCGTGCCGGTGCTGCTGGGACGCCGAGCACAGGGCGCCCGGCACGTCGACGAGCATCACCGTCCGCACGGGCACGCCCGGCTCGACAGCGGCCTCCCACTCCGACGACGGTGCCGGCGGCCCGTCGGACCACAACTCGAACCACACCGTCTTGTGCGCGTCGTCCGCGTCGACCCCGTGCCGCGACGCCAACTGCTCGACCAGCATCAGTCCTTGGCCCGTACCGGCGTACGGCGGGGAATGGCGCGGTACGGGAGCACGGCAGGGCCGGCGATCGCCGACCCCGACACGCACCAGGCCGTCGCGCATGCCGACCTCCACCTCGATCTCGGTCCCCGCGTGCAGTACCGCGTTGGCGACCAGCTCGCCGGTGAGGAGCTCGGCGGTGTCGGCCAGCTGCGGGGCGACGTCCTCCAGGGCCGCGCGTACGAACCGCCGGGCCGACGCCGCGCTCCGCGCCTCCCCGGGAAAGCACCGTGACACCGCCTCCGGCGGAACGGGATGTTCCATGCCTTCCAGTGTGGGCCCCGCACGGCCGGGAGGCAGGCCGCCGTGCGGGCGGGCCCCGGCCGGGCCGCCACGGCCGTCCGCCGTCCGGGTGAGGGCCGGGCGGCTCGCCCAGGGGGCCGCGAGGAGGCGGGTCTGGCAGGCGGCGGATTACTCCGATAGCTTTCTCACGTGGCCCCGCGTTCTCCCCCGTGCGCGGGGCCACACCACCGAGCAGAGCCTCGTGAGGGCCGACGTGCCCGGTGAGGCGGGGCGCCGACCGGGCAGAATCGGTCACAACAGGCCGAGTGGCGGCGACCGCGGCTCGCGGTGCGAGAGAGGTGTCGGTGCGTGGGTGAGCGGCAGGACCGGGAGTGGACGGCGATGACCCCGGGGGACTTCGACCGGGAAGCCCCGCTGCGGCTGAACGTGGGCACGGGTCCCACCGTCGTTCCGGCCGAGCCGGACGAGTACGGCACGGCTCCCCTGTTCGGGGACACGGCACCCGAGCGGGCCACCTCGCGCCGGGGCCGGCCGCGCGCGAAGGCGACCGGCGCGCAGGAACGTCTGTTCTGACGGTCAGGCCCGGGCGTCGCATCTGACGGTCAGGCCCGGACACCGCAGCGGCGGGGTACCGACGGCCGGGGTGCGCGCACGAGAACACCCCTGGACCGCCGTTCCTGGACCTCCACGCGCGGCGCTCCTGGCCGAGCGGCTCTTGAGCGACGCGGTGACCCTCCACCGGCTCACGTCTGCCGGGCTTCGGTGCTCGTAACTGCTCGAAACGGCTTTGTATCGAGCACGTGTTGACATGTCTTGGTCGGGCCCGTCAGAGTCGTGCACCGACAGTGCTCCGGCAGTGACGCGGACAGCCCACTGGGGGAGCGTTGCCGTCATGCCCCGAATGCCCGCTGCATCCCGCCTGTCGCCCCGGGGCGCAACCGTCGCCACCGGCGCGCACGCGGCCGCAGCGCCGACCGACCCCGGAGGGCACCATGAACGGTCAGTCCCGAGCGCGTCTGCTCGCCGCCGCCCTGGCCGCGGCGCTGCTCACGGCCGCGGTGCCGTCGTACGCGGGCGCCCGTGACGCGTCCGACGCCGCCGACGGCCGGCTCGGCGACGCCACCGGCTTCACCGCGGACGGCGACACCTACACCGTCGACTCGGGGGACGCGAAGCTCCGCATCAGCTTCCCCGACGACGACCTCCTGCGCGTCCGTCTCGCCCCGGACGGGCACTTCACCGACCCGGCGAACGACGACCCCGCGGACCCCGCCGCCCCGGACGCCGACATCGTCGTCAAGACCGACTACAAGGGCGCCCACTCGACCCACACCGAGACCGGCGACGCCTACGTCATCCGCACCGGCGAGGCGACCCTCACCGTCACCAAGTCGCCCGTCACCCTGGCCCTCGCCGACGAGAGGGGCAGACAGCTGTGGCGGGAGACCGCACCGCTGTCCTGGTCCGCCGACGGAACCGCGCAGACCCTCGGACAGGGCGCCCGGGAGCAGTTCTTCGGCGGCGGCATGCAGAACGGCCGCTTCAGCCACCGCGGCCGGAGCATCGACATCAGCCGCGACTACGACTGGAACGACGGCGGCAACCCGAACGCCGCACCGTTCTACCTCTCCAGCAACGGCTACGGCGTCCTGCGCAACACCTTCGCCCCCGGACACTACGACTTCGGTGCCCCGGTGCGCACCACCCACCGCGAACAGCGCTTCGACGCCTACTACTTCATCGGCGACGCCAAGCAGGTCATCGACGGCTACACCGAACTCACCGGCCGCCCCGCCCTGCTGCCGATGTACGCCCTGGAACTCGGCGACGCCGACTGCTACCTGCACAACGCCAACCGCGGCGAACGCCGGACGCTGCGCGACTCCCGCGAGATCGCCGAGGGCTACTCCGAGCGGGGCATGCCGCTCGGCTGGATGCTGGTCAACGACGGCTACGGCTGCGGCTACGAGGACCTCCCGGCGACCGGCGGCATGCTGCACGACAACGGCGCCGAACTCGGACTGTGGACCGAGGCCGACCTGACCGAGCAGAAGTCCGAGGTCGCCGCCGGGGTACGGGTGCGCAAGACCGATGTCGCCTGGGTCGGCCCCGGCTACCGCTTCGCCCTGGACGCCTGCGAGAAGGCGCGGGACGGCATCGAGGAGCACAGCCGCGACCGCGCGACCGTGCTCACCGTCGAGGGCTGGGCCGGCACCCAGCGCTGCGGCGCCATGTGGAGCGGCGACCAGTCGGGCTCGTGGGACTACATCCGCTGGCAGATACCCACCTACGCCGGTTCCGCCATGTCCGGCCAGCCCGTCACCACCGGCGACGTCGACGGCATCTTCGGCGGCAGCGCCGAGACCTATGTGCGCGACCTCCAGTGGAAGATGCTGCTGCCGATGACCTACGCGATGAGCGGCTGGGCGGCGAGCGACAAGCAGCCCTGGCGGTACGGCGCGCCCTACACCGAGATCAACAAGAAGTACCTGCTGCTGCACGAACGGCTGCTGCCCTACCTCTACACGCACCTGGCGAACGCCTCGAAGACGGGCGTCGGCCCCACCCGCCCGCTGTACCTCGACTACCCCGACGACCCGGCCACCTGGGGCGACGAGACGAAGTACGAGTTCCTCGCCGGCGACGACCTCCTGGTCGCCCCCGTCTACGAGGACAGCGACGTCCGAGACGGCATCCACCTGCCGAAGGGCCGCTGGGTGGACTACTGGACCGGCCGCGTGTACGAGGGCGGACAGACCCTCGACGGCTACCAGGCACCGCTGGACACCCTCCCGCTGTTCGTGCGCGCCGGCGCGATCGTGCCCATGTTCCCCGAGGGCACGACCGACTGGGCGCAGGGCAAGAAGGCGGGCCGCCTCGACCTCGACGTCTACCCCGAGGGCGAGACCGCCTTCACCCTGTACGAGGACGACGGCCGCACCCGGGCCCACACCCGGGGTGAGTCGGCCACGCAGCGCATCGAGGTCGCCGCGCCGGACGCCCGTCGCCGCGGCCCGGTGGACATCCGGATCGGCGCACTCCGGGGCGCGTACGACGGCAAGCCCGCCCAGCGCCGCTACGGCCTGACCGTGCACACCGACACCGCCCCGTCCGGCGTCCGGGCCGCCGGGCAGCGGCTGCGGGAGGTGGCCTCCGAGGGAGAACTGCGGACGGCGCCGTCCGGCTGGTACTACGACGCCGCGACCGGAGTCGTCCACGTCAAGACCGCCGAGGTGGCCACGAACGGGCAGGTGACGGTGCGCATCGACGGGGCCGGTTCCGTCGGCGGCACGCACCCCCAGGACCGTGCCGTCGGTCTCGACGCCCGCACCGCCGCCATCGGCACCCTCGGACGGTCCCAGCAGGTCGACGTCGCGGTCACCAACGGCACCGGCAAGCCGGTCACGGTCACCGGATCGGCCGTCGACGCCCCCGAGGGCTGGCAGGTGGCCGCGACCGGGCCGACGGGCACGCAGGCCCTGCCCGACGGCGGCACCTTCACCGCGCGCTTCACCGTGACGCCCCCCGAGGGCGACACCCCGGGCAGGTACGACATCTCCGCCTCGGCGTCGTACACCACCCGGCAGCACCGCACGTACTCCGTGCGCACCCGGACCGCCACCACCCTGGCGCACCCCTCGCTCGCCTCGGCCGCCGACAACGTCGGCGTGACGCAGCAGGACGACCCGGCGCCCGGAGACATCGACGGCGGCGGCTCCAGCTTCATCGCCGAACGGCTGGCCCGGAAGGGCGTCACCCCGGGCGCCGCCGTGACCGCGAACGGCTTCTCCTTCACCTGGCCCGACGCGGCACCGGGCACCCCCGACAACGTGACGGGCAAGGGACAGACCGTCCAGGTCCCCGGCGACGAGAAGGGCAACGCGCTGGCCTTCCTCGGCACCGGGACCAGCGGCAGCGCCGAGGGCACGGCGACCGTCCACTACACCGACGGCACGACCACCGAGGCAAAGCTGGGCTTCCCCAACTGGTGCTGTCTGCCCACCGACCGGTACGGGGCGAAGACCGCGATCACCACGAAGGGCAAGAACACCCCCTCCGGCCCCGCCTACGACACCGTCGAGTACCGCCTCTACACCAAGACGCTGCGCATCGACCCCGGCAAGGACGTCGCAGCCGTCACCCTGCCGGCGAACAGCGCCGTGCACGTCTTCGCGCTGGACGTCGGCGACGAGGACGTCGTGCCCCCGGCGATCCCGGACGGTCAGTACGCCCTGGCCCACACCGGCGGGGACGAACGGCTCGAGGCGCCCGGCGACAGCGAGGCCGGCCCGCTGCGGGTCGGCGCGGCCTCCACGTCGCCGGCGCAGAAGTGGAACATCACCGCGAACGACGACGGCACCTACCAGCTGAAGAACGCCGGCAGCGGCCTCTGTGCCGACGTGGCCGGCAGCTCGCAGGCCGCCGGTGCCGCGGTGGTCCAGTACACCTGCACCGGCACCGCCAACCAGCGGTGGACCGTCACCGCGCAGGCCGGGACGCTCACACTGAAGGCACGGCACAGCGGACTGTCCCTGACCGCCGGCGCCGACGGCCTCGTCGTCCAGTCCGCCGACGAGGGGGGAGCCCGGCAGCGCTGGCGGGCCACGCGGAGCTGACCCCGCGCACCGGCACCCGGTCCCGCCACGGCACCCGGCACCGGGCCGTGGCGGTGCCGGGTGCCACCGTGCCCGCTACCGCGCCAGCGCCGAGGCGGGCCCCATGACGACGACCGGCTTGCGGGCCGGGTCCAAGGCGCGAAGCAGTGCGCGCATGTGCTCTTCGGCCAGGGACACGCAGGCGTTGGTCGGCCCGCCGTGGTCCACGTGGATCCACACCCCGCCGCCCTTCTCCTCACCCAGCGGCCGTGTCTTGTCCAGCGGGGTGGTGCCGGGCACCCGGTTGTAGTCGACGGCGATCACGTAGTCGAACGAGCCCTCCAGGTCCTCGCCCAGGTGACCGGTGCCGGAGAGCGAGAACTCCGGGTCCTGGTCGTAGGGCAGCCGGGTCCCCGGGTCGGGCAGCCGGCCGCCCGCGTCGCTGATCCCGAAGACACCGATGGGCGTGCGCAGGTCGTCCACGACGTGGTCGCTGGTCCAGCCGCGCAGTCCGTTGTGGGCGGACCAGGGACCGGCCACGGCCTGCCAGCCCCGTACGGGGTGCCGTTCGTAGAGCACCACCTGTGCCCGGGTTGCGTCCGGGGACGCGGCCCGGACCACCAGGGCCTGCCCGCTGTCCGTGGGCACCTGGGCCCGCACGGCGGGGCCGAGCCCGGGAAGCGGCCGGGCGGTGGGGACCGCCGGAGCGGGGCGGGGGGACACCGGCTGTGCGGGGGGTCTGTCGGGCGCTCGCGAGGCGCAGCCCGTTCCCAGCAGGCCGGTGCAGAGCACCGCGCCGCTCACCAGGGCCAGGGCTTTCCTGACGTTCATCTCAACCTCCGGTTCGGTAGGTGGCACTTCATGGGTTGACCGCCCGTACGACCGGGTTGTGCCGATGGCCCGTGTCTCGCCCGGATGGCGCACGGGCGACACCGTGTGCGGGGAGTGACGGGAGAGGACGCCGGCGGCGCCGGCCGGGTCGGGCCGTCCGGGAGCGGAGGGGCCGCGCGGGAGCAACACCGTTCGCGTTCGGAGGCCTTACTCACTGGTGAGGCGCGGATATGCCGTGTAGCGTCAGCGGCAGATGTCGTGGTTCGACCCGACCGCCCGCACCGTGGTGCGGGCGGTCTGCTGTGCAGTGCCTTGGACCAGGACGACCACCTCCGGGTCCGCGCGGTGCGGATCCGATATCGGCTGAAAGGCAGAGGCATGGCCAGCGGTACCGTCAAGTGGTTCAACTCGGAAAAGGGCTTCGGCTTCATCGCGCAGGACGGGGGCGGCCCCGACGTCTTCGCGCACTACTCCAACATCAACGCCAGCGGGTACCGCGAGCTCCAGGAAGGCCAGGCTGTCACCTTCGACATCACCCAGGGCCAGAAGGGCCCGCAGGCGGAGAACATCACCCCCGCCTGACCGGGACGCGTTGAACCAGGCACGGCGCCCGGAAGCGACTCGCTTCCGGGCGCCGTGTCCTTCGTCGGGCCGCACGGGCCGCACGGGCCGTGCTCCCGCGACGCCGCGGCCGTCTTCGCCGAGCAGTGGGCCGGCGTGATCCCGTGGCATCCCGTGATCCGGCGCGGAACCGGGCCCCCCGTGCCCCGACCAAGATCGTCAACGGCAGAATGGCCCGTATGCCGATGACGAACACGCCGATGACGGCGACGGCCGACGACGCCTCTGAGATCAGCCGCATCCTGGCCCGCGCCTTCGACGACGATCCGATGATGCGCTGGTTCTTCCCCGACGGCACCGCCCGTGACGCGGCGCTGGAGCGCTACTTCGCCACGATCTTCACCCGCCAGTACGTCCGCCACGGCCTGTGCGAACGGACCGGGGCGGCCGCCGCCTTCTGGGTGCCGGCCCAGGCGCGGGCCAAGGCCGTTCCCGACGCGGAGACCGTCCAGGAACTCCAGGGCATCCTCGGTGAGCGGGCTCCGCTGTTCCGGGACGCCGTCGAGGCGGCCGCCGCGCACACCCCCGAGGAACCGCACTGGTACCTGGCGGTCGTCGGCGCCGACCCGGCGGCCCGGGGCCAGGGACACGGGGCCGCGCTGCTGCGCTCGGGGCTGGCCCAGGCCGACGCGGAGGGCATGCCCGTCCTCCTGGAGTCCTCCAAGCCGTCCAACCTGCCCTTCTACGAACACTTCGGCTTCACCGTGCGCGAGGAGCTGCGGCTGCCGGGGGAGGGGCCGGTGCTGTGGGCGATGCGGCGGGAGCCGCGCCGCTGACCGGTGGCGGGGCCGGCGGTACACCGCCCGGCCCCGCGTCCCGCGTTGCGCCGGTCGCGGCGTCCGGGTGCGCGCGGAGGGCATCCGCCGCACCCTGGGAGCGTGCCCGGTGCCCCCGCCATCGTCGTCTATCCGCCCGCCCGGGACGGCGGCCGGCGCGTCCGCGTCGACGGCGCCTTCGTGGGCATGGCCTACACACTCGTCGACATCGCGGAGTTCCTGCTCCTCGCCGGCATGGAGGACGTGGAGGCGTCGGACATCGAGGCCGCGGAGTGGATCGAGTGGCGCGGCGGCGGGCCGCACGACTGGGTGCGGTGACGGCACGCCGCCCGGCGGCCGGGGCCGGTGACGGCGTCAGACGGGCTGCGGTGCGAAGGGGAACAGCTCGTCGCCCTCGGGCTGGACGACCCCGCAGCTGCCCTCGGGAACCTTGTTCCACACACCGGGCAGGTCGCCCAGGGGCTCCGAGACGATGAGGCGGGTCTCGTCGGACACCTCCCGCAGGAACGGCATGCCGGGGTGCAGCGCGCGCAGCGTCTCCACGCGGGAGCTGTAGTACAGCGACCGTGAGGCTCCCTGGCTGGAGTAGCGGAACGCCCACAGCCGCCGCCCGTCCGTCACGGCGACCGTCATCTGCAGCGGGTACTCCACGCCGTGCTCGTGACCGATCTCCTCCACCAGCCCCGCCATCCGCGCCACCGCCCCCGGCGGATCCTCCTCCAGACCGAGCGTGAGGGCCAGGAAGAACATCATCTCCGAGTCCGTGGAGCCCTCGATGTCGAGGAAGAGCCGCGGGTCGACGGCGAGCGCGAGGTCGCGCCGGATCCGGTGGAACTCGGCGATCGCGCCGTTGTGCATCCACATCCAGCGGCCGTGACGGAACGGATGGCAGTTGGTCTGCTGGACCGCGCTGCCCGTCGAGGCCCTGATGTGCGCGAAGAACAGCGACGAACGGACATGCCCGGCGATCTCCCGCAGATTGCGGTTGCTCCACGCCGGGCCGGTCTCCCGCACGATCGCGGGCGTCTCCATCTCCGGGCCGAACCAGCCGACGCCGAACCCGTCCCCGTTCGTGGTCTCCACACCCATCCGGGAGTGCAGACTCTGGTCGATCAGCGAGTGGTCCGGCTGGTACAGGATGGTCTCGAGCAGCACGGGCGTACCCGAGTAGGCGAGCCATCGGCACATCGTCTGCCGCCTCCCTGGTCTTGGGGCACGTGCCGCACGGGGCGCCGCACGTCAGTCGACCGGCCAGGTGTGGGCCGGGGCGTTGAGGTGCATGTAGTCCATGTACTGCCGGGTCATGCGCCGCAGGGCCTCGTGCCGGCCGACGTGGGTGGTGTCGTCGATGTGGTGGAACATCTCCTTCTGCCAGACCGCCCCGTTGCGCCCCGTGACGCACCGCTGCTCGATGATGCCGAGCAGCGGCTCCCGCCAGGCCGCGTCCATGCCGGACAGCTCCAGTCCCCGGTGCGCCAACGGCAGCAGCCGCCGCAGGACGAGCTCGGGCACGGGCACCTCGCCCATGCCCGGCCAGTACAGCAGCGCCTCGATGCCGTGCCGGGCCGCGGTGTGCAGGTTGTCCTCGGCGACCGAGAACGACATCCGCGACCACACCGGCCGGTCCTCCTCCACCAGGGCGCGGGTGAGCCCGTAGTAGAAGGCGCCGTTGGCGAGGGTGTCGGCGACGGTCGGCCCGGCGGGCAGCACCCGGTTCTCCACCCGGACGTGGGGCTTGTCGTGGGCGACGGCGTAGACCGGGCGGTTCCAGCGGTAGATGGTGCCGTTGTGGAGGGTCAGTTCGCCCAGCTCGGGGATGTCACCGCGGTCCAGCGTCTCCGTGGGGTTCTGCTCGTCGCACAGGGGCAGCAGGGCGGGGAAGTAGCGCAGGTTCTCCTCGAACAGGTCGAAGACGCTGTTGATCCACCGCTCGCCGAACCACACCCGCGGCCGCACGCCCTGCGCCTTGATCTCCTGCGGTCGTGTGTCGGTGGCCTGCTCGAACAGCGGGATGCGGCTCTCGTGCCACAGTTCCTTGCCGAGCAGGAACGGCGAGTTCGCCGCGAGTGCCACCTGCACCCCGGCGATCGCCTGCGCCGCGTTCCAGTAGTCGGCGAACTCCTCCGGCGACACCTGGAGGTGGAACTGGGTGCTGGTGCACGCGGCCTCCGGAGTGATCGTGTCCGCGTAGGTCCGCAGCCGGTCGACGCCGTCCACCTCGATGTGCAGGTCCTCGCCGCGCGCCGCGAACACCTGGTCGTTGAGCATCCGGTAGCGCGGGTTCTCCGACAGCGCGGCCTCGCCGACGTCCGACTGCCGCAGCGTGGGCAGGATGCCGATCATGATCAGATGCGCGCCGACGGACTTCGCCCGGTCCTCCGCGTGGTTCAGGGCGCCGCGGATCTCCGTCTCCCAGGAGTCGGGGCCGCCCGCGGTCAGCCGGCGGGGCGGGATGTTGATCTCCAGGTTGAACCGGCCCAGCTCGGTGGACCAGGCGGGGTCCGCGATGGCCTCCAGCGCGTCGCTGTTGCGCATCGCCGGTTCGGCCTCGTCGTCGACCAGGTTCAGCTCGATCTCCAGCCCCACCTGGGGCCGCTCGGTCTCGAACCGCGACTCGCGCAGCATCTGGGCGAAGGCGTCCAGGCACTCCTGCATCTTGATCCGGTACCGGCGGCGGTCCTCGCGGGTGAAGACCAGCGCCGGGACGTCCCGTCCCATCGGCCCTCCCGGTTCCCTTCCTCGGACGCCTCTCCACCCCAGAGTCGCACCGCGGGGCGCGCCTCACCACGCGGGGCGGCGGGGCGGGCGGTGAGCGGGGCGGGAAAAGGGACGGCGCCCGCCGCACCGAGTGCGGCGGGCGCCGTGTCCGGCGGGCCCTCGCCCGGCCGGTGCGGGCTCAGAGCTTGCCCGACTCCCGCACCGTGATGGTCGCGGAGGTGCGGCCCGACGGGGAGGAGCCGTAGCCCTCGATCTTGTCCACCACGTCCGTGCCCTCGACGACCTTGCCGAAGACGACGTGCTTGCCGTCCAGCCAGGGGGTGGGCACGGTGGTGATGAAGAACTGCGAGCCGTTGGTGTTCGGGCCCGCGTTGGCCATCGAGAGCAGGTACGGGCCGGTGTGCTTCAGCTGGAAGTTCTCGTCCGCGAACTTCTCGCCGTAGATGCTCTTGCCGCCGGTGCCGTTGCCGTTGGTGAAGTCACCGCCCTGCAGCATGAACTGCGGGATCACCCGGTGGAACGGGGAACCCTTGTAGCCGAAGCCGTGCTCACCGGTCGCCAGCTCGATGAAGTTCTTGGCGGTCTTGGGCGTGACGTCCTCGAAGAGTTCGAAGACGATCCGGCCCGCGTCCTTGCCGTCGATGTCGATGTCGAAGAAAACCTTGGAATTGCTCATCCCACCATTGTGACGGGTGAGGTCCGCGGACCGGTAACCGGCCGTCCCCTCAACGGGTGGCGAGCAGCAGCAGCGTGTCGATCACGCGGTTGGAGAAGCCCCACTCGTTGTCGTACCAGGCGACCACCTTGACGTGGCGGCCGTCGACCCGGGTGAGTTCCGCGTCGAAGATCGAGGAGGCCGGGTTGCCGGTGATGTCCGACGACACCAGCGGGTCCTCGGAGTACTCGAGGACCCCGGCCAGCGGGCCCTCCGCCGCGGCGCGGTAGGCCGCCAGGACGTCCTCGCGCGTCACCTCGCGGGCGACGGTGGTGTTGAGCTCGACGATCGACCCGACCGGAACCGGCACCCGGATCGAGTCGCCCGACAGCTTGCCGTCGAGGTTCGGCAGCACCAGGCCGATCGCCTTGGCGGCGCCCGTCGTGGTCGGCACGATGTTGACGGCGGCGGCACGGGCGCGCCGGGCGTCGCGGTGCGGGCCGTCCTGGAGGTTCTGCTCCTGCGTGTAGGCGTGCACCGTCGTCATGAAGCCGTGCTCGATGCCGGCCAGCTCGTCCAGCACCGCGGCCAGCGGCGCGAGCGCGTTGGTCGTGCACGAGGCGTTCGAGACGACGGTGTGCACGTCCGGGTCGTAGGCGTCGGTGTTGACCCCGTACGCGAGCGTGACGTCGGCGCCGTCCGACGGCGCGCTGACGAGCACCTTCCGGGCGCCCGCGTCGAGGTGGGCGCGGGCGGCCTTGGCCGACGTGAAGCGGCCGGTCGCCTCCAGCACGATGTCGACGCCCAGCTCGGCCCACGGCAGCCGTGCCGGTTCGCGCTCGGCGAGCACCTTGATCCGGCGGCCGTCGACGACCAGGTCGTCCCCGTCCGCGGTCACCGGGCGGCCGAGCCGGCCGGCCGTGGTGTCGTAGGCGAGCAGCCGCGCCAGCGTGGCGGGCTCCGTGAGGTCGTTGACGGCGACGACCTCCAGGTCGCTGCCGCGTTCCAGCAGGGCGCGCAGCACATTGCGTCCGATGCGGCCGAATCCGTTGATGGCGATGCGAGTCATGAGAGTGTCCCTTCGTCTCGCCACCCAGGTTGGCGCGGGGCGGACGGCCCGGACAGCGGCGTGATCGCCACGGTTCGAAAGGATCCCGCCAGCGGGTGGCGGGCGGGTCACTCGCCCTGGGCGAAGGTCCGCCGGTACTGGGTCGGTGTGGTGCCGAGGATGCGCTGGAAGTGCAGCCGCAGGTTCGTGGCGGTGCCCAGACCGACGTCGGCGGCGATCTGCTCGACGCTGCGCTCGGAGCGTTCGAGCAGCTCACGCGCCATGTCGACGCGGGCACGCATGACCCACTGCATCGGCGTGTACCCCGTGTCCTCGACGAAGCGCCGCGACAGGGTGCGCGGCGACACCGCCGCGTGCCGCGCGAGCGTCTCCAGGGTGAGGGGCTCACCCAGCCGGTGCAGCGCCCACTCGCGGGTGGCCGCGAACCGCTCGCCGAGCGGCTCGGGCACGCTGCGCGGCACGTACTGCGCCTGCCCACCGCTGCGGTAGGGCGCCGCGACCAGCCGTCGGGCCGCGTGGTTCGACGCCGCCACCCCGAGGTCGCCCCGCAGGATGTGCAGACACAGGTCGATACCGGAGGCCGCGCCCGCCGACGTGAGCACCCGGCCCTCGTCGACGAACAGCACGTTCTCGTCGACCCGGACGCGCGGGTGCCTCGCCGCCAGCGCCCGCGTGTAGTGCCAGTGCGTCGTGGCCCGCCTGCCGTCCAGCAGGCCCGTGGCGGCGAGCGCGAAGGCGCCCGTCGAGATGGCCGCGAGCCGCGCGCCCCCCTCGTGGGCGGCGACCAGCGCCTCGACGACGGCCGGCGGCGGATCCTCGCGGTCCGGGAACCGGTAGCCGGGCAGGAAGACGACGTCGGCCCACGCGAGCGCGTCGAGGCCGTGGGCGACGTGGTACGACAGGCCGTCGCCGCCCGTCACGAGACCGGGCGCCGCGCCGCACACCCGCACCTCGTACGGCATGCTGGCGCGGGTCGTGAACACCTGCGCCGGAATGCCGACGTCGAGCGGCTTGGCACCCTCGAGGACGAGGACGGCGACGCGGCGCAGACGAGGGGCTGACACGGGGACAGGGTATGCGGGGCCCGGGCCCCGCCACGGACCGGCATGCACCCGGCGGACCCACGGGCCGGGTGTCCCGGGGCACGGGCCGCGCAGCGCGCGCCGCCGCGTGCGGGGCTCCGGCCGTACGGGTCACCTCCGGCGCCGGAGGCGCGTGCGGACCTCCTCGGGGCTGCCGTCGGCGCCGATGGCGGCCGGCCGGCCGACCAGGAGCCCGGAGCCGGCCGGCCGGCTCCGGGCCCGGGCTCGGCCGGGGCGCCGGATCAGCTCAGTCCGAGGACGTTCATGGTGTGCTCGGCCATGCGGCGCTCGCCCAGGGCGTTGGGGTGGACGGGGACGAGGTTGTGGCCGAACAGGAGGGGTTCGATCCACCGGGTGCCGGCGGCCTTGCAGGCGTCGTGGCCCTCGGAGACCCGGGCGAAGTCCACGTAGGTGACACCGGTCTCCTCGGCGGCGCGCCGGACGACCGCGTTGAGGTGCGCCTGGATGCCCCGCAGGTAGGGCACGTCGCCGGAGGCGATGGGCAGCTTCAGGAAGCAGGACGGATCGGCGCCGGCCGGCATGATCCACGGGTAACCCAGGGCCGCCACACGGGCGTTGGGCGCCTTCGCGCGGACGGTGCGCAGCGCCTCCTTGAGGGCGGGATACGTGTTCGCCTCGATCTGGTCGTCGAAGGTCGTGCCGTGCTTGTCCTTGCAGGGGCTGCCCTTGCCGCCGCTGAGCAGGCCCGCGGTGCCGCAGGCCGTCACCGCGTTGACGAACGTGCCGTTGTCGTTGCCGCCGATGGTCAGCGTCACCAGGTCCGTGTCCGCGTCGAGCGCGTTCACCTGAGGGGAGACTCCCGGGTACTGGGCCTGCGTGAAGTGCTTCGTCTGGGCGGCACCGCACGTGACGTCGTCGAGGCGGGCGCCCGTCCGGGAGGCGATGACGTGCGGATAGTTCGCGGTCGAGCGCAGACACAGCAGGTTCGTCGGGTCCACGGGCAGGACGCCGGAGCCGGCGCTGTAACTGTCGCCGAGGGCCACGTAGTCGAGGGACGGTGCGGTGTCGGCGGTGGCAGCGGTGACGCTGAGGGCCAGCGTGCCGACCGCGGCGGCGGTCGTGGTCATGACACGGCGCACGGCATGCTTCGGCATGTGCTCTCTTCTCGGTAGGCGGGCGCGGGGCAGCGGGCACGGCGGTGCCCGCGCAGGCGTGCTGAGCGGTGAGAGTGCGGCGGCTCGAGCGGAGGAACGGGGTGACGGCCGCGCCGTGGGCGAGGGCGCACACCGGCGACCGCGGAGTACCGAACGAGAGTTACCAATCGGTTCTACCGTTAAGTAATGTGCCCGCGGCCCCGTCGCCGCGTCAACGCCGCTGACGGAACTTCTTGCAACGGGCGCTCCGGCGACCGCCGTTGCGCCCACCGGACCGGCACGGCACCGACCGCCACCGCGTCGCTGTTCTAGAGTGGCCTCCACCAGTGCAGACGACTGCGGATCAGTGAGGTAGCCACCAACCATGCCGACCGAAACGTTTGAGTTCCAGGTAGAGGCGCGTCAGCTCCTGCAGCTGATGATCCACTCGGTCTACTCGAACAAGGACGTCTTCCTGCGCGAGCTCGTCTCCAACGCCTCCGACGCGCTGGACAAGCTGCGCCTGGCCGCCCTGCGGGACGACACCCTCGACGTCGACGTCACCGACCTGCACATCGAACTCGACATCGACAAGGACGCCCGCACCCTCACCGTGCGGGACAACGGCATCGGGATGTCGTACGACGAGGTCACACAGCTCATCGGCACCATCGCCAACTCGGGCACGGCCGCGTTCCTCAAGGAGCTGCGCGAGTCCCAGGACGGCGAGGGGACCGACGGGCTCATCGGGCAGTTCGGCGTCGGCTTCTACTCGGGCTTCATGGTCGCCGACGAGGTCACCCTGGTGACCCGCCGCGCCGGCGAGACCCAGGGCACGCGCTGGTCGTCGCGCGGCGAGGGCACGTACACCCTGGAAACGGTCGACGAGGCACCGCAGGGAACCGCCGTCACCCTCCACCTCAAGCCGGCGGACACCGAGAACCAGCTCCACGACTACACCTCCCCCTGGAAGGTGAGGGAGATCGTCAAGCGGTACTCGGACTTCATCACCTGGCCCATCCGCCTCGTCGGGGGGACCGGTGACGACGGCGAGTCCGGTGAGGCCGAGACCCTCAACTCGATGAAGGCGCTGTGGGCGCGCCCGCGCGACGAGGTGTCCGACGACGAGTACCACGAGCTGTACAAGCACATCGGCCACGACTGGCGCGAGCCGCTGGAGACGATCCGGCTCCAGGCGGAGGGCACCTTCGAGTACCAGGCCCTGCTCTTCGTCCCCTCCCACGCCCCGCACGACCTGTTCACCCAGGGGTACAAGCGCGGTGTGCAGCTCTACGTGAAGCGCGTCTTCATCATGGACGACTGCGAGGAGCTCCTCCCGCCCTACCTGCGCTTCGTCAAGGGCGTCGTCGACGCGCAGGACCTCTCGCTCAACGTCTCCCGCGAGATCCTCCAGCAGGACCGCCACATCCGCATGATCCAGCGCCGCCTGACCAAGAAGGTCCTGTCGACGGTCAAGGACATGATGACGTCCGCGCCGGACCGCTACGCCACGCTCTGGCGGGAGTTCGGCGCCGTCCTCAAGGAAGGACTCGTCACCGACCCCGACAACCGCGACGCGATCCTCGCCGTCTCCTCGTTCGCGACCACGCACGACGCCGACACACCGGTCACGCTGAAGCAGTACGTCGAGCGGATGAAGGACGGACAGGACACCGTCTACTTCATGACGGGCGAGTCCCGGCAGGCCATGGAGGCGTCCCCGCACATGGAGGCCTTCCGGGCCAAGGGCGTCGAGGTCCTGCTGCTCACCGACCCGGTGGACGAGGTGTGGACCGACGCGGTGGGGGAGTACGAGGGCAAGCGGCTGCGCTCGGTCACCAAGGGCGAGATCGACCTCGACGGGGACAAGGACGAGAAGGCCGACGCCGAGAAGGAACAGCAGAGCGAGGAGTACGCCGGACTGCTCGGCTGGATGAGCGAGCACCTGGGCGAGGACGTCAAGGAGGTCCGTCTCTCCTCCCGCCTCACGGTCTCCCCGGCCTGCGTCGTCTCCGACGCCGACGACCTCACGCCCGCGCTGGAGAACATGTACCGGGCGATGGGCCAGGAGGTCCCCCGCGCCAAGCGCATCCTCGAACTCAACCCGGAGCACCAGCTGGTGAAGGCCCTGAACCGGGCCTACACCGAGCGCGAGGACCGCACGGAGGTCACCGAGACCGCCGAACTGCTCCACGCCCTCGCGCTGCTCGCCGAGGGCGGCCGGCCGCAGGAGCCGGCCCGGTTCGTCAAGCTCGTGGCGGACCGCCTGGAGCGCACCCTGTAGGTCCGTCGCCGGAGTACGGCGGCCGGGTGCGGTCCCCGGGCCGCTCTCAGCCGCCGTACTCGATCGCCACTCCGCCGACGCCGGTCGTGAGCGGGCCGCTGCAGCCGACGGCGGCCGTCGCGGTTGTGCGGGGCGACACATAGATCCAGTTCGAGTACTTGTCGGCGGCCCAGCCGCAGATCGCGCGCACCGAGAAGGCGTGCAGCTGTGTCCCGGGGTTGTGGCACTCGCCGTAGGCCAGGTCGCCCGCGATCCAGGTGCGGCACTGCAGCACGTTGCCCTCGGCGGCCGCGGGCGAGGCGGTCGCCAGGCCGATCCCGCCCGCCAGGGTGATCCCGGCCGCTCCGGTGACGAGTGCGCGCTTCCAGAGACCCTTCATGTCATGCCCTTCCGTTCACCGATGGTCCGTCCAGTGAAGGTCCCGGGCGCGCCGGCGTGAACCTGTGACATTCCAGGGAGGGCACGCGCCGCGCGCCCGGAGACGGGCGATGCGCGGACCGCCGGACGGAGCTGAGAGGGTGAGCGCATGCGTCTGTACGAAGAACGTCTCGGCGTCCCGAGAACCGCCTTCGGGCTCGCCGCCCTGCTGAGCGTGATGGCCGCCACCGCCCTGCTGCCCCTCGGGCACGTCGCCGCCGTCACCGGGATGGTGGTCGTGGCGGCACTCACCGCACCGGTGCTGCACGCCTACGGTTCCGCCGCCATCGTGGTGACGGACCGGCACCTGACGGCCGGCTCCCTCAGCTTCCCCCTCAGCGCCCTCGGACTGGCGGAGATCCTCGACTCCGAAGAGGCGTTCCTGTGGCGTACCCGGCGGGCCGACGGCCGCGCGAAGATGCTGCTGCGCAGTCACATCCCGACGGCCCTGCGCATCGAGATCGTCGACCCGGACTGCCCCGCCCCCTACGTGTACCTCTCCACCCGGCAGCCCACCACCCTCCTCGCCGTGCTGTCCTTCGCCCGCCGCTGACCGGACCCGGCCCGCGGGCTCAGGGGATCTCCACCCAGTCGAGCGTGCGTTGCACCGCCTTCTTCCAGCCGGCGTAGCCCTCCGCGCGCTGCTCGTCGGTCCACTGCGGCTCCCACCGCCGGGACTCGTGCCAGTGCGTGCGCAGTTCGTCGGTGTCCCGCCAGAACCCCGTGGCCAGTCCCGCCGCGTAGGCGGCGCCCAGCGCGGTGGTCTCCGCGACCACGGGGCGGCTGACCGGGACACCGAGGACGTCGGACTGGATCTGCATGCAGAGGTCGTTGGCGGTCACACCGCCGTCGACCTTGAGCACGTCGAGATGGACCCCGGAGTCCTGTTCCATGGCCTCCACGACGTCGCGGCTCTGGTAGCAGATGGCTTCCAGGGTGGCCCGGGCCAGGTGCGCGTTGTCGTTGTACCGGGCGAGGCCGACGATCGCCCCGCGGGCGTCGGAACGCCAGTACGGCGCGAAGAGGCCGGAGAAGGCGGGGACGAAGTACACGCCGCCGTTGTCGGCGACGGTGCGGGCGAGGTCCTCGCTCTCGGCCGCACTGTTGATGATCTTCATCTGGTCGCGCAGCCACTGCACGGCGGAGCCGGTCACCGCGATGGATCCCTCCAGCGCGTAGACGACGGGCTCGTCACCGAATTGGTAGGCCACCGTGGTGAGCAGACCGCTGCGGGAACGGACCAGTTCCGTCCCGGTGTTGAGTACCAGGAAGTTGCCGGTGCCGTAGGTGTTCTTGGCCTCACCGGGACGGAAGCACACCTGCCCGACCGTGGCCGCCTGCTGGTCGCCGAGGACCCCGCCGATCGGAAGGGGAGCGCGCAGCGGCCGGGTCGTGCGGGTCACCCCGTACGCCGTCGGGTGCGAGGAGGCGTTGATGGCCGGCAGCATCGCCCGGGGGATGCCGAAGAAGCCCAGCAGCTCGTCGTCCCAGTCGAGCGTCTCCAGGTTCATCAGCATGGTCCGGCTGGCGTTGGTCACGTCGGTGGCGTGGATGCCGCCGTCCGGACCGCCCGTCAGGTTCCACAGGACCCACGCGTCGGTGTTGCCGAACAGCGCGTGCCCCTGTTCCGCCGCTTCGCGCACGCCGTCGACGTTCTCCAGGATCCACTGGATCTTGCCGCCGGAGAAGTACGTCGCCGGGGGCAGGCCGGCCTTGCGCCGGATGACCTCGCCCCTGCCCGAGCGTTCCAGGTCCGCCGCGATCGCGTCGGTGCGCGTGTCCTGCCACACGATGGCGTTGTAGTAGGGGCGGCCGTTGCGCGGGTCCCAGACCACCGTGGTCTCGCGCTGGTTGGTGATGCCGATCGCCACCAGGTCGGTCGCCGACAGGCCGCCGTAGCGCAGCGCGTTCTGCATCACCGAGTTGGTGCGCTCCCAGATCTCCACCGGGTCGTGCTCCACCCACCCGGAACGCGGGAGGATCTGGGCGTGCTCCAGCTGGTGCTTCGCCACCTCGTTGCCGCCGTGGTCGAAGATCATGAATCGGGTACTGGTGGTCCCCTGGTCCACCGCGCCGATGAAGTCCGCCATGATTCGCCGCCTCTCCAGCCGGTGTGGTCAGTCCTCGGGAGCCGGGACGCGTCCCGCGGGCTCGGGCTCGGCGGTCGGCAGGAAGCGGCCGACGAACACCTTGTACAGACCCGCGCCGAGCAGGCCGCCGAGCAGCGGGGCGACGATCGGCACCCAGAAGTAGAAGTTCCCGTACTGGTCCCGCCATGCCCCGCCGTACCCGGTGATGAAGCTGGCCAGCCGGGGGCCGAAGTCACGGGCCGGGTTGATGGCGTAGCCCGCGTTGGTTCCGAAGGCCATGCCGATCGCGACCACGATCAGGCCGATGATGAAGGCGCCCATGTTCGCCCCCGGCGGCGTGTTGAGCAGGTCCGTGACGGCCATGATCAGCATCAGCAGAATGGCGGTGCCGATGATCTGGTCGCGGAAGGCGCCCCACTCGTGCACCGGGAGAGCCGTGTTCCCGTTGGCGGGGAGCGTGGAGAACACGAACTGCGTCTTGATGGTGTGGCCGGGGTCGGCCTTCGCCAGCGCCTCGGTGTAGTTCCAGCGGACCAGGAGAGCGGCCACGAAGGCGCCCGCCGTCTGGGCCAGCGCGTAGGGGAGCACCTTGCGCCAGGAGAACCCCTTGAACGCGGCGAGGGCGAGCGTCACCGCGGGATTGAGGTGGGCCCCGCTCAGCCGTGCCGCCACGTAGACGCCCAGGGTGACGCCGAGGCCCCACGCCCAGGCGATGCTGTCATGGTCCCCGAGGCCGCCCTCCGGGTCCGTGAGGGCCCCGCCCGCGACCACCTGGGCGACCACGCCGCAGCCGAAGAGGATGAGGATCATCGTGCCGGCGAATTCAGCCGACAGTTCACCGATCAGTGAAGACCGTTTGCTCCGCTCAGCCATGACAGCTCGCCTTCCGCCGGCTGGGCCGGCCGTCGATCACCCGAGCGACGCCTGTCACGCTAGGACCGATCACGGACGAGCGCATGTCCGGCACGGCGGCGGCACCGGCCGTGGACGGCGGACCCCGCCCCGCCGCACCGCGTTCCGGGGCGGCCGCGGCACGGCCGGGCGGGGTGACAAGGACTCCCGCACGCTGCTCCGTACGTGTTTCCGGCATTGCCCGCAGACCGGGGGCAACCTTGTGAGGCTCTGGTGAGTCTCCTGTTCGATCACACCGTGATCTGACTCACGAGGAGACCATCATCAGCGCCATACGCAAGACCCTGACCGCCACCGCCGTCGTCGGTGCCGTCCTCGCGGGCTCGGCCGCCTGCGGAACGGCGGAGCAGCTCTCCGCCGGCCAGAAGCTGGACCGGGCCTTCGACAAGCTCGGCAAGGAGAAGAAGCTCTCCTTCGAGCTGGACCTGGACACCGACGTCAAGACGCTGAAGGCGCTGGACGCGAAGTCCGACCCCGAGCCCGGCGACGAGATCCCGGACGAGGTCGCCGAGCTGATGAGCGGCGCGAAGGTCTCGGTCACCGTGGAGTCGAAGAAGCCGCTCGAGGAGTCCGGCGAGGAGGACCTCGTCGGCATGGCCATGAAGATCAGCAGCCCGGACGGCGACCTCGTCGAGTACCGGGTCATCGGCGACCACGTCTACATCCGCTCCGACGTCGAGACCCTCGGCAAGGCGATGGGCAGCCCCATGCCGTCCGTCGAGGACCTGCCCCCGGAGGCCGGGGGTCTCAAGGACGCCCTCGAGGGCAAGTGGGTGAAGTTCAGCACCAAGGAGATGGAGGACCTCGCCGCCGAGGGGCGGAAGGGCGGGGACGCCCCCGCGCCCGAGCCGACCCTCGACGCCAAGACGCAGAAGAAGCTCATGAAGGCGCTGCGCGGGGTCGTCGCCCGTGAGGTGGAGCTGAAGACGTCCGACGGCAAGGACGGTGCCGAGCACGTCACCGCCACCGCTCCCTTCCGCACGCTGATCACCGAGCTGCTGGGCGAGATCCGTCCGTTGGCGAAGGACCTGCCGCCGGGCATGGACCTGCCGACGGACAAGGAGCTGAAGGACGCGCCCGACACCGATGTGACGGCGGACTTCACGCTCAAGAACGGTGAGCTGGCCGAGGTGGACATCGACCTCGCCAAGCTGGCGGAGGACGCCGCCGTCAAGAAGCTGGGCCTGACCCTGCGGATCAGCGACGGCACCACGCCCACCGCCCCGGCCGGTGCCACCGAGCTGGACCTGGGGGAGCTCATGGGGGGCCTCTTCGCCGTCCCGGGGACGGCGGAGGACGGGGAGATCGACGTGAGCGGCCTCGACGACCCGGACTTCCCGCAGGACGAGCTCTGACCGTGCCGGACACGTCCGGAGCGGACGCCGCACTCGTACGCCGGGCGGCCGCACGAGTGCGGTCCGTCCGGCCGGCGGCCTCCGCACCGGTCACGGACCCGGCCGGACGACGTCGAGGTCCTTCCCCGCCGGTCACCGGCCACCGGCCGCCGGCGCCGCCCCGGCACGCTCGCGGGCGGCGGTGACGGCGTCGGGCGGGCCGGTGGCGAGGAACGTCCGGCCGAGGCCGGTGGGCCGTACCGCCTCGGGCGGTGTGCTCGCCACGACGACGGACGCGGACCCGCCCACCTCGCCGGCGCCGCAGCCGGACATGTCGTCCCGGCCTTTCGGACCGTCGACCACGTCGACGGTCCGACGGCCGAGGACGACGGCGCCCGAACGGGCGGTCCCCTCCCGCAGGATCAGCCGGTCCTGGTGACCCGGTGCTCCTTGAGGGTCGCGCAGTTGGAGCCGGTCACCTGGACGGACACGCCGCTGATGCTGCCGCCCCAGTCGACGCAGTGGCCCTTGCCGCGGGCGTAGACCGGGCCCGCGTACGACGTGTACCTGCCGTAGTCGCTGTCACCCTGGTCGGTGTCGGGGACGTAGAGGTACGCGGACATGTCCACGGCCGTGCCCGTGGCTTTGCGGATGGTCACGACACAGTTGTTGCCGGTGGCGGAGTTGTAGGTCAGGTAGACGGTCCCCCTGGAGCCGATGGGCGCGGAGTTGACGGTCTTGTAGCCGCTGCCGCAGACGGTCTGCGGTGTGACGCTCACGGCGGCGGAGGCGGGTGCGGCCAGGGCGGTGGCGCCCCCGACGGACACCGCCAGCAGTGCGGCCGCGGCCAGCTTGGAACGGTTGGAGATCATTTTTCCCCCTTGTGAGGTCTGGGAGCCGGTTGGTGCTCCTGCCCTGTATGACCCGTCACGCAGCGGAATGGTTGCGTCACTGTCGGCGATTGATTCCGGTGGTCGCCGGATCCCCTGACGGCGTACGGCTACCGGCGGTCTCCCGCTCGTTCCCCCCGCGGGCGACGGGCGAGGAAAACGAACTCCCGGCCCGGGCGGTCGGGGGCGTCACGCACGTCGTCGACCGCGTATCCCCGCGCGACCAGGTCTGCCTCGACCTCCTCGCGCTCACGGAAACGCAGCGTCGACTCCGAGGTCAGCGCCTGTCCGTCCACGGCGAAGACGTACGTCCAGCGGAACGTCACCAGCGGCAGGCTCACGTCGGTCACCTCGACCCAGCTCTCGACCGCGCCGACGCCCGGGACGTCCGTCACGCGGTAGGAGTGCTCCCGGTTCCATTCCTCCCACGCGCGTCGAGCGGGGTCCCGGGTCTCGAACACCAGATGCCCGCCCGGCCGCAGCGATCCGTACGTCCGTCGCAGCGTCTCCCGCCACGCCTTCGGGTCCACGACCGTCTGGGCGACGTTCGCCGTCATGGTCGCCAGATCGACCCGCAGGGGCGGGAGCGCCCTCACGTCACCGTGGATCCACCGCACCCGTCCACCGCCGGGCTTGCCCCGGGCCACGTCGAGCGAGGCCGCGGCGGGGTCGACCCCGACGACCTCGATCCCGCGGCCGGCGAGGAGAAGGGCGAACACCCCGGTCCCGCAGCCGATGTCCAGCACCCGGCGTGCACCGAGCTCCTCTGCCATGCGGACGTACGCGTCGAGATCACTCCGATCGGGGTCGAGCGGGTCGTAGACCGCGGCGAGCCGTGGATGTCCGAAGCACTCGTCAGCCATGGCGCCGACCGTATGCGGCGTCCGATCCGCGACACCACCCGGTTTCGCCGCCGTGACGGTCCGCCCCGGCACTCGTCATCGCCTTCACGCCGGCCGCAGGCCTCGGCCGCCCCCGGCGGAACACGCCGGGGGCGGGCCGGTTCAGCCCCGGTCGGCGGGCCGCTCACCCGGCGGGTAGCCCGTCGGCAGGTCCGCCGGCGTGCCGTACACCCGCATCTCCGCCGCCGCGGCGAACGGCTGCCCGTTGAGCGCGTCCAGGGCCGTGAACCGCACGTGCGAGGCCCGGACCCGGTCGAAGGAGACGCGTTGCATCTGCGGCACGTCCTTCAGCGTGCCCTTCGCCACCGTCCTCCAGTTCGTACCGTCGTCCGACACGGCGACCTCGTAACCGCCGACGCGGCCGTTCTGACCGCCGCTCTGCCGGTTCAGGTAGCCGAACCCGTCCACGTCGGCCGCGCCGCCCAGCTTCAGCGTCACCCAGTGCGGGTAGGGCGCGGGGGTGCCGGTGTAGTCGGTGTGCCAGATGGTGCCCGGGTCACCGTCGAGGACGTTGGACACGGGTCCCTCCCCGGCACCGGAGGAGCCGTTCTCCGAGTCGGCGGTGGCGGTCATCGAGCCGGGGGAGAGCAGGGGCTCGGTGGTCACCGCGGCCCGGGCGTCCGCCGAGACGGTCCTGGTGGCCCCGGCGTGGGCGTAGACGGCGGTCGCCTGCCAGGCGGCGGTGGTGCCGGCCGCGTCGGCGGGCGGTGTCAGGAGCCAGGTGGTGCGCACGCTCGCGCCCGGCTTCACCGTCCCGAAGAGGTTGCCGTCCTTCTTCGCGACCTCCGCCTTCCAGCCCTCCGGCAGTCCGCGCAGCGCCATGCCGACGTTCAGGGCGTCGGTGGACTCGTTGTTGGTGAAGGTGGTGGTGAACTCGCCCGGCACCCCGGGGCTCAGCTCGGCACCGGCCGGCACGTCCACGGTCGCGCAGGCGGCCCCCGCCCCGGCCTCGCCCAGGTCGGTGACGGTGAAGTCGTCGACGACCAGATCGGTGCCCCGGGCGCCGCCGAGCTTGCGCAGCCCGACCCAGGTGTCCCCGCAGCCCGCGACGATCTCGCGGGAGTACGCCGTCGTGTCCAGGGCGGGTTCCAGGACGTCACGGGCGATGTCCCGGGAGGAGGTCTTCCCGTCCGCGACCCGGTCCGCGCCGGTCACCCAGGCCCACTGGCCCTCGATGTTGGTCTGGTACGAGAACGAGACCCGGTACCTGCGGCCCTCGGTGAACGGGACCGTCGCGGGCGTCGTGCGGTACACCAGCCCCGTGTTCTCCGCGTGGGACTTCAGCGAGTGCCGCCCGGCGAGCACGTCGTCGACCGCCTTGCCCCTCAACGTGCCGGTGTCGTAGGGGGAGTAGGTGTTCTTCCACGCCTTCTGGCTGTACGGCTCGTGCAGGTCGCTGACGCTCGTGCGGGGGTCGGTGACACCACCGGCGTCGCCCTTCACGAACGGGCCCCAGCCCGGCTGGTTGCCCTCGAAGTCGTCGTGGGCGACGACGGTGCCCTTCTCGGCGCGGGGGAGCGGCGAGGTGGTGTCCGCCATGACGCGTACGTCGTCCAGCACCACCGCGGCCCCGCCGGCACCGGCACCGATCTCCACGGTGACCTTTCCGCCGCGCGGGGCCGTGAACGCGACGGCGGCCCGCTGGGAGTAGGTGTCGCGTTTCTCGTCGGACGCCATCCGGTTGCGCGCCGGGGTGATGTCGAAGGAGTTCACGGCCGGGCCGGCGGTGCCGCGCACCCGGAGAGCGGTGTCCCGGCGTTCGCCGGGGCCGATCTCGACGTCGGCGCCGAGCGTGTACCGCCTGCCCGGTGCCAGACCGGAGACCTGCTGGGAGATGCCGGAGGTGCCGCCGCCGAGACGGACGACGTTGTCGCCGTTGCCGGCCCGCGTGATCGCGGCGTCGCCCCGCGGGTTCCAGGCGTCCAGGTCCCCGCCGTTGAACCCGGGGTCGGTCAGCCCGGTGGACTCGCCGTAGTCCGCGTCCCGGTGCGGTGCCTTGCCGCCGTTCGGCACCAGGACGTAGGGCCGGCCCTTCTCCCCGGTCAGCGTCACCTTCCCGGCCGCGGCCTTCACCCGGGCCTTCTCGGCCCGGCCCTGGTCGGTGAGCGCGTACAGGGTGAAGTTCTTGTTCTTCGCGAACTGGTCGGTCAGTTCGAAGGTGTGGGTGCCGCCGGCCGCGCTGAAGAAGTACATCTTGTCGGCGTCGCTGGGTGAGGACGTGCCGTCGCCCTTGCGGGCGTCGCCCCACGGCAGCAGGTAGGTGTCGCCGTCGAGCACGACGGCGTCGCCCATGGAGATCTGCCGCCGGCCGTCCACGGACCGGACGCGCACGCCGTCGGTGAGCGTCGCCGACCTGCCGCGGTCCCAGTCCATCACCTGGAAGTGCTGGAGGAACTTGGTGGGAAGGTTGTCGGTCCAGATGGTGCGGTAGAAGGCGTTCCAGTCGTTCTGGCCGGTCCAGCCCTCGAACTCCACGATGCTGGCGCCGCCGAGCAGCGGGTCGACGTTCCACACGTCGCGGTCGGAGTTGGCGATGAACCGGACGATGTCGGAGTTGATGCCCTTGTTGGTGGCGCCGCCGTAGTTCTTGTCGGCGGCCCAGTGCGACCACAGCGACGAGCCCTCGAACTTGTACGACCACTCGGTGGCGACCTCGAAGCCCATCTTCCGCAGCCCGTCGGCCAGTCCGTCGGCCAGCCAGCCGCTGGAGTAGTAGGCGTCGATGTAGACCGTCTTGACCTGGGGGGCCTCCTTGCGCAGCTGCGCGAACCGGTCCAGGACGGCGCCGGTGCCGAGGTCCTTGCGCTGGTCGATGTGGTAGGCCTGGTTGAGCCAGTCCCACCCGTTCGGCTGCCCCGCCACCAGCTCCTGGCTGAAGTTCTTCGCCTGCGCGTACGCCTCGGTGGCGTTGACGTGCACGGCGAAGTCCGCGTTGTAGCCGGCGCCGGACCCGGTGAGCCGGTTCAGGTCCTTCAGCCCGCCCGCGCGCACGTTCTCGTTGCCGCCGTAGTCGGGGTGCGCCGAGTCGTGGCCTTCGCTCGCATAGCCCTTCTCCAGCACCCACTGGCCGAGGTTGTCGGTGGCCATGGAGATGCGCTTGGTGTTGTCCAGCGTCTTCAGGAACGGGTTGGTGGCCTGGCTCGCGAAGTTGAACGGGATGCGCTGCACCACCCGCTCGGGCACCCGGTCCGCGCCCAGCGGGCGCCGCATGTGCTCCCGGTGGGCGATGGCGCCGTCCTGCCAGTCGACCGTGCCGTCGCCGTTGGCGTCGGCGGCCAGGACCACGGTCGTCCGGGGCAGCTCGTAGGTGGCGACCCGCGGGTCGGTCGCGCCCTGCGGGCGGTGGGTGTAGGTGCCGGCGGACAGCTCCGCCCGGCGCCCGCCGTCGCCGGTGTCGACGATGCGGGACTGCAGGCGGGTGTTGCCGTTGGTGTTGTCGTTCTGCGGCGAGTCCTCGGTCGCGTTGGTGACGATGCCCGCGGACAGCTGCGCGTTGCCGACGAACGCGTACGGGGTGCCGACGGGTTCCTTGTCCGGGGTGGTGCCGGCGGTGATCGGGACGAACCGGTCGGCGGTCGTCGTCGAGTCCGTGGAGATCTTCGTCCGGGCCAGGTTGGCACCCGGCGCGGAGGAGTCGACGGAGACGAGGGAATGACCGGGGACCGCGAGGGTCCGCACGGTGGCGGCGGCCTCGCCGGAGATCTTCTCCACGGCGAAGACGACCGTGGTGTCCCCGGTCACCGTGATGGTCGAGGTGAGGGTGAGGCCGGGCAGGTCCGGGAAGGTGGAGGTGTACGTGGCCCTGCTCGCCTCCGCCCTCATGGTGGTCGTGGCCCGGTGCGGGACGCCGTTGACGGTGAAGGTGTCGAGGACGGACGCCTGTCCGCCGAGGGTGCGCGTGCCCAGCCGGTAGGAGATGACCTGGGGGAACTCCTCGGCCACCGTGACGGTCAGCCCGCCCCGGCTCAGCTGCACCGGCGTGGCCGCCGTCGGCGCGGGGGCGGACGGGGCCCGGGGCGGCGCCGCACCGGCGGGCACGGCCGCGGCCGACAGCATGCCCAGACACAGGCCCAGGGCCGCGGCCACGGCGCCGGGCCGCGGGCCGCGTCTGCGCCCGGGCGGGCGGGGCGATGGGGACGTCATGGTTTCCACCTGGTACTTCCTCCTCGGATCGGTGAGGGACGGGAGACGGCGGTGAGTTCGTGACGGCGACCGCGAAGGAACGACGGGCCGGGAGCGGGGCCGGGGACAGGGGCGGCCGGGCGCCGGCGGGGCGGGTCAGAAGGTCTCGACGTACTCCTCGGCGGGCCCCAGTTCGGGCCCCTCGCGCAGCTCCAGCCGGTCGCCCAGCCGTTCGAGCTCCAGCAGGGTGACGGTGTTCTCGCCCGGCACGAGCAGCGGTGCGGGGACATAGAGCGTCCGCTGGGGGCCGATCTCCCAGTAACGGCCGAGCAGGGTGCCGTTGACCCACACGAACCCCTTGGCGAAACCGGGGAGCGCGAGGAAGGTGTCGGCGGGCTCGGGGACCGTGAACCGTGCCGTGGCGAACCCCGCGGAGCCGTCCGGCGCGGCGGCCGAGACGGCGCGCGCGAGGTCCTCCCGCGTCCACGTGTCCAGCGGCAGCCGGTGCATGGTCCAGCCGTGCACGAGCCGCCGGCCGACCGAGACACCGCCGAGGATGCCCTTGCGCCCGCCCAGCAGCGGCCCGTAGTTCACGCGCCCCTGGTTCTCCACCAGCAGCTCCAGCAGCACCCGTGCACCCCGGCCCGGCACCTCCAGCGAGGCGGTCTCGCGGTCGAGGACGCCGAGCGGTGCGCCGTCGACGAAGACCTGGGCGCGGTCGTGGAGTCCGGAGACCGTGAGGGTGTGGCTGCCACCGGGCAGGAGCGGTTCGGCGCGGTAGAGGACGAGACCGGACGCCTGCTCCAGCTCCTCGAAGCTCAGCGGATGCGGGGAGGCCACCGGTTCGGACGCGGTGCGCAGCGCCCCCAGCAGACCGGCTTCGGCGCGGACGGGGACCGTGCGGGGGGCCAGCATCGCCGGCTCGGGCGGCAGCGGACGGGCCGGCGCCCCGGTGACGGCCAGCAGCCGCTCGCGGAACGCGTGGAACTTCGGGGTCGTCGCGCCGTGTTCGGCGATCGGCGCGTCGGAGTCGTAGCTGGTCACCGTCGGCTGGATCGCGCCGCCGTCGTGGTTGGCACCGGCCCACAGGCCGAAGTTGGTGCCGCCGTGCGCCATGTAGAGGCTGACCGAGCCGTCGGCGTCCAGGATGTCGTCGAGCGTCCGGGTCGCGCTCTCGACGGACCGGACGTGGTGCTTCTCGCCCCAGTGGTCGAACCAGCCGTTCCAGAACTCGGCGCACAGGAACGGCTCGTCGCGGCGGCGGGCACGCAGCAACCCGGCCGCCTCGCGGGCGTGGGAGCCGAACGTCGCCGCCGCCAGGTGCCCCGGCAGGCTCCCGCCGTCCTGCAACAGCTCGGTGGGACCGTCCGCCGTGTAGAGCAGTTCCGTGACACCGCGCTCCACGAGGGCGTCCCGCACCCACTGGACGTAGCCCCGGTCGTCGCCGTAACTGCCGTACTCGTTCTCGATCTGGACGGCGACCACCGGCCCGCCCCGCCCGGCCTGCAACGCGGCGAGGCGCGGGATCAACTCGTCGAACCAGCGTCCGACCTCCGCCAGATAGGGCGGGTGGGAGGAGCGCAGGCGCATGCCGGGGCGTCCGGTCAGCCAGACGGGCAGCCCGCCGTTGTCCCACTCGGCGCAGATGTACGGGCCCGGCCGCACGATCACGTCCAGGCCGGTCCGCTGGGCGGTGCGGACGAAGCGCTCGACGTCGTGTCCGCCGGTGAAGCGGTACCGCCCCGGCCGTGGCTCGTGGAAGTTCCACGGCACGTAGGTGTCCACGGTGTTGAGGCCCATGGCCGCGACCCGCTCCAGCCGGTCCGCCCACTGGTCGGGGTGGACGCGGAAGTAGTGCAGCGACCCGGCCAGCACGCGGTGCGGGCGCCCGGCCCGCAGGAGCGTCCCTCCCGGGTGGGTCAGGACGGGCCCCGGCGCGGAGGCGGGCCGCCCGGACGGCGTACCGCTCGTCCGGCCGGGGGTCGTCCGGTCCCCGGCGGAACCCGCTGTTATCGATGACACTCTGCTCTCCCTCTCGCCTCCGCAGGCACGCTGGCGGGAACTATGGCAGAGGTTGTTATCGATGCCAATAGGGCTGGTGTGGATAGACTGCGCCCCGACAGCGGTACCTGCGACGACGCGGCCGAAGCCGCGGTTTTCCCTGGAGAAGCGGACGATGGCATCGGAAACACCGGAAGCCGGTGAGGCATCCACCCGCGGACGCGCGGCGGGCGACGGCGTCGCACGGCAGCCCGGCATGACCGATGTGGCCAGGCTCGCCGGCGTCTCCGCGCAGACGGTGTCCCGGACACTGGCCGGACACCCCAACGTCAAGGCGAAGACCCGCGCCAAGGTGCTCGCCGCCGTCGAGCAGCTCGGCTACCGCAAGAACAACGCGGCACGGATGCTGTCCTCGGGACGCAGCCGGACGATCGGTGTCGTGACCCTGCAGACCGCCTTCTACTCGCGCACGAACCTGACGTTCGGCATCGAGACGGCGGCACGGGGGGCCGGCTACGAGATCAGCACCGCGACCACCGCGTCCCTGGACACGGCCGCGATCGAGGACGCCCTGTCCCGCCTGGCGGAACAGGGCGTCGAGGGGATCGTCCTCTCCGTGCCGCTGGTCCACGTCAGCCCGCGGATCGAGCAGCTCACCCGCGCGGTGCCGACCGTCACCGTCGACGGGTCACGGACCCCGGCGACCGAGGTCGTCGCCGTCGACCAGACCCTCGCGGCCCGTCTGGCGACCCGCCACCTGATCGAACTCGGGCACCGCAGTGTGTGGCACGTCGCCGGACCGGAGGAGTGGCTCGACGCCGCCAGCCGCCGCACCGGCTGGCGCGACACCCTCCAGGCCGCGGGCCTGACCCCGCCACCGGTGCTGGAGGGCGACTGGACACCCGGGTCCGGCTACCGCAACGGGCTGATCCTGGGCAAGATCCCCGACGCCACCGCCGTGTTCGTGGCCAGCGACGAGATGGCCTTCGGCGTGATCCGGGCCCTGCACGAGCTCGGCAGGAGGGTGCCCGAGGACATCTCCGTCGTCGGCGTGGACGACATCGCGCTGGCCGAGTACTGCTCACCCTCGCTGACCACGGTCGCCCAGCCGTTCACCCAGATGGGCGCACTGGCGGTCGCCCACCTGCTGCGGCACATCGCAGACCCCGGCGCCGCACCCGAACCGGCGTCCGTCGAACCGTCGCTGATCGTGCGGGCCAGCACGGCACCGCCACCCGCCGGCCGAGGGGACCGGACCCAGGCCGGGCGGCCGTCGTAGCGCGGACCGGGGAAGCGGCCGGCCCGCGGCGGCGCCGTGACGTCCCGCCCCCCGTCAGAGCTTCGTCCCGTCCGCCGTCCGGCCGTCGACGGGGATGCCCAGACGGCCGGCCACAGTGGTGAGGGCCGGTCCCAGCGGGAGCGCGACCCGGGTGAGGGCGTGCCGGTCGCCCCGGGTCGGGTCCCGGTTGACGATCAGCACCGGTTTCCCGGCCTCGGCCGCCTGACGGACGAACCGGAGACCGGACATCACCGTCAGCGAGGAGCCCAGGACCAGCAGCGAGGCCGCCTCGCGGACCAGCCGGCGGCAGTGCTCGACGCGCCGCGGCGGAACCGCCTCGCCGAAGAAGACCACGTCCGGTTTGAGGACGCCGCCGCAGTCCGCGCAGGACACCACGCGGAAGTCCCCGACCTGTTCGTCGGTGAGGTCCGCGTCGCCGTCCGGGTTGATACCGGCGGCCACCGGCTCGAAGCCCGCGTTGGCCTCCTCCAGCCGCCGGGCCAGCTCGCGGCGCGGGCTGAGGGCGCCGCAGGAGAGACAGACGACCCGGCCCAGGTTCCCGTGGAGTTCCACGACGCCCTCGCTGCCGGCGGCCTGGTGCAGGCCGTCGACGTTCTGCGTGATCACCCCCGACAGCAGCCCGTGCCGCCCGAACGCGGCCACGGCCCGGTGCCCGGCGTTCGGGAGCGCGCGGCCGAAGGTACGCCAGCCGAGGTGGCTGCGCGCCCAGTACCGGCGCCGGGCCCGGGCGGAGCCGGTGAAGTCCTGGTAGGTCATCGGAGTGTGCCGGCTCAGACTCCCGCCCTCGCCCCGGTAGTCGGGGATGCCGGACTCCGTGGAGATGCCCGCCCCGCTGAGCACCAGCACACCGCCGGCGCGCAGCGCCTCGACGACCGGCTCCGGGTCCGTGGTGCCCGGCGGCAGGTCCTCGGTGGGGGTCCAGCTCAGAGTGGGGCGCATCCGCATGCCGCCCAGGGTACGGCGCGGCGCCGCGCGGACGATTCGCCGTGCCCGCGGTGGCAGGGTCCGTAGGGTGCCCGCATGACGGAGGAGAGCGAGCGGGCCGTGCGGGCGGCCGTCGAGGGGGAGATGCGGCTGCCCGATCCCGGGGGGCGTGCCTGCCCGGTCCGGGTCCTGGAGCTGTTGGCTCCGGAGTTCGCCGAGAACGGGGACCGCCGGGCATGGCGGAGCTCCCTGTGGCGCCTGACGGAGACGGGCCGGCGGAGGTACTTCCACCAGGGCGCTTCGACCGGGACGGATCCGGCCGGCCGTGTGACGGCGTAGGACCCGCCACGACGGAGGAGCCGCGGCGCGGTGGCCCGCCGTCGCCCGCTCCGGGCGATCACTGTGCAGGACAGGGAACGTCATCGCGGGCACACTGGCGGCATGGCCGTACCCAGTCCGGCGAGTACGCCGGTACGCCGGCTGCCGCCGCGCCCGCAGAGCGCCTCGGTGGCCCGGCGGTTCGTTCGTGAGGCGTTGGCCGGCGTGTCCCCGGACACGACGGACACCGCGCAACTGCTGGTCAGCGAATTGGTGACCAACGCGGTGGTGCACGCCCACACCGAAGTGGAGGTCCAGGCCTGGGCCGTGGACGGGCGCGTGCACGTCCGCGTCAGCGACCAGGAACCGCGCCGCGGCCTGATGCCCCACCGAGGCGGTACGGCGTACGCCAGTACCGGACGCGGCCTGGGCATGGTCGAGGAGCTGGCCTCCAGCCACGGCGTCCAGGTCGGCGAGGACCACAAGACGGTCTGGTTCGAGCTGTGGCCCGACACCCCCGAACCGCCGACGTCGGGCTGGGACGTCACGGACGGACCCTTTCCCACGACGGTCCCGACGGTGCCCGTGGAACTGGTCGACTCACCCGGAGCGCTGCAGAGGGCGGCCCAGCAGCACCGCGAGGCACTGCTGCGTGAATCCCTGCTCGTGGCGTCCGGCGACGACTCCGCCCCGCCGGCGGATCTGCTGACCGCGCACGACACCAACCACGTCGTCAACGCGGCTCTGGCCTCCGCGTCCGAGGAAGACAGCCACGGTGACCTGTACACGCTGCGCGTGGAGATTCCCGCCGATGCCCGCGACGCCGTACTCACCCTGGACCGCGTGCTCGACGAGGCCCAGGAAACCGCCAGCCAGGGGCGACTGCTGACCCGGCCGGCCCTGCCGCAGATCCGTGCCGCCACCCGCTGGCTCCTCGGACAGATCACCGACCAGCTCGCCGGGCGGGAACCCATCGCGTGGACGGAGGCCCCCCGCGAGCCCAGCACCACACCCCCCGAGCTGGCCCCCTGGGACCCCAGCCGCCTGCAGGCGAGCAGCACCCCCGCCATCGCCGCCGACGACGGCAACAGGATCATCGCCGTGAACACGGCAGCGGCACAGCTCCTGGGCTGGGACGCGCAGGAACTCATCGGCCGGCGGATCACCACGATCATCCCGGAACACCTGCGGGACCGGCACGTCGCCGCCTTCACCTCCCTGCTGCTCACCGGACAACCGCACATCCTCGGCCGTCCGGTGACGGTGCCGGCCCTGCACCACGACGGCGGGCAGGTCGCGGTCAGCCTGTGCATCCAGACACAGGAGGCGACCGACGGCCGCAGCGTGTTCGTCGCCCGCCTGGGCCTCCCGTAGCGGGTCGCCGGCCGGCGGGTCAGCATGGAGGGAAGCCGGGCGGCGACCGTTCCGCTCAGTTCCCTCGCACGGCAGGAGTCCCCATGTCCCAGCCCCGTCAGCAGCAGACCCCTCCCGGTGTCACGTCCGACATGGTTCCCAGGCCGGACCACGGGGAGGACAGCTACCGCGGATCCGGGCGGCTGGCCGGCAAGGCCGCGGTGATCACGGGCGGGGACAGCGGCATCGGGCGCGCGGTGGCGATCGCCTACGCCCGTGAGGGCGCGGACGTCCTGATCTCCTACCTCGACGAGCACGAGGACGCGCAGGAGACACGGCGCTGGGTGAAGGAGGCGGGCCGTACGTGTGTGCTGGTGCCCGGTGACGTGGCCGACCCGGCGCACTGCCGGGCGATCGTCGACAAGGCCGTGGAGGAGTTCGGCCGGATCGACGTGCTGGTCAACAACGCCGCGTTCCAGATGACGCGGGACTCCGTCGAGGACATCCCCGACGAGGAGTGGGACCGCACCCTGGCGATCAACATCAGCGCCTTCTTCCACCTGGTCAAGGCCGCCGTCCCGCACATGCGGCCCGGTTCGGCCATCATCGGCAGCACCTCGGTCAACTCCGACAGCCCGCCGCCGCAACTGCTCCCGTACAACGTCACCAAGGCGGGCATCGCCAACATGGTCGGTTCCCTGGCCCAGATGCTGGCCTCGAAGGGCATCCGCGCCAACAGCGTGGCCCCCGGACCCATCTGGACGCCGCTCATCCCCGCGACCATGCCGCCGGAGCAGGTGGAGAGCTTCGGATCCCAGGTACCGCTCGGACGGCCGGGACAGCCGGCCGAGCTGGCACCGGTCTACGTGCTGCTCGCCTCCGACGAGGCCAGTTACGTCTCCGGGGCCCGGATCGCGGTCACCGGCGGGCAGCCGATCCTGTGAGTTCCCCCGGGGACCACCTGTACCCGCTGCGGCTGACGGTCACGGCGAAGCCGCTGGTGTTCGGCGGACACGCCATCGCCCGCCGCCTGGGCAAGACCGGCCTCCCGGACTGGAGCGTCGCCGAGACCTGGGAGTGCAGCGACGTCGACGGCAACAGCGGTGTGGTGACCGCCGGGCCCCTGGCCGGCCGGTCCCTGCGCCAGATCGTCCACGACCATCCCGAGGAACTGATGGGCCCCGGGTGGTCCGGCCGGTACTTTCCCGTACTGACGAAGTTCATCGACGCCACCGGAACCCTGCCCGTGCACCTGCACGCCGACGACGAGTCCGCCCGGCGCCTGGAGGGGCAGCCCAACGGCAAGACCGAGGCCTGGCACATCCTGGCGGCCGCCCCCGGCGCGACCGCCCTGTGCGGCGTCAAGGACGGCGTGAGCGCCGACCGGCTGCGGGCCGCGCTGGAGGCGCAGGACTTCGACGCCGTCCTGCGCCGCCTTCCCGTGCGGGCGGGCCAGACCCTCTACGTACCCGGCGGCACCCCGCACAGCTTCGGACCCGACACCCTGGTCTACGAGATCGAGCAGACCTCCGACATCCAGCAGCACGCGATGCGCTGGAACATGGAGGACGGCTCCCCGGTGGGTGACGAGGAGTTCGGCTCCAACCTCGACATGCTGATGCGGCAGGCCGACCTGACGACCCGACCGGACTTCACGCCCGGGCTGGGCATCGCCGTCGGCGACGGGGTGGAACGGGTCTTCCTGTGCGCCGGCCCGTACTTCGCCCTCGAACGCTGGCGTGCCGGCACCGCGGAGCCGCTGCGCCACCGGTTCGCCACCGCCCGGATCCTGACCAACGCGGGCGCCCCGGTACGGGTGCGGACCGGCGTGTGGAGCGAGGAACTCGGCCGGGCGGAGACACTCCTGCTGCCCGCCGCCTGCGAAGAGGTCGAGATCACCGGCCCGGCCGACGTCCTGTTCGGCTACCTGCCCGACCTCGCCCGCGACGTCCACCGCCCCCTGCTCGACGCCGGCTACCCGCTCCACCTCATCGACGCCCTCGGCGCCGGCGCGGACACCGGCGACACGGACACCCGGGCGTCCTGAACCGCCGGACGAGCGCGACCGCGGCACCGTACCGCCCGGCCGGCGCCTCACACCGTCAGGAAGCGCTGCTGCGTGCCCCCGGTGTGAACAGGCCGAACCGCCGGCCGGGAATCGTCATGGCCATATCATGGGCTCGGACGAACGTCCCGGAACGCCCCGGCGCAGCGGGAACACCCGTACTCCTCCGCTCGTCGCGGAGGTCGACCTGATCGTTTCGACATGAGACCCGGCGGCGGTGCCGCCGCGAGAAGAAGTGAGCGACGCATGGCCATGGTGGGCCTGTTCTGGATCGCCGAGGGCGACGTGTACGTGGGCGCGAAGCCGTCCGGCCTGGCGCCCGGGGTACGCCTGACCCCCGAGGGCGTGGTCGCGCTCGGCGACCGGCAGTCCGGTGTCCACCTGTGGGAGGACGTACGCGCCCTGACGGTGACGGACGTCCCCGTGAAGTCCCTCGTGCGGCAGGCCGGCGTGATCAAGGACCTGGCCGTGGGCACGGTGGTGAACCTGGTCCTGCCCATGGGCCCGGGCCGGGTGGACGAGGCCCCGGCGACGATGACGGTGAACGTGGCGGCGTCCGACGGCGACCACGAGCTGACGGCCTACGTGGCCGCGGCCGTCGGCTACGAGCAGGCGGAGATCGACCTCTCCCGCGCCCTCCTGTCCCGCCTCACCGAGGGCGCCGCGACGATGTCCACGACGCTGGCGGCGATGGCGAAGTGGGGCCGTGAGCGAGGGGGCGGGACGCCTCGGGGCGCGGAGCGGGAGAAGCTGCTGCGGAGCTGGGTGGGCTAGGGTCCGTCGTTCGGATCAGGCCGGCCGAAAGCGAGACTGCGCTTTTCGGCCGACCCGAGCGGGGCGTGGTGCGTGCAGCCACAAGGCGGAGGAGGGCGTCGACGCGATGGGGGTCCTCCGCGCGAGCGAAGCCGAGCGTGGGGGAGTCGACAACCGACGACAATGCCGCGGATGCGCGTGCCACGCCCCGCGACGCCGGCATGATCCGAACGACGGATCCTGGGAACTCCGGGCGTCCGGCCCCGTGGCGGACGCCCGTCCAGGAAGTGCACGGTCTCAGCTCAGGGCCGTGGACAGGCTCACCCACTCGTACAGCAGGAACACGGCACAGGCCCCCAGGAGCAGCAGCCAGAACACCAGCGTCGCCGCGTCCTTGCCGAGCTGCGGTTCGGAGGCGGTGGCCTTGTCCGGCTCGTGCGCCGCGTAGTAGACGGGGACCGTGTCGCCCTCGGCCCGGTCCCGGGGGCCGCCGGGCTCCTTGAACCGGATCGCGCGGCCGTCCCGGGTGGTGTAGTCGTACTCGTGCCACTGCACGCGCCGGGCCACGTTGTTGACCATCTGGGTCGTGGCCCAGGCGCGCACCACCCGCGCCGGCGCGCTCAGTCCGCTCTCCCAGGCCTCGCGCCGCTGCCGCGTCCGGCGGACCAGCGCGACCGCGGCCCAGACACAGCCGCCCAGCAAGAGCACCATGCAGATGTGGAACAACGCGTTCATGGCGCTGGGCACCCCCGTACTCGTCGTCAGGACTCACGTCCTCGTCAGGACTCACGTCCTCGTCAGGACTCACGTCCGCCGGCCAGCCGCGCGGCTGTGGCCGTGCCGGTGCACGCGGACCCTACCCGAGCGGCGTCCGACGGCCGGCGCCGCCCCTGCCCGCGCGCAGTGCCCGGGGTCAGCGCGGCGACAGGCTCGAATCCCGGACGACCAGCTCGGGCCGGAGGACCACGTGCTGGTGCCGGTGCTCGTCCGCCCGGTCGCCCGCCTCCTGGAGCAGCAGGTCGGCCGCCAGCGCGCCCATCGCGCGGGCGGGCTGACGGACCGAGGTCAACGGGACGGTCGCCGCGGCGGCGAACTCGATGTCGTCGTACCCGACGATGGCCATGTCGTCCGGGACCTTGACCCCGGCCGTGTACATGAACTGGAGCACGCCGAGGGCCAGCAGGTCGTTGGCGCAGAAGACCGCCGTGGGCCGCGTGGCCAGGCCCAGCAGCCTCGCCCCCGCGTCCCGTCCGGCGGCCACGTCCAGGTGCTCGGTGGGCAGTTCCTGCAACGCGGCGGGGGACAGGCCGGCCTCGGCGACGGCGTTCAGGGCCCCCGTCCTGCGGTCCTGGATCTGCCTCAGCCGGGGCGGCCCGCTGACATAGGCGAGCGACCGGTGCCCGGCACCCGTGAGATGCCGGACCGCCATGGCACCCCCGGCGACGTCGTCGACCGAGACGGAACAGCCCTCCTCGTCCCCCGCCACCCGGTCCACGAGCACGTAGGGAATGCCGTGCCGGCGGAAGTCGCCCAGACTCCGCCCGCTGGGATCGGCGGGCGTGACCAGCACCCCACGGACCCGCTGCTCGGCGAAGAGATCGAGATACTCGGCCTCCTTCCGCGCGCTCTGCGCACTGTTGCACAGCGTCACGGCGAGACCCGCCTTTCGGGCCGTGCGCTCCGCTCCCCGGGCCAGGTCGACGAAGAACGGGTTGCCCATGTCCAGGACGAGCACCGCCACCACACGGCTGCGGCCCGCCCGCAGCTGCCGGGCGGACTCGCTGCGCACGTAGCCCAGGCGCGCGATCACCTGCTCCACATGACGCCTGGTCCGCTGCGAGACCCGGCCGGGCCGGTTGAGCACGTTGGACACCGTGCCGACGGAGACACCCGCCTCCCGTGCCACGTCCTTGATGCCGACCGCCGGCGTGGAGTGCGTCATGTGTGGTGTCTCCTGCTGTTCTTGCCCCGCCGTCGGACCGACGCGGGGTGGTGTTCGTCCTGCAGAGCCGGGACCGCCGGTTCACGCCAGGTGGAAGACCTCGGCGAGAGGACGCATGGCGGCATCGGGCGCCCGCCCGTCGAGCTCCTCGAAGAACTCCGCCATCTCGGCCTGCCAGCGGGCGTTCACCTCGGTCGCGTCCATGGCCGCGCGGGCCGCCTCGAAGTCGTCGGTCTCGAGGTAGCCGACGAGCAGGCCGTCCTCCCGCAGGAAGAGGGAGTAGTTGCGCCATCCCGCCTCGGTGAGGGCGGCACGCATGTCCGCCCACACGTCCCGGTGGCGTTCACGGTATTCGGCGGCCTTCTCGGCGCGGACCTTCAGGAGGAAACAGACGCGTTGCATCGGATCACCTTGCTGCCGTGCGGTGGGGACCCGGCGATCACCGGGGCCCCACCGCGGTCGTCACGGGAGTCGGTACGGGCCGGAAGCCGTCAGAAGTGGTACCGGTCGATGTTGGCCTTCTCGAAGACGGTCGGCTCGCCCGGCGAGACGACGCCGTCCGCGCCCAGGGTGAAGCTCCCCAGATCGCCGGCCTTGAACGTCTCGCCCTGCCGGCCGGTGATCTGTCCGGACTCCAGGGCGACCGCGGCGTGCGCGGCGAGCGCGCCGAGCTTGGCCGGCTCCCACAGCTCGAACGCCTCGACGGTGCCGTTCTTGACGTAGGCGCGCATGTCGTTCGGGGTGCCGAGACCGGTGAGCTTGACCTTGCCCTTGTACTTGGAGCCGGACAGGTACTGGGCGGCGGCCTTGATGCCCACCGTGGTCGGGGAGATGATCCCCTTCAGGTCCGGGTACTCCTGGAGCAGGCCCTGGGTCTGCTGGAACGACTTCTGGGCGTCGTCGTCCCCGTAGGCGACCTCGACCAGCTTGATGTCCTTGTAGGCGGGCTTCTTCAACTCCTCCTTCATGACGTCGATCCAGGCGTTCTGGTTCGTCGCGGTCTGCGCGGCGGACAGGATCGCGATCTCGCCCTTGCCACCGATCTGCTTGGACAGCAGCTCGACCTGGGTGCGTCCGAGGTCCTCGGTGGAGGCCGGGGAGACGAACACCTGGCGGCAGTCCTTGTTGGTGTCGGAGTCGTAGGTGACGACGCTGACGCCGCCCCGCATGGCCTGCTTGAGCGCGGTGCACAGGGCACCGGGGTCCTGTGCGGAGACGGCCATGGCGTCGACCCGCTGCTGGGTCAGCGTGTTGACGTAACCGACCTGGCCGGCGGTGTCGGTGCCGCTGCTGGTGCCGACCTCCTTGTAGCTGGAGCCCAGTTCCTCCAAGGCCTTCTTGCCGCCGGAGTCGGCGGTGGTGAAGTAGGGGTTGTTGACCTGCTTGGGCAGGAACGCGACGGTGAGGCCCTTCTTGGTCGCGGCGTCGGGATCGGCCTTGCCGACCGCCGCGCTGCCGCCCTCCTCGGCCGCGTCGTCCTTGGTGGTGCCGCCGCAGGCGGTGGCGCCGAGAGCGAGGGCGGTGACGGTGGCGAGGGCGAGGGCGGCGCGGCGCGATCCGGCGGAGGTGGCGAACATGGGCGGTCCTTTACCTGTGCGGGCGGGGGAGGGGAACGGCCCGGCGGGCCGGAGCGTTCTGGGCGCGAGGAGAGAAGGGCTACGAGGACGGGGCCGTCGTCGGCGGGGAGGCGGCCGTCCTTCCCCGGGCGCGGGCCCGGGAGACCTGCCGGCCGATCCGGGGAGCCAGGACGGAGACGACGAGCAGGACACCGGTGGCCACGGTCTGGGACTGGGCGGTGACGTTCAGCAGGCTCATGACGTTCTGCATCGTGCCGAGCAGGAACACACCGGCGACGGCGCCGCCGAGCGTGCCCTTGCCGCCGTCGAAGTCGATGCCGCCGAGCAGCACCGCGGCGATCACGGACAGCTCCAGACCCGTCGCGTTGTCGTAGCGGGCACTGGCGTAGTGCAGCGTCCAGAACACGCCGGTGAGGGCGGAGACGACACCCGTGGACACGAACATGGCCAGCTTGAGCCGCTTGACCCGGACGCCGGCGAAGCGGGCGGCCTCCTCGCAGGCGCCGACGGCGAACAGCGAGCGGCCGAAGCGCGTGGCGTGCAGCAGGACGACCGCGATCGCCAGCAGCACGGCGAACGGCACGGCGGCGTACGGGAGGAAGGTGTCCCCGAACCGGCCGGAACCGAAGTCCAGGTACTGGGTGGGGAAGTCGGTCACCGAGTCGGAGCCGAGCACGATCTGCGCGATGCCCCGGTAGGCGCCGAGCGTGCCGATCGTGACCGCCAGGGACGGCAGTCCGAGCCGGGTGACGAGCAGCCCGTTGACCAGGCCGCACACCACGCCCAGCAGCACGCACAGCGGGATGATCGTCTCGATCGCCATGCCCGCGTTCCACAGCGCGCCCATCACCGCGCTGGAGAGGCCGGCGGTGGAGGCCACCGAGAGGTCCACCTCGCCGGACACCACGAGCATCGCCATCGGTAGCGCGATCAGCGCGATGGGCAGGGTGTTGCCGATGAGGAAGGACACGTTGAGGGCGTTGCCGAAGTTCTCGACGAAGGAGAACGAGCAGATCAGCAGGACGACCAGCAGGAGGCCGACCGAGGTGTCCCAGCGCACCGCCCCGCCGGGACGGGCGAGCGCGGGGGACTTGACGTGTGTGTCAGGCATGGCGGGCACTCCTCGTCCGGGCGGCCTTCTTGCGCAGCGTCCCGGCCACCCGCAGCGCCAGGAGCCGGTCGACGGCGATGGCGAGCAGCAGCAGGAAGCCGTTGATGGCGGTGACCCAGACCGAGCTGACGCCCAGGGCCGGGAGCACACCGTTGACGGAGGTCAGCAGCACCGCGCCGAGCGCGGCACCGTGGACGGTGCCCGAGCCGCCGGTGAAGGCGACGCCGCCGACGACCACGGCGCTGACCACCATGAGTTCGTAGCCGCTGCCGGTGTTGGAGTCGACGTTGCCGAACCGGGCGAGGTAGAGGGCGCCGGCCAGTCCGGCGAGCGCGCCGCACACCACGTAGGCCGTCATGATGCGGGCCCGGACGGGGACACCGGCGAGCCGGGCGGCCTCCGGGTTGGACCCCAGGGCGTACATGTCGCGGCCACTGCGGTAGCTGCGGAGGTAGTAGGCGGCGACCAGCAGCACGGCGACGGCGAGCAGGGCGAGGTAGGGCATCACGAGGACGCCGTCGTGGCCGAAGTCCACGAAGCCGCCGGGCAGGTCGCTCGCGGTGATCTGGCGGGAGCCGACCCAGATCGAGTCGATGCCGCGGACGATGTACAGGGTGCCCAGGGTCACCACCAGCGCCGGCACCTTGCCGAGGCTGACCAGCGCGCCGTTGACCACGCCGAACAGCGCGCCGATCACCACCGCCAGCAGCACGGCGACGAGCGCGTTGCCGCCGTCCTGGAGGTAGAGCCCCGCGGCGAAGGCGGAGACGCCCAGCACCGAGCCGACCGACAGGTCGACGTTGCGGGTGATCACCACCATCGCCTGACCGATCGCGACCAGCACCAGGATGGTCGCGTTCAGCAGCAGGTCCTTGACGCCCTGCTGGGACAGGAACTCGCCGTTGGAGAGCTGGGTGGCGCCGAGTATGACCACCAGTACGGCGATCACGGCCAGTTCGCGCGCCTTGAACAACCTGTCCATGAGCCGCCGTGCGGCGACGGACCCGGGTGCGGTGTCCTGTCGCATCGGCTCGACGGTCGTGGTCATGCTGTCTTCCTCCCTCGGTCGGCGCGGCCGGTCGCGGCTGCCATCACGGTCTCCTCGGTGGCGTCCGCCCGGGGGATCTCGGCGGTCAGCCGGCCCTCGTGCATCACCAGGATCCGGTCGGCCATGCCGAGGATCTCCGGCAGGTCGGACGAGATCATCAGGACGGCCACGCCGTCGGCGGCGAGCGAGGACAGCAGGCGGTGCACCTCGGCCTTGGTCCCCACGTCGATGCCGCGGGTCGGCTCGTCGACGATCAGCACCTGGGGTGCCGTGGCGAGCCATTTGGCGAGGACGACCTTCTGCTGGTTGCCGCCCGAGAGCGTCCCGACGACGTCGGCCAGCCGGGCGTACTTCACCTGGAGCCTGGTCGCCCAGTCCACGGCGCGGCTGCGTTCGGCCCGGCGGTTCATCAGCCCGGCACGGGAGGTGGCCGCGAAGCCGGTGAGGCCGATGTTCCGCTCGATGGACATGTCCATCACCAGGCCCTGGGCGCGGCGGTCCTCGGGCACCAGGGCGATGCCCGCGGCCATGGCGACGCTGGGAGCCCCCGTCGGAAGTTTCCGGCCGAGCACCTCGACCTCGCCGCCGTCGAAGCGGTCGATGCCGAAGACGGCCCGGGCCACCTCGCTGCGGCCCGCCCCGACCAGTCCGGCCAGACCGACGATCTCGCCGCGGCGGACGTCGAGGGAGACGTCGGTGAACACCCCCTCGCGCGTCAGCCGGCGCACGCTGAGGGCGACCTCGCCGATCCGGGTCTCCTGCTTGGGGTAGAGCTCCTCCAGGTCGCGGCCGACCATGCGCCGGACCAGGCCGTCCTCGTCGAGCTCGGAGAGGGGCTCACTGGCGATCCAGGCACCGTCCCGCAGCGTGGTGACCCGCTGGCACAGCTCGAAGACCTCCTCCAGGCGGTGCGAGATGAACAGCACCGCCGATCCCTGCTCGCGCAGTGTCCTGACCACGCCGAACAGCCGGGCCACCTCGCTGCCGGTGAGCGCCGCCGTCGGTTCGTCCATGATCAGCACACGGGCGTCGAAGGACAGGGCCTTGGCGATCTCCACGAGCTGCTGGTCCGCGATGGACAGGCCGCGCGCCGGCCGGTCGGGGTCGAGGGCGACACCGAGGCGGGAGAAGAGGCCGGACGCGGCCCGCTCGACCGCGCGGTGGTCCACCCGGCCCAGGGAGCGGCGCGGCTGGCGCCCGATGAAGATGTTCTCCGCGACGGACAGATCGGGGAAGAGCGTCGGCTCCTGGTAGATCACGGCGATCCCCGCGTCGCGGGCGTCGGCCGGACCGTGGAAGTCCACCGGCTCGCCGTCGAGGAGGACCCGGCCGGTGTCCGGACGGTGCACGCCCGCGAGGGTCTTGATCAGGGTCGACTTGCCGGCGCCGTTCTCGCCGGCCAGGGCGTGGGCCTCGCCGGCGTAGAGGCGCAGCGACACGTCGCGCAGGGCCCGGACGGCGCCGAAGGATTTACTCACTCCCTCCAGGGCGAGCACCGGAGTGGTCTCCGGTTCGGGACGAGTCATGGGTTCTCTCCAGTACGTGTGCCGGATGGAAACCGCGCTATGAAATGTTTCAACGGGGTTGCCCGGAAGCTAGCCGCGGCTCGTCCGGGGCGTCAAGGGTCCGGACGGCATGCGGTCGGGAGAAATCGCGCACGCGGTGGGCGAGGCCCCAACAGGCCCTGTTGGGACGCGTAGTCACCTGCCGAGAAGGCTGCCGCGGTGTCGTGTGCCGGCGATCCGGGAGCAGGCCCACCGGGCTCTCCGCGGACCCTTGACGGGGTTACGGGCACGGGTTAGTTTCAGCGACATCCTGAATCGATTCACTCAATGGGTCCTTCACATGCCCCGGGACGGGGCACCTTGCGTATTCAGAGGTGGACATGCCTGACATCACTGCCGTGAAAACCGCACTCGCCGACCAGCGGGTCGAGACGCCTTCCTGGGGCTACGGCAACTCCGGAACGCGTTTCAAGGTGTTCGCGCAGCAAGGCGTGCCACGCACACCGCGCGAGAAACTGGACGACGCGGCCAAGGTGCACGAGTTCACCGGCATCGCCCCCCGGGTGGCGCTGCACATCCCCTGGGACAAGGTGGACGACTACGCCGCGCTCGCCGCCCACGCGAAGGACCGCGGCCTGGAACTGGGCGCCATCAACGCCAACGTGTTCCAGGAGGACGACTACCGGCTCGGCAGCGTCTGCCACCCCGACGCCGCGGTGCGGCGCAAGGCGCTCGCGCACCTCATGGAGTGCGTCGACATCATGGACGCCACCGGCTCGCGCGACCTGAAGCTGTGGTTCGCCGACGGCACCAACTACCCCGGCCAGGACGACGTCGCGGCCCGCCAGGACCGCCTCGCCGAAGCGCTCCGGGCCGTCTACGAGCGCCTCGGCGACGACCAGCGGATCCTCCTGGAGTACAAGCTCTTCGAGCCCGCCTTCTACACGACCGACGTCCCCGACTGGGGCACGGCCTACGCGCACTGCCTCAAGCTCGGCGACCGGGCGCAGGTCGTCGTCGACACCGGCCACCACGCGCCCGGGACCAACATCGAGTTCATCGTGGCGGTCCTGCTGCGCGAGGGGAAGCTGGGAGGCTTCGACTTCAACTCCCGCTTCTACGCCGACGACGACCTCATGGTCGGCGCCGCCGACCCCTTCCAGCTCTTCCGGATCATGCACGAGGTCGTCAGGAACGGCGGCCTGGACCCCGCCGCCGGCGTCGCCTTCATGCTCGACCAGTGCCACAACATCGAGGCCAAGATCCCCGCCGTCATCCGTTCCGTGATGAACGTGCAGGAAGCCACCGCCAAGGCCCTGCTCGTCGACGCCGAGGCGCTGTCCGCGGCCCAGGCCGAGGGCGACGTCCTGGCCGCCAACGCCGTGCTGATGGACGCGTACAACACCGACGTGCGCCCGCTGCTCGCCGAGATCCGCGAGGAGAAGGGTCTGCACCCCGACCCGGTCGCCGCCTACCGCGCCAGCGGCTGGCAGGAGCGGATCGTCGCCGAACGCGTGGGCGGCGAGCAGGCCGGCTGGGGCGCGTGACAGCCCCCGAGTCCCCGGCATCCCCGTCGTCATCCCGTCCCGAAGGAAAGATCACCATGGCCTCCGCCCTCCACCCCGAAGTCGCCGAACTCCTGGCGCGCTCGCACCGCCTGGGCTCGGACCCGCGCAACACCAACTACGCGGGCGGCAACACGTCCGCCAAGGGCACCGCGACCGACCCGGTCACCGGCGGCGAGACGGAGCTGCTGTGGGTCAAGGGCTCCGGCGGGGACCTGGGCACCCTGAAGGCCGAAGGGCTGGCCGCGCTCCGCCTCGACCGGCTGCACGCGCTGAAGGACGTCTACCCCGGCGTCGAGCGCGAGGACGAGATGGTCGCCGCGTTCGACTACTGCCTGCACGGCAAGGGCGGCGCCGCCCCGTCCATCGACACCGCCATGCACGGCCTGGTCGACGCGGCCCACGTGGACCACCTGCACCCCGACTCCGGCATCGCGCTGGCCTGCGCGGTCGACGGCGAGAAGCTGACCGCCGAGTGCTTCGGTGACAAGGTCGTCTGGGTGCCGTGGCGGCGCCCCGGATTCCAGCTCGGCCTGGACATCGCCGCCGTCAAGGAGGCCAACCCGCAGGCCGTCGGCTGCGTCCTCGGCGGCCACGGCATCACCGCGTGGGGCGCCACCTCCGAGGAGTGCGAGGCCAACTCGCTGTACATCATCCGCACCGCCGAGGCCTTCCTCGCCGAGAAGGGCCGCCCCGAACCCTTCGGGCCGGTGACCGACGGGTACGCACCCCTGCCCGACGAGGAGCGCCGCGCCCGCGCCGCCGCGCTCGCCCCGCACGTTCGCGCCCTCGCGTCCGCCGACCACCCCCAGGTCGGCCACTTCACCGACGACGACGTCGTGCTGGACTTCCTCTCCCGCGCCGAGCACCCGCGCCTCGCCGCCCTCGGCACCTCCTGCCCCGACCACTTCCTGCGCACCAAGGTCCGCCCCCTCGTCCTGGACCTGCCGGCCGACGCTCCCCTGGAGCGGGCCGTCGCCCGTCTGCAGGAGCTGCACACCGAGTACCGCGCCGAGTACCGGGCCTACTACGAGCGCCACGCCGTCCCCGGCTCGCCCGCCATGCGCGGCGCCGACCCCGCCATCGTCCTCGTGCCCGGCGTGGGCATGTTCTCCTTCGGCAAGGACAAGCAGACCGCCCGGGTCGCCGGCGAGTTCTACGTCAACGCGATCAACGTGATGCGCGGCGCCGAGGCCGTCTCCTCCTACAGCCCCATCGAGGAGTCGGAGAAGTTCCGCATCGAGTACTGGGAGCTGGAGGAGGCCAAGCTGCGCCGGATGCCCGCGCCCAAGCCGCTGGCCACCCGCGTCGCCCTGGTCACCGGCGCCGGCTCCGGCATCGGGAAGGCCATCGCCCACCGGCTCGCCGCCGAGGGCGCCTGCGTCGTGATCGCCGACCTCGACGCCGAGGGCGCGGCCACCGTCGCCGAGGAACTCGGCGGACCCGACCGGGCGGTGGCCGTCGCGGTCGACGTCACCAGCGAGGAGCAGATCGCCGCCGCGTTCGCCGAGGCGGTGCTCGCCTTCGGCGGCGTCGACCTGGTCGTCAACAACGCCGGCATCTCCATCTCCAAGCCGTTGCTGGAGACCACCGCCAAGGACTGGGACCTCCAGCACGCCGTCATGGCCCGCGGCTCCTTCCTGGTCTCCCGCGAGGCCGCCCGGGTGATGACCGCCCAGAAGCTCGGCGGCGACATCGTCTACATCGCTTCCAAGAACGGTGTCTTCGCGGGGCCCAACAACATCGCCTACGGCGCGACCAAGGCCGACCAGGCACACCAGGTGCGCCTGCTGGCCGCCGAACTCGGCGAGCACGGCATCCGCGTCAACGGCGTCAACCCCGACGGGGTCGTCCGCGGCTCCGGCATCTTCGCCGGCGGCTGGGGCGCCGAGCGGGCCGCCGTGTACGGCGTGGAGGAGGAGAAGCTGGGCGAGTTCTACGCCCAGCGCACGCTGCTCAAGCGCGAGGTGCTGCCCGAGCACGTGGCGAACGCGGTCTTCGCCCTCACCGGCGGCGACCTGACCCACACCACCGGGCTGCACATCCCGGTGGACGCGGGCGTCGCCGCGGCCTTCCTGCGCTGACCCGGAAGCACGCCCCGGCGCCGGTGCGGCACGCGCACCGGCGCCGGGGCGCAGGGCGGGCGGGCCCGCTTCTCCGCCCCTCCCCTCCTGCCCCACACGTCCGACCACTCCTCGCCGCGCACAGCGGAGGTACCACCACGTGACCACCACCCCGGCCTCCTCGGCCTTCCCCTCGGCGTTCGCCGCGGTCGACCTCGGGGCCACCAGCGGCCGGGTGATCCTCGGCCGTGTCGGACCGGACGACCTCGACCTGACCGAGGCCCACCGGTTCCCCAACACCCCCGTCCGCCTGCCCGACGGACTGCACTGGAACCTGCTCGCGCTCTTCCAGGGAACCGTCGACGGACTGCGGGAAGCCGCCCGGGCGGGGGGAGTGGTCTCCATCGGCGTGGACACATGGGCGGTGGACTACGGGCTCCTCGACGCCGACGGCGTACTCCTCGGCACCCCGTACCACTACCGGGACGGCCGCACCGACACCGCCGCCGAGCGGGTTCGGACCCACGTCGGCCCCGAGGAGCTGTACCGGATCACCGGGCTCCAGCACCTGCCGTTCAACACCGTCTTCCAGCTCGCCTCGGCGGCCGGCAGCGCCCAGCTGCGTGCCGCGCGCACCCTGCTGCTCATTCCGGACCTGCTGGTCCACTGGCTGACCGGATCCCTCGGAGCGGAGGTCACCAACGCGTCCACCACCGGTCTGTTCGACGCCCGCACGGGCACCTGGTCCGCGCAGCTCCTGAAGCGGCTCTCCCTCGACCCCGGCCTGCTGCCGCCGCTGCGCCGCCCCGGCGACCCGGCCGGCACCCTCCTGCCGCACGTCGCCGACCACACCGGCCTCGACGCGAGCACCCCGGTGGTCACCGTCGCCTCGCACGACACCGCCTCCGCCGTCGCCGCCGTCCCGGCCACCGAGCCGCACTTCGCCTACATCTCCTGCGGCACCTGGTCCCTCGCCGGCCTCGAACTGGACGCCCCGGTCCTCACCGAGGCCTCCCGGGCCGCGAACTTCACCAACGAACTGGGCGTGGACGGCACCGTCCGCTACCTCCGCAACATCATGGGCATGTGGCTGCTGGAGGAGTGCCGCCGGACCTGGGACGCGCAGGGCCTGCCCACCCACATCCCCGAACTCCTCGCCGAGGCCGCCCGCTGCCGCCCGTTCGGCGCGGTCATCGACCCGGACGACCCCGAGTTCCTCGCCCCCGGCGACATGCCGGAACGCATCCGGGACCGCTGCCGCCGCACGGGCCAGCCGGTCCCCGGCAGCCAGGGTGCCGTCGTCCGCTGCATCCTGGAGAGCCTCGCGCTGGCCCACCGCCGCACCCTGAGACAGGCCGCCGAACTCGCCGGCCGCGACATCACCCACATCCACCTCGTCGGCGGCGGCTCCCGCAACGACCTGCTCTGCCAGCTCACCGCCGACGCCACCGGCCTGCCCGTCATCGCCGGACCCACCGAGGCCACCGCCCTCGGCAACATCCTCGTCCAGGCCCGAGCGGCCGGACTGGTGGCCGACCTCGCCGCGATGCGCCGGCTCGTCGCCTCCACCCAGCACCTCAGGCGATACAGTCCCCGGGGCGGCAGCGCCGCCTGGGACGCGGCGGCCGCCAGGCTCACCCCTGCCCGAACGGAACCCTGATGCGCGTAGCCCTCTTCGCCACCTGCGTCAACGACGCCCTCTACCCGTCCACGGCGATCGCCACCGTCAAGGTGCTCGAACGCCTCGGAGTCGAGGTGGACTTCCCCGCCGCCCAGACCTGCTGCGGCCAGCCCCAGTACAACACCGGTTACCGGCACGCGACCGAACCGCTGGTGCGCCGCATGGCCCGCGCCTTCGACGGCTACGACCACGTCGTGACCCCCTCCGGCTCCTGCGTCGCCATGGTCCGCGACAACTACCCCCGCATCGGCGCCAAGGCGGAAGCCGAAGGACGTGGCCCGGAACTCGCCGGCGCCGCCGCGTCCCTCGTGCCGCGCGTCCTCGAGCTGACCGAGTTCCTGGTGGACGTGCTGGGGGTGACGGACGTGGGGGCGTATTTCCCCCACACGGTGACGTACCACCCGTCGTGCCACGGACTGCGCATGCTCGGCCTGGGCGACCGGCCGCGCCGACTGCTGCAGGCGGTCAAGGGACTGGAGTTGATCGAGCTGCCGGGCGCCGAGGAGTGCTGTGGCTTCGGCGGCACCTTCGCGGTGAAGAACGCGGACGTGTCCGAGGCCATGGGCGACGACAAGATCCGCAACGCCCTGTCCACCTCCGCGGACGTGCTGTGCGGTGCCGACAACTCCTGTCTGATGCACCTGGGCGGCATGCTGCGCCGCCGGGACGCGCCCCAACGGGCGCTGCACCTCGCGGAGATCCTGGCGAGCACGGAAGAGGAGCCGGTGCGATGAGCGGTACGTATCTGGGCATGCCGTCCTTCCCCGAGGCGGCCCGGGACGCCGTGCGCGACACGACGCTGCGCGGGAACCTGCGGCACGCGACGCACACGATCCGCGACAAGCGGGCGCGGGCGGTGGCGGAGCTGGACGACTGGGCGCAGCTGCGCGAGGCCGGGAAACGGATCAAGGACCACACACTGCGCCACCTCGACCGCTATCTGGTGCAGGTGGAGGAGGCGGTCACGGCGGCGGGCGGCACCGTGCACTGGGCCGCCGACGCGGACGAGGCCAACGAGATCGTGGCCCGGCTGGTCGAGGAGACCGGTGAGTCGGAGGTCGTCAAGGTCAAGTCGATGGCGACGCAGGAGATCGGCCTCAACGAGGCGCTCGAGGCCCGGGGCATCCGCGCCTACGAGACCGATCTCGCCGAGCTGATCGTGCAGTTGGGCAAGGACCGGCCCTCGCACATCCTCGTCCCGGCGATCCACCGCAACCGCGGCGAGATCCGCGACATCTTCCGCTCCGAGATGGGCGAGTGGGGCCGCCCGGCACCCGAGGACCTGACCGACACGCCCGCCGAGCTCGCCGAGGCGGCCCGGCTGCACCTGCGGGAGAAGTTCCTGCGCGCCAAGGTCGGCATCTCCGGCGCCAACTTCATGGTCGCCGAGACCGGCACGCTGGTCGTCGTCGAGTCCGAGGGCAACGGCCGCATGTGCCTGACCCTGCCCGAGACGCTGATCTCCGTCGTCGGCATCGAGAAGGTCGTGCCGACCTGGCGGGACCTGGAGGTCTTCCTCCAGCTGCTGCCCCGCTCCTCGACGGCCGAGCGCATGAACCCGTACACCTCCATGTGGACGGGCATCACCGACGGCGACGGCCCCCGCACGTTCCATCTGGTGCTGCTGGACAACGGCCGCACCGACACCCTCGCCGACGAGGTCGGCCGCCAGGCCCTGCGCTGCATCCGCTGCTCGGCCTGCCTGAACGTCTGCCCGGTCTACGAGCGCGCCGGCGGACACGCCTACGGTTCGGTGTACCCCGGCCCGATCGGCGCCATCCTCAGCCCTCAACTGCGCGGCACCGGCAGTGGGATCGACGCATCCCTGCCCTACGCGTCCTCCCTGTGCGGCGCCTGCTACGAGGTCTGCCCGGTCGCCATCGACATTCCCGACGTCCTGGTGCACCTGCGGGAACGGGTCGTCCAGGGCGGGCCGGCCGTCCGGGAGGGCAACCGGGTCGTGTTGAAGCCGGCGAAGGGACACGCCGCCGAGCGGGCGGCGATGCGCGCGGCGCAGTGGGCGTTCACACACCCCGGCGCGCTGCGGGCCGGACAGCGGCTGGCGTCGCGCACCCGCCGCCTGCATCCGCGCACGCTTCCGGGCCCGGGCCGGGCGTGGAGCGGCGGCCGGGACCTCCCGGCGGTGCCCGCGGAGCCGTTCCGGGACTGGTGGCAGCGCACGCGCGGTGGAAAGGACGAGACGAAGTGAGCAGCAGGGAACGCGTTCTGGGCCGGGTACGGCGCGCCCTCGCGGACGTGCCGCGCGACACTCCCCCCGTGCCCGGACGGCCCGGGGGGGACCCCCGGTACGAGCGGGCGGTCGCCCGTGACTACCTGCGCGAACACGGGGACCGGACGGTCGCGCAGACGGTGGACCTGCTCGCCGAGAACCTGGCGGACTACCGGGCGATCGTGCACCGGGCGACCTCCGGCGAACTGCCCCACCTCATCATGCGGTTGCTCGCCGAACGTGGCTCGCAGCACGTGCTCGTGCCGCCCGGACTGCCGCCGGAGTGGATGTCGGCCGCCGATCCCGTTCGGGTGCACGACCGGGCCGTGAGCACGTCCCGCGAACTCGACGGGGTCGAGAGCGTGGTCACGGGCTGCGCCGTCGCCATCGCCGAGACCGGCACGATCGTCCTGGACGGCTCCCCCGACCAGGGCCGCCGCCGGATCACGCTCGTCCCGGACCACCACATCTGCGTCGTCCGGGTCCCCGGCCAGGTGGTCGCCTCCGTCCCCCAGGCCCTCGAACGCCTGGACCCGGCACGCCCGTTGACGTGGATCTCCGGTCCGTCGGCGACCAGCGACATCGAACTCGACCGGGTCGAGGGAGTGCACGGGCCCCGGACCCTGGAGGTCGCCCTGGTGACGGACTGACCGCCGCGCACGGCCCGGAGAATGACCGGAAGCACAGGTGGCCGGCCGAGTCCGTCGCCTAACCTCGTGCGGGGAGACGCCGGACACCAGGCGCAGGCACAGCGGGGAGGCGATCGTGCTCGGCAGGAGAACGCGGTGGTTCGTGGGCGCGACGGTGGTGGCCTGCGTCCTGGTCTTCGGTCACGGTGCACCGGACGACGGCCACTCCGCCGGGGCACCGCGCGCCGACGCCGTCAAGGACGTCGTACCGAACCGGGTCATGACCTGGAACCTCTGCAACCCCTGCAAGGAGAGCAACGCCGACCGGGCGGCGGAGATCGCCGCGTACGCGCCCCAGGTCGTCGGCATGCAGGAAGCGTGCGTGCGCGACGTCGAGAGCATCCGGGACCATCTGGAGAGCCGGTACGGGCTGGTGTACCACGTCGAGTACGGGTCGGTCCTGCGGAACCGGGGACGCTGCGGCGGATGGCCGTGGGATCCGGGGGCCTTCGGCCAGGCGGTCCTGTCGGCGGCGCCGATGACGGACCGCGTCAGCGTGGAGTACCCCGACGGCGGGTCCGAGGACCGGGGGTACATGGCCGTCACCACGACGGTGGGCGGCCGGTCCGTCCGGGTCTTCAACACGCACCTCGCCCAACGGCGCCAGGAGGCGGTCCGGGCGGAGCAGACCGGCGTCCTCGCCGCGGCCGTCGCCCGGTACGACCGTGCCGTCGTGCTCGGCGACTTCAACGCCGTGCCGGAGGCTCCCGAACTCGACCGGATGTGGGACCTGGCCACGGACGCGGACCCCGGGTGCCGTCCCTCGTCCGTCGGCGCCTGCGAGCCGACCACCGACTGGGAGAGCAAGTTCGACTACGTCTTCCTGCGAGGCATCACGCCGCTCGGACACCGCGTGCACCCCACCCCGTACTCGGACCACCACATGCTGCACGCCGACCTGGCCGAGCCCTGACGCGAACTGCCCCGGTCCGGCGGAGGTCGGTGCCGGGCGTCATCGTGCCGAGGCGTGGGCGCTGACCTCGATGCCGGTCCTGCCGAGGGCTCGATGGTGCGTGCCGGTGCTCCGGGGCGGGTGGGGCGGCGGGGGAGCGCCGGCCCAGGAGTCGGAGTGCGCTCGACGGCAAGGGAACGAACGGGCCTGTGGATCAAGGCGAGTCCTGATACGGAACGGGACGGCCGGGGTACCCGGTCCTCCCGGCCGCCGGACAGCCTCAGGGGAGATGAGCAGGCATGGCGTCCGCAACCGTGAAGGTGCCCTCGCACCACGTCACCCTGGACGGCGATCTCACCGTGCCCCCCGGTGCGCGGGGCACGGTGCTGTTCGCGCACGGCAGCGGCAGCTCACGGCTCAGCCCCCGCAACCGCGCGGTCGCCGTCGGTCTGCGCGGAGCGGGATTCGGGACGCTGCTGCTGGACCTCCTCACACAGGACGAGGAACGCGAGGACACCACCACGGCCCGGCACCGCTTCGACATCCCCCTGCTGGCGCGGCGCCTCGCTGACGCCGTCGACTGGCTGGGGCGACAGCCCGGCACGGCCGGTCTGCCCGTAGGCCTGTTCGGGGCGAGCACCGGAGCGGCGGCCGCGCTGACCGCGGCGGCCGAGCGGCCCGCGACGGTGCGCGCGGTGGTGTCCCGGGGAGGCCGGCCGGACCTGGCGGGCGACGCCCTTCCTCTGGTCGCCGCACCGGTCCTGCTCGTCGTAGGCGGCGGCGACGGGACGGTCCTCGAACTCAACCGTGAGGCCGCCCGGCGGCTCGGGGCCCACCACCGGATCCACGTCGTCCCGGGCGCCACCCACCTGTTCCCCGAGCCCGGAGCCCTGGAAGAGGTCACCGACGTCGCCGCCGCCTGGTTCCGGGACCACCTCGGTGAAGGAGCCGGCGACAGCCGCACCCGCTGACACCACGGCGGGCCCGGACGCGACGGGCCCCGTTTCCCTCGGAGGAGAGAGGCAGGCATCAGATCATGCGATTCCCCGATCGCCGGACGGCCGGCCAGGAACTCGGGCTGCGGCTCATGGAGTGGGCGTCCGACGGCGAGCTGTTCCGTCCCCTCGTCCTCGCGCTGCCCCGCGGTGGCGTGCCGGTGGCCGCCGAGGTCTCCCGGGCCCTCGGGGCGCCCCTGGACGTGCTCGTGGCACGGAAGATCGGCCTTCCCGGCAGGCCGGAGACAGGCATCGGCGCGGTCGTGGGCGACGACCCGCCCCTGTTCGACCGGCGGGCCCTGACGATGCTCGGCCTCGACGAGGACCGGCTCGTCCCGGACGTGGCCCGGGAACGCGAGGAACTCAGACGCCGCGCCCTGCTCTACCGGGGCGGGACGTCCACACCCGACGTCGAGGGCCGCACGGTGATCCTCGTCGACGACGGCCTGGCCACCGGCGCCACCGCACGCGCCGCCCTGCGCCACCTCCGGCGGCTGGACCCCGCCCGCCTGGTCCTCGCCGTCCCCGTCGGCGCCCCCGAGGCCGTCGCCGAGATGCGCGCCGAGGCCGACGACGTCCTGTGCCTCCGGCAGCCGCCGGACTTCCGCGCGGTCGGCCTCTGGTACGACGACTTCGATCAGGTCGGCGACGACGAGGTCGTCGAGGTCCTGAACGCACACAGAGCGGCCTCACCCCCCGGCGCGTGACGGTCTGCGTCACCGCTCCCGCCCGGACCGCACCGCGCTCACGCCGCCCACGCGCCGGGTCAGCTCCCGCGCCGTGTGCGCCACGTGGTCCGCGATCCGCCGGCGTTCCGGCTCACCGGCCGACTCACCGGGGAAGGTGACGGAGACGCCCGCGATCGGGTGTGCGTGGTGGTCCAGTACCGGCGCGGCCACGGAGGACAGGCCGGGGGTGACCTCGCCCTCCTCCGTCGCGTACCCCCGGCGCCGCACCTGGGCCAGCAGGCCCCGCAGGGCCGTCAGCGACGCGGGACCGACGCCGTGCCGCAGCACGAAGGCGGACCGGTCCGGGAAGATCGCCCGCACCTGCGCGGCCGGCAGCAGTGCCAGCACCGCCCGGCCGCTGGCCGTCAGATGGGCCGGCAGCCGCACCCCCACCTCGCTGACGAGCGGCGCCCGCCCCGGGGCGCGCTCCTCGATGACGTAGATGACCTCGCGGCCGTGCAGCACGGCCAGGTTGGCGTTGTGCCCGGTACGGTCCACGAGCGTGGCCAGCGGCACCCGGGCCAGCCGCTGGAGCGGCGCCTGACGCTCGTACCCGGAGGCCAGCTCGAAGGCGCTGACGCCGAGGCCGTAGCGCCGCTCCTCCGGGAGATGGACGACGAAACCCTCGGCGGCCAGGGTGTCGAGCAGGTGGTAGGTCGTCGAGCGGGGCAGGCCCACGTCACGGCTGATGGCGGCCGCGGGCACCGGCGCGGCCTGTCGCGCCAGATAGCGCAGCACGGCCAGCACCTGGGCGGCGGCCGGGACGATGCTCATGCGCCGAGAGTAGACCAGGGGCCGGGCGGACCAAGTGTCTGGGTCCCCAGACACCGACAGGCGGCAATGTCTTGGATCCCAGACACTACTGATCGGGAACCCCTCGCGCACCCCGGCCCGCCTGCGGCTTCATGGGGGCATGACCGTTGTTGTTGGTGTCGGCGCGCTCTCCGCCGACGAAGTCGTGTCCGTCGCCCGTCTCGGTACCCCGGTGGCCCTGGCCCCGGAGGCGCTCAAGGAGATCGCCCGCAGTCGCGAGGTCGTCCAGGCCCTCGCCGACGACGCCAAGCCCCACTACGGCGTCTCCACCGGTTTCGGCGCCCTGGCCACCCGCCACATCCCCACCGAACTGCGCGCCCAGCTCCAGCGCAGCCTGGTGCGCTCGCACGCCGCGGGCTCGGGTCCCGAGGTCGAGCGCGAGGTGGTCCGCGCGCTGATGCTGCTGCGCCTGTCCACCCTCGCCACGGGCCGCACCGGCGTACGGACCGAGACCGCCGAGGCGTACGCCGCGCTGCTGAACGCCGGCATCACCCCGGTCGTCCACGAGTACGGCTCGCTCGGCTGCTCCGGCGACCTCGCCCCTCTCGCGCACTGCGCGCTCGCCGTCATGGGCGAGGGCGAGGTCCGCACCGCCGACGGCGTGCGCAAGCCCGCCGCCGAGGCGCTCGCCGAGGCCGGCATCACCCCGGTCGTGCTGGAGGAGAAGGAGGGCCTCGCCCTCATCAACGGCACCGACGGCATGCTCGGCATGCTCGTCCTCGCCGCCCACGACCTGCGCCTGCTGCTGCGCACGGCGGACATCGCCGTCGCGATGAGCGTCGAGGGCCAGCTCGGCACCGACGCCGTGTTCGCCGCCGACCTCCAGGCACTGCGCCCGCACCCGGGCCAGGCCGACAGCGCCGCCAACCTGCGCTCCCTGCTCGCCGACTCGGCGATCGTCGCCAGCCACAAGGGCCCGGAGTGCACCCGCGTCCAGAACGCGTACTCGCTGCGCTGCTCGCCGCAGGTCCACGGCGCGGCCCGCGACACCCTCACCCACGCCGAGCTGGTGGCCGCCCGGGAGCTGGCCAGCGCCGTCGACAACCCCGTCGTCACCCTCGACGGCCGGGTGGAGAGCAACGGCAACTTCCACGGCGCCCCGGTGGCCGCCGTCCTCGACTTCCTGGCCATCTCGGTCGCCGACCTCGCCTCGATCTCCGAGCGCCGCACGGACCGGTTCCTCGACCCCGCCCGCAACCGCGGCCTCAACGCCTTCCTGGCCGACGACCCCGGTGTCGACTCCGGCCACATGATCGCGCAGTACACGCAGGCCGCGATCGTCTCCGAGCTCAAGCGGCTCGCCGTACCGGCCTCCACCGACTCGATCCCCTCCAGCGCCATGCAGGAGGACCACGTCTCCATGGGCTGGTCCGCCGCCCGCAAGCTGCGCCGCGCCCTCGACGGACTCGGCCGCGTCCTCGCGGTGGAGATCTACACCGCCGCCCGCGCGCTCGACATGCGGGCCCCGCTGACCCCGGCGCCCGCCACCGCCGCGGTGCGCGACGGACTGCGCGAGACGGTCGACGGCCCCGGCACCGACCGCTGGCTCGCCCCCGAGATCGAGGAGACCTTCCAGTACGTCACCTCCGGCCGCGCCCTGGCCGCCGCGGAGTCGGTCACCGGCCCGCTGGTCTGACCGGACCGCCGCTGCGCACACCTCCCGGGCCCACGGCCCGGGAGGTGTGCGGCTTTTCGACGCGTGTTCTCGATGAGAAGGGAAACCCCCATGGCACCACGGACCCTGCGGGCGTCGGAGCGGACCCCCGCGTCCTGGAAGAACGGCACGGGTGTGACGACGGAGGTCGCCGTCCACCCGGAGGGCGCGGGGACCGGCGACTTCGCGTGGCGGGTCAGCGTCGCCGACGTCGCGGACAGCGGACCGTTCTCCACGTTCGACGGCGTCGACAGGATCATCACCCTCGTCGACGGACCGGGCATGGTCCTGACGGTCGACGGGACCCCGCACGTCGTCGACGCCCCGTACGAGCCCTTCGCCTTCCCCGGTGACGCCGTCACGGAGTGCCGGCTGCTGAACGGGCCGATCGTCGACTTCAACGTGATGGTCCGGCGCGGCGGGACGACGGCACGGGTCCGCATCGAGCGCTCGGACACCTCCGTCCGGCCCGACGCCGGGACCCGTGTCCTCGTGGTCGTCCTGGAGGGGACGGCCCTGCTCCACGGGGCGTCCGTCCGCCTCGGCCGTCTCGACGCCGTCCTGCTCAGCGACGAGGACCCCGTCGACACCATCGGTGTGGACGGGGTCCTCGCGGTCGTCGACCTCGTCGGCGAGCCCGGGCACTGACCGGGCTCGCCGACGCCGGAGAGCCGCGGCCGCCGGGCCGCGGCTCTCGTCGCTTCTCACGGCCCGGCGGCCTGCTGGGGGGGGCGGGCCCGGTGCGGGCCCGCGGGGTGTCACGCCAGGGCGGTCACCATGCGGTGGATCAGGCGCGCCCCGGCGCGGGCCGTGCGCTGGTCCACGTCGAACTCCGGGTTCAGCTCGGCGACGTCGCAGACCGCGAGCCTGCCGCTCGCCGCCACCCGGGCGCAGACGCGTTCGACGACCTCCATGGGCACGCCGTACGCGGCGGGGGCGCTGACACCCGGCGCGACGGCGGCCGGCAGCACGTCGAGGTCGATGCTCAGGTGCACCACGTCGCAGCTCGCGAGGAACTCGTCGACGAACCTCTCGGCGCGCGCCAGGTCGAGCAGGCCGCACTCGGTGTCCGGCAGATGACGGACGCCGAGCGAGTCCGCGGTGCGGAACAGCCGTTCGGTGTTGCTCGGCTGACTGACGCCCAGCACCCAGTAGTTGAAGTCCCGGCCGTGCCGCGTCTCGCTCTGCGCCATCTGCAGGAAGGGCGTGCCGGAGCTGGGCCGGACGTCGTCGCGCAGGTCGAAGTGCGCGTCGAGGTTCAGCACGCCGAGACGGCCGCCCCCGCGCACCGCCCGCGTCTCGGCCAGTCCGATGTAGCTGCCGTACGCGACCTCGTGGCCGCCGCCCAGCACCATCACCGGGTGGCCGCGGTCGACGAGCGCGGCCACCGCACGGCCCAGGCGCTGCTGCCCCGTCTCCAGGTCGTCCTCGCCGTCCCCGGAGACCTCGATGTCGCCGGCGTCCAGGGCCCGCAGCGGCTTCGGCAGCGCCATCGAGGCGAGGGCGCTGCGCAGGGCGGCCGGGCCGTTCGCGGCGCCCTGCCGGCCCTTGTTGCGGCGTACCCCCTCGTCGCTGCGGAAGCCGACGAGGGCGACGTCGCCCGGGGCCGCCTCGGCCGGGTCGAGGCGCACGGCGTGGTGCCAGCGGAGGTTGTCGGCGCCGGGGCCGTCGTCCCGGCCGGTCCACGGCGCGGCCGGGACGTCCGTGAGGACCTGCGTCCGTGTGGTGCTCACGCCGCGCCGCCCCCGGTCTCCGTCATCGGGATGCGCACGCCGCGCTCCTTCGCCACCGACGCGGCGTGCTCGTACCCGGCGTCCACGTGCCGGATGACGCCCATGCCGGGGTCGTTGGTCAGGACGCGGGCGAGCTTCTGCGCCGCGAGTTCGGTGCCGTCGGCGATGCACACCTGGCCGGCGTGGATGGAGCGGCCCATGCCGACGCCGCCGCCGTGGTGGATGGAGACCCAGGAGGCCCCGGAGGAGGTGTTCACGAGGGCGTTGAGCAGCGGCCAGTCGGCGATGGCGTCGGAGCCGTCGAGCATCGACTCGGTCTCGCGGTAGGGCGAGGCCACGGAGCCGGAGTCGAGGTGGTCGCGGCCGATGGCGACGGGCGCGGACAGCTCGCCGGAGGCGACCATCTCGTTGAAGCGCAGACCGGCGCGGTGCCGCTCGCCGTAGCCCAGCCAGCAGATGCGGGCGGGCAGCCCTTCGAACGCCACGCGCTCACCGGCCATCTTCAGCCAGCGGTGCAGGTGCTCGTTCTCCGGGAAGAGTTCCATGATGGCCTTGTCGGTGGCCTCGATGTCCTTGGGGTCGCCGGAGAGGGCGGCCCAGCGGAAGGGGCCGAGGCCCTCCTCGAACAGCGGCCGGATGTGGGCCGGCACGAAGCCGGGGAAGTCGAACGCCCGCTGGTAGCCGGCCTTGCGGGCCTCGTCGCGGATCGAGTTGCCGTAGTCGAAGACCTCGGCGCCGGCGTCGAGGAAGCCGACCATCGCCTCGACGTGCTTGGCCATGGAGGCGCGGGAGCGCTCGGTGAAGCCGGCGGGGTCCTTGCGGGCCTGCTCGTGCCACTCCTGAAGGCTCACGCCGACGGGCAGGTAGGACAGCGGGTCGTGGGCGCTGGTCTGGTCGGTGACGATGTCGATCGGCGCACCCCGCTCCAGCAGCTCGGGGAAGACCTCGGCGGCGTTCCCGGTCAGGCCGATGGAGAGCGGCTCGCGCCGGTCGCGGGCCTCGACGGCGAGGCGCAGGGCGTGGTCCAGGTCGTCGGCGGCGACGTCGAGGTAGCGGTGGGCGATCCGGCGCTCGATGCGGGACGGGTCGACGTCGACGCAGATGGCCACGCCGTCGTTCATGGTGACGGCGAGCGGCTGGGCGCCGCCCATGCCGCCGAGGCCCGCGGTGAGGGTGATGGTGCCGGCCAGGCTGCCGCCGAACTTCTTGCGGGCGACGGCGCCGAAGGTCTCGTACGTGCCCTGCAGGATGCCCTGGCTGCCGATGTAGATCCACGAACCGGCCGTCATCTGGCCGTACATGGTGAGTCCCTGGGCCTCCAGGCGGCGGAACTCCTCCCAGTTGGCCCAGTCGCCGACCAGGTTGGAGTTGGCCAGCAGCACGCGCGGCGCCCACTCGCTGGTGCGCATCACGCCGACGGGCTTGCCGGACTGCACCAGCAGCGTCTCGTCGTCCTTCAGCGTCTTCAGCGTGCGGACGATGGCCTCGTAGGCCTCCCGGTTGCGGGCGGCCTTGCCGGTGCCGCCGTAGACGACGAGGTCCTCGGGGTGCTCGGCGACCTCGGGGTCGAGGTTGTTCATGAGCATCCGCAGGGCGCCTTCCTGCTGCCAGCCGAGGCAGTTCAGTTCGGTGCCGCGCGGGGCGCGGACGACGCCCGGAGCTGCGGGGGAAACACTGGTCATGGGGACTCCTCACGAAACGATCGAGCCGTTGTCCCGCCATGACACGGCAGCGGCGGACACGGAGCCAGCGGTGTTCCGCGGGTTTCTCGGATCCGAGACCCTTCCTCGCGCCCGGCGGCAGCGGCCCCTTCGCGGCGCGGCGCCCTCGCTTAGGATTCCAGTCGGTACGGGACAGCGGCGGCAACGCGGCGGAGGACGAGGGACGGTGGGCGGCTTGATCGTGGATCCAGCGGAGCTCGGCCGGCTGTACGAGCAGCGCACGGCCGGCTCCGCTCCCGCCTACCGGCGCGTCAAGGACCTCGTCGCCGAGCGGATCGCCGGCGGCCACTGGCGCGAGGACGACGCGCTGCCGTCGGAGAGCCAGTTCGTCGAGGCGCTCGGCCTGTCCCGGATGACGGTCAACCGCGCCCTGCGCGAGCTGGCCGGCGAGGGCGTCATCCGGCGGGTCATGGGGGTGGGCAGCTTCGTCGCCCCGAGGAAGGCCAGCTCCGCCCTGCTCGAGGTGCACAACATCGCCGACGAGGTGCGCCACCGCGGCCACCGTTACGAGGCCCGCGTGCTGTCCGTGTGCGAGGAGCGGGCCGACGGGAAGACCGGCGCGCACCTCGGCCTCGGCGAGGGGGAGCCGGTCTTCCGCTCACGGGTGGTCCACTACGAGGACGGCGTGGCGATCCAGCTGGAGGACCGCTACGTCGTCCCGGCGTTCGCGCCCGGCTACCTGGAGCAGGACTTCACCCGGCAGACGCCGTTCACCTTCCTGTCCAAGGTCGCGCCCCTGGGCAAGGGCGAGCACATCGTGGAGGCCGTGCTGGCGTCGCCCGAGGAGAGCGCGGTCCTCGGTGTCGCGCCGTCCGAGCCCTGTCTGCTGATCCACCGCCGCACCTGGTCACGGGACGCGCTCGTCAGCATCGCGCGGCTGCTGCACCCCGGTTCGCGCTACCGCCTCGAGGGCGCGTTCGCGACGCACTGACTCACGCGGCGGACGCCCCCGCCGCCGTGGCCGGCGCATGACCCGAGACGGCCGAGGTGAGCCGTGCGGCGCCCTGCCGCAGGACGTCCCGCACATGGGCCGCGTCGTGCCGGCAGTGGTGGCGGCGCCAGGTGGTGCTGATCGCCGCGACCGGCCGCCCGTTGTGGTCGAACGCCGCCACTCCCATCGAGCAGAAACCGCGGGTCACCAGCTCGACCTCCTGGGACCAGCCGCGCTCCCGCTCCCGGGCCAGCTCGCCGGCCAGCTCCGGCAGCGTCCGCGGGCCCCTGCCCGTGCGGGTGGTCAGGTCGCCGGGCCGGGGGAACAGGGCCCGCAGCTGCGCCTCGGAGGCGTGGGCGAGGATGGCGCGCCCGTTGGCCGTGAGATGGGCCGGCAGGCGGACGCCGATGTCGGTGACGAGGGCGATGTCGATGTCGCCGGCCCGGCCCGCGGGCGGGCGTTCCTTGAGCAGGTAGACCGTCTCCGCGCCGTGCAGGATCCCCAGGTGCACGGTCTGGCCGAGGCGGCTCGCGAGCGTGTGCAGGAGGGGCCGGGCGAGCCGTTCCAGGGGCTCGTGCCGCAGATAGGCGGAGCCGACCTCGAAGGAGGTGACGCCCAGGCCGTACGCCTGCTCCGCCGGCACGTAGGTGACGAAGCCGCGGTCGGCCAGGACCTTGAGGATGTGGTACGCCGACGACCGCGGGATTCCCAGGTCACGGGCGAGCGTCGCGGCCTGCACCAGTCCGGGGCGCCCGGCGAGGTACACCAGCATGTCCAGCGCCCGGCCGACGGCCGGTGACGCGCTCGACGGCGCGTGTGACGGCGACGGCGTGCTCGGTGCCGGCTCGCGTTCACTCATCGGACCACCCCTTGACGCTCCTGTATAGACAGGAATATACAGGCGGTCGTCCCCGCCGGGATCTCGGACGACGGTCCGGCCGGGACGAGACGGGAACCGCTCCGTCACACCTTCCGGCGCACACCCCCGAAGAGGGAGACACTCGTTTGCGTACCGACACCGCCGGCCTGAGCAGAGGGCTCCGCTCCCGGCACATCCGCTTCATCGCCCTCGGCTCCGCGATCGGCACGGGGCTCTTCTACGGCTCGTCCGAGTCCATCCGGGCCGGCGGGCCCGCGGTCCTCCTGGCCTATCTGATCGGCGGAGCGGCCGTCTTCCTCGTGCTGCGGTCCCTCGGCGAGATGGCCGTGGCCTCGCCGAGCGCCGGCTCCTTCGGTGAGTACGCGACCAGGCACCTCGGCCCGCTCGCCGGGTTCACCACGGGCTGGACGTACGCCTTCGAGATGGTCATCGTCTGCGTCGCGGACATCACCGCGGTCGGCGTCTACATGGGCTTCTGGTTCCCCGGCGTGCCGCGCTGGATCTGGGTGCTGGCCGCCGTCCTCCTCATCGGCGCGCTCAACCTCGTCAGCGTCAAGGTCTTCGGCGAGCTGGAGTTCTGGCTCTCCCTGGTGAAGATCGTGGCCATCGTCGCGATGATCCTCGTCGGCATCGCCGTGATCGCCTTCGGTCTCGGTGACGGCGGCGGCCACGTCGGCCTGTCCAACCTGTGGAGCCACGGCGGCTTCTTCGCCGGCGGCGCCGACGGCTTCGTGATGTCGTTCGCCGTGGTCATGTTCGCGTTCGGCGGCACGGAGATCATCGGCGTCACGGCGGGCGAGGCCCAGTCCCCGGAGAAGACCATCCCGAGCGCGGTCAACTCCATCCCGCTGCGCATCATCCTCTTCTACGTCCTCACCCTCGCGGTGATCATGTCGATCACCCCCTGGCAGGACATCGACGCGTCGGGCAGCCCCTTCGTCGAGATCTTCACCGGCGTCGGGCTCAAGTCCGCGGCCGCCGTCCTCAACCTCGTCGTCCTCACCGCCGCCCTGTCGGCGATCAACAGCGACATCTTCGCCGCGGGCCGCACGATGTTCGGCCTGGCGGAGCGGCGCCAGGGCCCCGCCGTCATGCTGAAGGTCACCCGCAACGGCGTGCCGTGGGTGACCACCCTCGTCATGATCGGGGCCCTGCTGCTCGGTGTACTGATGAACGTCCTCATGCCCGGCGAGATCTTCCTGATCATCTCCTCGATCGCGACGTTCGCCACCGTCTGGGTCTGGCTGATGATCCTGCTGACCCACGTCAAGGCGCGCAGGGCGATGTCCGCCGAGGAGAGGGCGTCGCTGAAGTTCCCCGTCCCCTTCTGGCCCTACGGCCAGATCGCCGCCATCGTCTTCATGGCCGCGGTCATGGTGCTGCTCGCCTTCGACGGCAGCACCCGGATCGCCCTGGTCGTCGGCGCGGTGTGGCTGGCGCTCCTCGGAGGCGTCCACGCCCTGTGGATCCGGCCGCGGCAGCCCGGCCCGCAGCCGGTCTCCGCCACGGAGGGGACGGGCTGCGCGAGCCCGGACGGTGACGCGGCGAGCACGGAGGAACCGGCCCGCGCACCGCGGTGACGCCGCGGAAGGGGGACCGGCGGGCGAGGAGCCGGTACGCGGCCCGCGGGCTCGACGGTGTTGTGCATTCCGTGACCCGGAACTATGGCTTCCGTCACAGCCAGGCGTGATCTTGCCCTGGTGAGATCGCCGGATGCTCGGTTTCCTCCTCCGTCTCCTGCCGTTCTGGGTCCGCGAGCCCCTGCTCATCGCGGTGGGATCGGTCCTCGGCGTGCGCATCGTGTATCTCGGCCTTCGCGATGAGGAATGGGTGGCGGTCGGTCTCGGTGCGTTGTTCCTCGTGTTCACCGCGGTGCGCGTCCACGGGGTGGTCCAGGCCCTGCGGGCACGCCGGAACCAGAGCCCGGCGGCCCCCGCGGCCGGGGCGGTGGCCGACGCTGCCGCCCAGCCCCAGCCCCAGCCCCAGCCCCGGCCCCACCCCCAGCCCGGAGCGGGGCGGCGTCCCACTCCGGCCGCCCCGGAGAAGGAACCCAACGCGTGGGGCCAGGCCGTCGCCGCCGTGGCCGTGTTCGCGGCACTCGGGGCCGCGCTGTGGCTGGGCCCGCACCTGCTGCCCTCCGACGACAACGGCAGCACGCCGCGGGCCGCCTCGTGTTCGAGCGGGGACCGCGAGGAAACGCCGAGTGCCTACAAGAGGACGCCGCAGGCCGTGACCGGCGAGGAGCTGTGCGAGGCACTCAACCGGTCCGACCTGGCCCAGCTCCTCGGAACGCCCGCGGAGACCGCCACCGTGGCGTCCGGCACCAGCAACACGGCTCCCCTGACCGACGGGAAGATCGCCCAGCCGGAGGCCGAGGTCCAGTTCGACACGTACACCGTGAACGTCTCGGCCACGTACAACGAGCTGTCGATCGCCCAGTACGTGAAGCTGATGAAGTACGGGGAGGAGACGGACGTCAGGACGCTCACGGTCCTCGGCCGGCCCGCGGTCCTCTCCTCGGACCACACCATGAAGATCGAGATCAACCTCGGAGGCGGCACCTCCGGCGGGCCAATCGAAGAGGGCCCCCTGGCCAGGACGCTGACCGTGGCCTTCGACAGGAAGGACCGGGGCGGCTACTACGACATCACCGTGTGGAGCGCGACCGGAGCCCTCCCGGACGACAGGGCACTCCTCGGCATCGCGGAGAAGGTCCTCCCCGCCCTCCCCGAACGGGCCGTGTGACGAGGCGCCCGGTATCGCCGGCGACGAAGCGCAGGGCAGACCACGCCTCAGCCGCAGGACCCGCCGCCGACGACCAGCTCTCGCCTGTACGAGTGGAGGACCCCGGCCACGCGCGGCGCCGGTGAGGTACTCCGAGGTGACGAAACCGTGGATCCTCGTGCCGGCGAGACCCGGTGGCGGCGGAGGTGCACGTGTCGTCGGGCAGAGACCTCTCGCCATCCCGGGCCGCGTCTTCCGGACCGCGCCGACCGGGTCGGCCGTCTCGAGGCCGCGGTCGGTGACGGCTCGCGGTCTGGCCGACAGGACTCCGGCCGCCCCAATACCAGAAGAACCGTCACCGGGCGGGACGCCCCCGCGAGAATGACCCGATTTCCTCCGCGACGAAGTTATCCGGCCAACATCCCGCCCCTTTCCGCTTCTTGGACAACCGGACATCGCATCCGTTCCTCTCACGGCGCGGGCACAGGAAGTGCACCTCACCGTGCGGGCCCCGCGACCGTCGTCACCGACGAGACGTGCCGCCCGCCGCCTGTCTCCTTCTCACAGCATCCGGAGGACGAGGGAACGATGACCAGAACGCGCACCACCCGGCTGCGGCGTCCGCTGCTCGCCGGCACCACGGCCGTCGCCGCCATGGCCGTGACCGCCGGGCTCGTGGCCGCCACGTCGGAGCCGGCGGAGGCCGCGACGGGGCCCAAGCTGAGCCTCATCGCCGCGACCGACACGATCACGCTCACCTCCTGGAAGGAGGACCCGGGCGTCTACCTCGACCTCGGCACCTACCTCACCGCCGACGGGACGCCGCTGGAGCTGAAGGTGACCCGGAAGTCCTACAAGGACCCGGTGACCATCACCCAGACCGTGTACGAGGGCGGCAGGGCCACGACCAAGGCGCTGCCCAAGGGCACGGTGAAGGACTTCTCCGGCCTGCCCGGCTTCGCGGAGATCACGGTCACCGACAAGGCGGGCAAGAAGGTCCTCAGCCGTACCGAGAACTTCTGCCCGAACAACGCCAGCGGCCGGGTGCGCCCCGACGCGCCCGCCACCTCCAAGTATCCGGAGAGCTGCCCCACCAATCCGTTCACCCTCGGTTCGGTGTGGGGCGTCGAGAAGGGCTGGGCCGCCAACACCTACGCGGGTTCCTACACCGACTCGGTCAAGCTGGCGGCCGGTACGTACACGGCCAAGGTCGGTGTCGCCAAGAAGTACCGCGACCTGTTCGGCATAGCCGACAAGCCGGTCACGGTGAAGGTGAAGGTGGAGGAGCGGAGCTACGACGACGAGCGGGGCACTCCCGGGGCGGCGCTCCGCTCCGACCGGTCCGCCGAGGCCGGCGGCGAGCACGCAGGGCACGGAGCGGACCACCTGGCGCCGGCCGGGCACGCGGGCCACGCCCCGACGCCGGCCCAGGCCGCCGCGCCGGCGACGAGCGGCGCGGGCCCCTCGTACAACGTGGGCCACGGGCCGCTGAAGGCGGCGCCCCCGGCCCTGCCCTGGGCGGTGAAGAAGGAGCAGGCCGCGCGCGCGATGCGGATCGGTGACACGGGCGGGCAGACCGACGGCTCACGCAAGGCACCGGCGCTCGAGCCGCTGGCGAAGCGACCCGCGGGCAAGCCCTCCGTCCCGGACGTCCCCAAGCCCGACCTGCGCTCGCTGCCGGCCTACGGCATCGTCATCAGCGACGGCGAGAAGGACATCCCCGGCAAGGACTACCTGGCCTTCAGCGCCAACGTGTGGAACGCCGGCCCGGCGCAACTGGTGGTGGACGGCTTCCGTTCGCCCGGCAAGGCCAAGATGGACGCCTACCAGTACTTCTACGACGCCCAGGGCAAGCAGGTCGGCTACACCCCGACCGGCACCATGGAATGGGACCCGCGCCCGGGCCACGTGCACTGGCACTTCACCGACTTCGCCAGTTACCGGCTGCTGAAGGCGGACAAGAAGGAGGCCGTGCGCAGCGGCAAGGAGGCATTCTGCCTGGCCAACACCGACGCGGTCGACTACACGGTGAAGAACGCCAACTGGCACCCGTTCAACACCGACCTGGCGACCGCCTGCGGCCAGGAGACCTCGATCTCCGTCCGTGAGGTGCTGGACGTCGGCTCCGGGGACACGTACACCCAGGACCTGCCGGGCCAGTCCTTCGACATCACCGACGTGCCCAACGGCACGTACTACATCCAGGTGCTGGCCAACCCGGAGAAGCGTCTGAAGGAGACCGACCTCGGCAACAACAGCGCGCTCCGGAAGATCGTCCTCGGCGGCAAGCCGGGCAAGCGGACGGTGACCGTGCCGGCGCACGATCTCGTGAACGCGAACTGACCCATCGTCAGGTGACTGGCACGGGCCGGGGGCCGGCGACCACACGCAGTGGCCGCCGGCCCCTACGTGTCACGGGATGCCGTCCGGCAGCACCGCACCCGTCCGGCCCGGCTGCTCGAGCAGGCCGGGCGGACCGGACGGCGACCGCGGCCGGCTCTGCGCCATGGGGAGAGCCCGAGCACCGACGCCGAGACCGTGCGGCGCGTCTTCCCCGGACCCCTTCAGCGCCTCGGGCCCGTAGCGGCCGCGGGGGAGCGGCCGTCGCTGCCCGCCGCCTATCTGCGGTATCCCAGGATCGTCATCATCCCGCTCTCCGAGTGGTACTGGTTGTGGCAGTGCAGCATCCACAGGCCCGGGTTGTCGGCGTCGAAGTCGAGCACCAGTTTCCGGTGCGGCAGCACCACCGCGGTGTCCTTGCGCGCACCTACGCCGTCCAGCCCGTTGACGGCGAAGGTGTGCCCGTGCAGGTGCATCGGGTGCCACATGTCCGTGGCGTTGATGAGGGTCAGCCGTACCCGTTCCCCGGCGCGCACCGGACGGCGCTCCTGCTCCGAGTAGGCCTTGTGGTCGAACCCCCAGTCGAACTTCGCCATGCTGCCGGTGATCCTGATGCGCATCTCGCGGTCGGGTTCGCGGTCGTCCAGGGCCACGGAGTCGTCGGGTACGAGCCGGCGCGCGGGAACGGTCCTGCCGTCGAGTTCGTCCGGGTGGGCGTCGGCCGGGGGAAGGTTCTTGCTCCCCTTGTCGGTGCGCAGCACGGCGAGGGCCCTGCCCTTCTTGCCCTCGGGCAGCGCGACCAGGGGGAAGACGCCGTCCCGGGCGGTGATCAGGACGTCGTACCGCTCCGCCATGCCGACGAGGAGGGCGTCGGTCTTCGCGTGCTTCACCGGATAGCCGTCGGTATGGGTGACCGTCATCCCGTGACCGCCCAGCGCGACCCGGAAGGCGGTCTCGGAACCGGCGTTGATGATGCGCAGCCGGACCCGGTCGCCGGGACGGCAGCGGAACACCTCGGGATGAGCGGGCAGGCGCCCGTTGACCAGGTGGTGGGGGTGGGCGACGCTGCCGCCCTCGCCGTGCAGCATGCGGCTGTGGGAGGAGCGCAGCACGCGCGAGGGGCCCGCGGGCTTCCTGGTGGGCGAGGGGAGCGACGTCGCCGGCCGGCCGGGGCTCGCGCCGCCGTGGCCGGGCCCCATGCCCATGTGCCCCATGTCCATGGAGCCACCGGGCCTGAGCTGGTCCAGGACCTCGTCGGGGGTGGAGCCTTCCACGCCGTCGAGCCAGTCGTCCAGGACCACGACCCACTCCTTGTCGTAGGACAGGGGCTCTCGCGGGTCGTCGACGACGAACGGCGCGTACAGCGCTCGGTCCGCCTGCATCCCGACGTGGGAGTGGAGCAGGTACGTTCCCGGGTGCTCGGCGGTGAAACGGTAGCGGAAGTCGGACCCGGGACGGATGGCCTCCTGGGTGAGGCCCGGAACACCGTCCATGTCGCAGCGCAGCCGCACTCCGTGGCCGTGCAGCGTGGTGTCGGTGGGCAGCCGGTTGACGAGTGTCAGGTCGAGCACGTCTCCGGCGGTGACCCGCACCAGAGGACCCGGAAGCGCTTCGTCGTACGCCCAGCTCGGCACGGAGAGCCCGCCGAGGTCCAGCATCGTCTCGGCGGCGGTGAGCCGGTACGTGCGCACCGGACCGGTTCCGCGTTTCCGTTCGGCCGCGAGGACTTCCGGGTCGGACGGATTGATGTAACCCGGCGGCCCGGCCGGAACGAACGTCGCCGCACCGGCCGCTCCTCGAGGGCCGGAGCTCGGTCCCGAGCCGGAGCTCGACCCCGGGCCGGGGCTCGTACAGGCTGCCAGGAGACCCGCGCCGGCTGCGGCGACCGGGACGCGGAGCAGGGTGCGCCGAGAAGGTTTGATCATGACTGCATAAGACATGCCGGATGATCGGACAGCCTGTCGGTGCGGCCGAACGGCTGACGCGACGGGCGTGAATTCCACCGGCAGGCGGACGGCCGCGGCCGACGGCTCGCCGCGTCCGCGTGTTCTCGGGCAGCGCGGCGACCCGCCGTCCGGCCGGAGGGAAGAAGACTTCCGGACCTCTTCGCGCCCGATCACCGGTTCCGATGGGACGCGGGGCACGCGAGCGGCAGACTGGCCTCATGAACACGTCAGATGCCAAGGCCGATCTTCACCGCTACCTGCAGTCCGCCCGCGACGCGCTGCTGTGGAAGCTCGAAGGACTCTCGGAGTACGACATACGCCGCCCGCTCACGCCGACGGGCACCAACCTCCTGGGATTGGTGAAGCACGTGGCCAGCATGGAACTGGGCTACCTCGGCGACGTCTTCGGGCGGCCGTCCGGTGAGGCGCTGCCCTGGCTGGAGGACGGTGCCGAGACCAACGCGGACATGTGGGCGACCGCCGACGAGTCGCGCGAGGACATCGTGGCGCTGTACCGCCGGTCGTGGGCCCACGCGGACGCGACGATCGACGCGCTGGCGCTGGACACGACCGGCAAGGTGCCGTGGTGGCCCGGCGACAGGGCCGAGGTGACGCTGCACCATGCCGTCGTGCGCATGATCGCCGAGACACACCGGCACGCCGGGCACGCCGACATCGTCCGCGAACTCATCGACGGCGGCGTCGGGGAGAGGAGGGGCAACGACAGCATGGCGCCGGGCGACCCGGCGTGGTGGGAGGGCTACCGAGGCCGGCTGGAGCGTGCGGCCCGGGAAGCCGACCGGGACGCGTAAGGGGGCACCACCGTCGTCGCCCGGCACCGAGCGCGGCCCGCCGAACCGTTCCGTCGCAGTGCGGAGGGATGACATCCCCGTGCGGCGGCGGGCCCGCGCGGACGTGCGCGTAGTAGGAAAGGATCCCGCACGCGTGCGTGCCGAACGGAGGCATTCTTGAAGACAGCCCTGCGCATGGCCCTGGCCATCGTCTTGTCCGCCGGGGGCGTATCGGCCACGGCTCCGGTCACGACCGCCTCGGCCGCCGACCCCTTGCAGTACGTCGCGCTCGGCGATTCCTACGCGGCCGCCCCGCTGGTACCGCCGTCCGACCCGCACGACCCCGCGTGCCTGCGCTCCCTGGCCGGCTACCCGCGCGTCGCGGCCGGGGCCCTGGACGCGAAGCTCACCGACGTCAGCTGCTCCGGCGCCACCGTCGGCCATCTGAGCACCGCCCAGCACCCGGGGACCCCACCCCAGTACGACGCGCTCACCCCCGACACCGACCTCGTCAGCATCACCATCGGCGGCAACGACACCGACCTCTTCGACGAAGCGCTGAGCTGCGTCAACATCCTGCCCGAGCCCCGCGGCACCAGCTGCGCGAAGAAGAACACCGCCGGCGGCACCGACCGGATCAGGTCCCGCATCGACGCCTGGGCACCGGTCTTCGCCACCGCCCTGGACGACATCGCCCGGCGGGCGCCGGATGCCGAGATCTTCGTCGTCGGCTACGGCGACTACCTCCGGCCCGACGGCTGCTACCCCGCCCAGCCCTACTGGAAGCAGGACGCCAACTACCTCCAGGGCGCGATCGACCACCTCAGCGCCGTACTGAAGCGGACGGCCCAAGAGCATGGTGCCGCCTTCGTCGACACCTACACACTGAGCATCGGGCACGACATCTGCGCCGCCCCCGCCGACCGCTACTTCGAGGGCCTGGTCCCCTCCCACCTGGCCGCGCCTCTGCATCCCAACGCCTCAGGCGCCCGGGCCATCGGCAACGCCCTCGCCGCGGCCGTCCGCGCGACGTCGGCACCGTCCGGCGGCGGCCGGTGAGGGGTGGTGTCGTCCGCGGCCGGCACAGGGCTCGCCCACGTCACCGCCGGCCGGCGGAAGCGCCGGGCGTGCCCGGGCGACAGGTGCGGCCGGCCCGGCCGAGGGCTCCGGAGCCGGCACCTTCCGTGAGGGGCCGAGGGCTCGTACGAGCCCGCCACAGAGGCCCTTCGGGCAGCCGCGCTCCCTGGTGGTGGCTTCCGGTGCATAGAATCCGGTCTCATGCCGAAGCCTGACGAGCTGATCATTGACATCGCCGCCCTCGTGGAGTCCGGGCAGAGCAGTCAGATGTCCCTGACCGTGGTCACCGGTGGTGCCGTGGTCACCGGTCGCCTGGCTCCCGAAGCCGTATGGCGGCAGAGGGTGTCGGAGGTCCTGACGGATTCCGCCCAACTGAGCGAGTTCTCCGCCGTCTTCGACACCCCCGCGAAGAAGGAGGGGCCGCCCACGCACCTGCACTTCCATGTTGCCCGGATCCTGCAGGGCACGGTGGGGATCCCGGAGACGGGCGGGATGTACCGCGTCGCGATCGAGGACGTGAGCGCCTGGACCGTGGGCGACTTCAGCTACTCCGACGACTGAACCGCCACCACGCGCCGGCCGGGATCGCCCCGGCCGGCGCCCCGGTGAGCACTGGTGATTTCACCGATGGCAACCGCTCGGGCCCCCGGGAATCTGGGTCGGGTCAACGCACTCCCGACCCCACCTCCCGGAGGGCTCCATGCGTCGCCGTTCCCCACGTCGGCTCCTCGGCGTACTCGCGGCCGCCGCCGTCGCGTTCAGTCTGTTCTCGTCGGCCCCGACGGCCGGCGCGGCGGACACCGCGACCGCCCCGGCCGTCTCCACCCGGCCGGCGGGCACGGACGCCCGGCCGCTGTCCACCAGCACGCCGGTCGTCTTCGTCCACGGATACACCGGCAACGCGTCCAACTGGGTCACCGCCATGAACGTCTTCCGGCTCAACGGCTGGTCCGGTTCCCGCCTCTTCGCCTACGAGTACAACTCCTACGGCGACAACGTCACCAACGCCCGCGGTCTCGCCTCCTTCGTCGACAACGTCAAGGCGCGGACCGGTGCGAGCAAGGTGGCCGTCGTCAACCACTCGATGGGCGGCCTGGTCAGCCAGTACTACCTGAAGGTGCTGGGCGGCAACACCAGCGTCAGCCACCTCGCCTCGATCGCCGGCGCCAACCACGGAACCACCTCCGCCGGTGCCTGTCTGATCTACACCACCTGCCGGCAGATGTATCCGGGCTCCTCGTTCATCTCCCAGATCTCCGCCGGTGACGAGACGCCGGGCTCCACCCGGTACGCCACCTGGTACTCGGCGTGCGACGGCATCATCATCCCGTTCACCAGCACGCGGCTGAGCGGCGCGACGAACAACAACGTGGCCTGCCAGACCCACCTCGGTTTCCTGGCGGACCCGCTCGTGCTCGGCCAGATCGCCCGCTTCGTCGCCTCCTGACCCCGACGCGCCGCCTCGGGACACGCGCACCCGGCGAACGCCGTCGCGCGTGTCCCGTCCCGTTCCCGCGCCGACCGCCGTTCGGGCTCAGCAGCCGCCGCAGTTGTAGTACGTGACGTCCCAGTGGTTGCCCTCGTCGGCGTAGACGTTGCCGGAGCCGGACCGCCACTGCGGAGCACCGTCGCCGCGCAGGCCGATGTAGGTGAAGCTGTTCTTGATGTAGTTGCCGACGCACGTGTACTTGCTGAAGTCCAGCTTGTAGCCGTTCCAGTGCGAGTACGTGCCGGAGGCGTGTCCGGTCTCGGTCCCGCCCGTGATGTTCAGCGCGCACCCGCTGGCCCGCTTCAGGGTCTGGGCGCCCTGAGCGGTGGCGAGGTTGAGCTGGTCGAAGGACGTACAGGACGAGTTGTTGCGGTCGGAACAGCCGCCGGAGGACGACCAGGTGATCCCGACCTCGCGGAACATCGACGTCGCGGTGGCATGGCTGATCTTGGTCACCGCGAACGCGTCGCCGGCGCTGCCGACGACGACGGCGCCGGGCGCGGCCACCAGGGCGAGGGCCGTGACGGCCGACCGGATGCGTGTGCCTCTCGTGTGCCGCGCTCTCTTCGCCGCCGCAGGACTGTCGGCGGGGACCGTCGGAGACTTCATGAAGGAACCTCCATGCAGTGCGTCATGCTGCCGGTGGGGTGGTCGAGCATGTGGTGCACGACGATGGTGCCCGAGGTCTACGCGCGTACGCCAGAGGGCGTCGGCAGCGACGCTCGCCCGGGTCGGACGACGGACGTCCAGCAGAATGACCGCATGTCTCGAACCACCAGCACCCGCGCCCGTGGCGACGACGATCCCCCGCGCGTGCGCCGTGCCGCGGGAGCGGCCGCCTTGGTGATCGTCGGCGCCGGGACGGGCCTCAGGGCCGTGTCGGAGGGCGATGTGGCCAAGTACGGCGGTGACGCCCTCTACACCCTGCTGGTCTTCGCCCTCGTCGTCCTGGCGGCGCCGCGGGTGACACCGTGGAAAGCCGGCGCAGCCGCCCTGGCGGTGAGTTGGTGCGTCGAGTTCCTGCAGCTCACCGACCTGCCGGCAACGCTCTCCCGGCAGAGCACGGCGGCCCGCCTGGTCCTCGGTTCCACCTTCAACGCACCGGACCTGCTGTGGTACGCGGTCGGGGCGGCGACCGGATGGCTCGTCGCGGCCCGGATACGCCGCGCCCGTGCGTAGCCGCGCTCGCCCCGGACCGGGCGGTACGCCCCATCGGCGCCCCCGCGGCGGCGGCCACCCGGGCTCCGCGGGTGGCGACCACGGCGTCGGCAGCCCCGGCACCCGGTCGCTCTTCGCCGGCGTCCACACCCTCGACGGCCGGCCCGTCGACGCCACGCTGGACGACAGCCCGGCCGCCCGCGTCGTCACCGCACTGGCCACCGGCGCGTTCTGGGCCGTCGGATTCGTGATCGCCGCCGCCGCGGGCCGCCGCCGCCGCCACCCGGGCCGTCGGCGTCATGATGGGCGGTCCGACCCTCGCCAACGTGGTCGGCGTGCCGATCGGCTCCTTCGCCGTCCGATTCGCCGGTGACGCCCCCCACCCTCACCTCGACCCTGACGACCTCGGCCTGCGACACCGGCATCGCCGCCGGTTCGGCCGTCGTCGGCCGGGCCCCGGACTCCTCCCTCGGCCTGACCGGCCCGGCCCCGGTCGGCACCGTCTCGGCCGCTCTCACGCTGCTCCCGCTCACCGCCCTCGCGCTCCTCGGCAGGACCCGCCCGGCACGGGTCGTCGCCCGGCGCACCGGCACCGCCGAACGGCGGGCCGATGACACACGGGCGACGACCGGGCACTGACCCCTCACGTCCGCATCCGGCCGGCTCCGGCGCGGCGCCGTCGGCCGGCCGGCGACGCGCCGGGCGTCCGGCCCGGTCTCAACGGCGCTCGGCGCACAGCGCGGCGTCCACCGCTCCCTGCAGATGACGCAGGCTCGCACCCTCGGCCGCCCAGGTCGTGGAGTAGACGGTGACGGTGCCACGGCCGGACGTGGCCCGGCCACCGCCGACCGAGTCGCCGGGCAGATCCCCGCCGTGACCCCAGTAGACGCCGCCGCAGCTCAGCGGGATCGCGGCGACGCCGTATCCGTAGCGGCTGCCTGTCGGATAGACATCGCGCCCGCCGACGTCGGTGCTGTCCCGGGTCATCAGACGCACCGCCCAGCCGGGCAGGAGGCGGCCCCCGAACAGGCCGTTCCAGAAGGCGTTGAGGTCCTCCGGTGTGGAGACCAGCCCGCCGGACGCGCCGAACTCGTACCCGGGCAGCTCCGTCACATCCACCCGGCCCGCCCCCGGACGCGCCGGGTGGACACCGTAGTTACGGGCGTGCGGTCCGCGCAGGGTCAGCTCTCCGGGCGCGGGCCAATAGGTGTCGTTCAGACCCAGGGGGCGCAGGATCGTGCGTTCGACGTAGGTGCGGAAGTCCGTTCCCGAGGTCTTGTCGATCACCATGCCGAGCACCAGGTAGTTGGTGTTCGAGTAACCCCAGTCGGTGCCCGGCTCGAAGACGGGCTCCTCTCCGAGCGCGAGAGCCAGGTAGCCCTCGTCCGTGCCGGGCTGTTCCTGGTTCCAGTCGACCAGTGCCGTGTACTCGGGCAGCCCGCTGGTCTGCTTGAGCAACTGCCGTACGGTGACGGGGCGGTTCGCGAGCTGCGGCACGTAGGTGCCCGCGGAGGCGTCCAGCCGTATCCGTCCGTCCGCCACGAGGCGCATCACGGCCGCTGCGGTGAACGCCTTGGTGTTGCTGGCGATCCGGATCCGGCCCTTCTCGTCGACCATCGGACGGCCCGACTCCAGGTCCGCGACGCCGGCGGTACGTGTCACCCTGCCGTCGAAGGCCAGTGCTCCCGGGACTCCGTCGCGGTCGACGAGCCGGTCCAACTGCCGCTGGACGGGGTCGTCGTGATGTGCCGCCGCGGCGGGTGCGAGGGCGCCGGCGAGGATCACCGTGAGCAGTGATGCCGCGGCGAGGCGTCGGTGATGCATGAGGGTCTCCCTGATCGTGGTCCGCCGGGCACGGCCCGGTCTGTCGCTCACCGGCGACTCTGCCCTTCGACCAGGACAAGATCCCTACCGCTGACCCCCGCATTCGGGGTGTAACCCGGCCCCTTGACGAACCGGCGCACGACGCGCCCGGCGAGGCGTCGTCCGCGTCACGGCTGCCGTCGCCCCCGGCTGTGCCACGGCGGCTCCGGTGCTCACCGGATGCTCACCGGAGTACCGGGACGACATCCGCGGCGGCGGGTACCCGGTCACGTCGGTCGGTGGCATCGGCTCCGCGTGCGTCCCGGACGGCGAGCGGCCGCCCGAGGGCGGCTGGGCGCGAGGCCGTCGGCGGGTGCGCTCCCCGGGCACGGGGGAGGGCTTTCGGCCGGACGGCGGTCAGCGCCCCGCGGTGCGGGACTCGTCCCGGCGATCCGCGGCGGACGGCCGGACGGGACGTGTCGGGGAGGCGCCGCCGCCACGGCGGACGACGGCCACGGCCGCGAGGCCGACGGCCGGTCCGAGGGCGGTCCGCGCGCCGAAGCCCGCCGCCGCTCCGGCACGGGACTGCCCGTCGGCGCCTCGGCCCGGCTCCGGACGGAACTCCGGGCCCCTCTCTCCGCCCGGGACCGAGCAGCCCGTGGGACACCCGACGCGGCCGGCTCAGTCGACCTGTCCGGCGAACCGGGTCAGCTGGTCCTTGACCCAGGGGTCGTACACCGCGAGCCGGTGGGCGGCCGCGGGATCGAACATGCGCAGCTGGCCCATGACCCACGGGTCGACGCGCTGGTGCGAGGCGGGCCTCCGGGCCGGATGCCGCTCGGCTGTGACCGCGGCAGGATGGCCGGAGTGGCCACTGTGCTGCGGCGGCGCCGCCATCGCCGGCTCTCCGCCGGCCAGAAGTACGCCTCCGACCGCCACGGCGGCGAGACCCGTGGTCGTGACGTGCTGCACCAGCTTGTTCACGATGCTTCCTCCAGCTTCGTACGACGGCAGACTCAAAACGGAATTGACTGATCCGGTTGAGGCGCCTACCCGGCCCCACACGCGGTACACGCGTCGGGCCGAGGCCGTCTCCGCGACGGCCGCACGCACCGGCAACCGCCCACCGGCTACGGGGCGAACCGCACCGGCAGACGCTGCGGGCCACGGATCATCAGCCCCGGGCGCCAGGTGATGGCCGCCGGGTGGATGTCCAGGGTCAGGTCCTCGCAGCGCTCCAGGAGCGTCCGGATGGCGATGCGGGCTTCCAGGCGGGCCAGGGGTGCCCCGAGGCAGTAGTGGATGCCGTGGCCGAACGCCACGTGGCCGCGGGCGTCGCGGGTGATGTCGAAGCGTTCGGGGTCGGGGAAGCGCGCCGGGTCGCGGTCGGCGTCGGCCAGGGCCACGAGCACGAGCTCGCCACCCCCGGGGACGACCGTGTCGCCGATGGTCAGCGGCTCGGTGGTGAACCGGTACGTGGGGGTCTCCACGGGGCCGTCGTAGCGGAGCATCTCCTCGACGGCGGAGTCGATGAGCGTGAGGTCGGCGCGCAGCGCGGCCAGTTGCCCGGGGTGGGTGAGCAGGGCGAGGACGCCGTTGGAGATGAGGTTCACGGTGGTCTCGTGGCCCGCCACCAGCAACAGCCAGGCCATGCCTCGGAGTTCGTCGGAGGACAGCCGGTCGCCGTCACCGTCCGGACCGTGGATCAGCGCGCTCATGAGATCGTCGCCCGGCTGCTGCCGTTTGTCCGCGAGCAGTTGCTCCAGGTACCGCGCCATGGACGCCGCTGCCGTCGCGCGGGCTTCGGGATCGGTCGAGCCGAGGGCGTCGTTCGACCACGCGCGGAAGGAATCGCGGTCGAGATCCGGTACGCCGAGCAGCTCGCAGATGACGGAGATGGGCAGAGGGAAGGACAGGGCCTCGACGAGGTCGGCGCGCCCGTCGGGCGCGGCGAGCATCCGGTCCAGGAGAGCGTCGGTGGTCTTCTGGACGCGCGGGGCGAGCTCCTCCACCCGGCGGGTGGTGAACTCCCGGGCCACCAGCTTGCGCAGCCTCGTGTGGTCGGGCGGGTCGGCCCGGAGCATGTGGGGGCCGGAGGAGATGGCGCCGAGCGGGAACGAGGGGGACGCCTTGCTCCAGTCCTTCGAGAGCCTCGGATCCGCGAGCGCGGCGCGCCCGGCCTCGTAACCGACGACGAGCCAGGCCTCCGCGTCGCCCTCCGGCATCCGTATGCGGTGCACGGGACCCTGGGCCCGTAAGCGGGCGTACACGGGGTACGGGTCGCGGGTGAACGAGTCCCCGAGTGCGGCCAGGTCGACGATGCTCATGGGTTACCACCTCTACGACGGCTCACGGTTCACGACGGTGACCGACGGACATGGTCCACGGCTCCCGAAGGGGCCGCCACCCCGTCGGCGGGCGACCACTGCCCACCGACTGTAAACCCTGGCCTTCACCGGCCAGAACCGGTTTCCGGCCGACGAACGCCCCGCACCGGCCGCCTGCCGTTCTGCGCCGCCCTGGCCGGGCGTTCCATGACGCCCCGCCGAGTCCGCGAGGACCGGGACGGCTCCGGGCGCAGACCTGAGAAGCTGTGTCACATCCTGTTTTCGCAGGTCACGGGGCGTGAAGCGCGGTGGTGATCCGGTTTGCCGTTTGGTTGAGCGTCGATGGTCGCCGTTCCGAACGGCAACGGCAGTGTGATGGTCTTCAGGCTGCTGCGAGGGTGGCCGGCAACGCCTCGGTCTGGCGGCGGGACATGAGCGTGATGAAGGCCCACTGGACGTGGGCTTTAGCGTGGGACATCAGCCGCTCATAGTCCCGGGCGTTTCGCCGGGCCCGCATCGTCCATGAATTCGACCGTTCCACCACCCACCTCTTCGGCAGCAGAACGAAGCCCTTGGCGTCGCCCATACGGCTACCGTAGGGCGAGGCCCGATGTCCGGCCAGCTGTTGCTCGCGACGGTCAGCAATGCGGGCCGAGGCAACCCCGCCGACGAGGAGTGGCGCACGGGCGGATGCGGTGGTGCCTGTGTGCGATGCAGGAGCTGGCGGGGGTGGGCAGCCTTCGTGTCACCGTCCGAGTAGCTGAAGTACCTGCGGCCAACTGTTGACCATGGAGCGCGCGTTCGCGGCACGCGTTCCTCCGAGGCTGCCGCCTCCGTACCCGACGCCGAAGGGCAGGTAGGGGAAGGAGCCGATGCCGTGACCGGCCTTCGGGTAGAGCAAGGCCCGGTGCAGGTGGCCGGTCGCGCCGCGCTCCTGCGCGATCGACTCAGCGGAGGACAGCGAGCCCCACAGGCGGTCGTCGCCGCCGGCGACGGCCAGTACGGTGCCGCGCACGTGATTGAGAGGGATGGGGATGAGGTTCAGCTCCTTGCCGTCCTTGGTCCAAGCGGCGCGTCCTGTTCCGCAGCAGCCCGTGGGGTAGGCGCCGTTGGTGTTACGGCTGGGCGCATAGACGACGGCGTCTTGGACCAGCTCCGGGTAGTACTGGGCCATCAATTGGGCCGCTTCGCTGCCGCGCGAGACGCCGATCACCGCGAGACGCCGTGCATCGGCCTGCGGTTGTCCGCGCAAGTAACGGGCGGCCGTGGCGAAGTAGTCCAGGGAGATGCCGGCCAGGTTCTGCGGCCGCCCCTGGCAGTTGAAGTAACACAGAGCCAGAGCGGGATGGCCGCGGGAGGCCAGGAGCGCGGCCATGAACTGCTTGATGACGGTGACACCGCCTTCCGACCCGCCGAGCAGGAGGACCGGCGCCTTTCGGGGTCCACCGGTGGGCGGCAGGAACAGCTCCCCGCGCAGCTTGTCCTTGGCCACCGTCAGGGTTTTGTGCCGCACTCCCTCCATGGTCCAGGTGCGAGTAAGGAGGCGCTCCGCGATGATACGGCCACCGGACACGACGGCCAGCTTTATCCGATAAGAGGGCGACCGCTGCGGGTAGCTCGGCTCGAACGCGCTCTGGTCCGGATCTCCCTTTGCAGGGATCATGGACCAGAACAAGCCCATGGCGTCTGCTCCCCGATACGTACCGGACTCGGGTTCGGCGTACCCCAGGTCGACGATGCCCTTGGCGTCCGCGGTGAACACGGCGCGCCCCGACCAGCCCATGTTGCGGACATCGGTGGTGTGGGTGGTGACGGTCACCTCTTCACCAGAGATGAGCCCGCTGATCCGGACGTGCACCGCCTCGTCCGCCAAGGCCGCAGGTTTGTCTACCGCGATGGTGGCTGTGCGGCTGTGCTTGCTGTCGGCTTTGCCGTCCCCAGTGCAGCCCGCGGTGGCCAAAAGGATCAGCGCCACTGCGCAGGCCGCAGCTCGTCTTCTCACTTTCTGCATGAGTGCAGTGTGATCACATGTTGTCGCTGCTTGAAGGTCAGGACCGGGCAATACCCGTCGTCAGCTGGTTTCCAGGAGTGTTCACACGCCCACCCTGGGCGCCGTCGTGACGATCCCGCCCGACTTCGTTGCGAGAACCTCCCTTCTTGTCATGGCAGGATCAAACACGGCTTCTGAGCCTTCGGCGGAGTCGCAAGTCTGCAGTGGCGAGGATTCGGCACATCCGGGTCGGGACCGGCTCCGGTCCCTCCCGCCCGGGCGCAGACGGCCGTCGCGTCCGGGCGGGAGGGACCGGGCCCGGATCAGTTCAGGCGCGGTGGGGTCCAGTCGTGGTGCCGGAGGATCATGCGCATGGCGGCGCGCGAGGGCGTCAGCCGCATCGCCGTGTTGCGCAGGGCGACGGGCACGGGGTGGGAGAGCTGCTGGCCCATCCGCCCGGCCTGCCGTGCGGCGCGTGCGACGGCCTGACTGCGTGGCCGGCGCTCGGCGTCGTACCGGGCGAGCGCGGCTTCCACGGTGGGCTCGGCGGACAGCGCGGCGGCCAGCGTGACCGCGTCCTCCAGCGCCTGGCAGGCGCCCTGCCCCAGGTTCGGGGTCATCGCGTGTGCCGCGTCACCGAGCAGAGCGATCCGGCCGGCCGTGAACGAGGGGAGCGGCGTGCGCAGTTCGTTGACGTCGTGGTGCAGCACGGCGTCGGCGCGGGTCGCGTCGAGCAGGGCCGGGATCGGGTCGTGCCAGCTGTGGAACCGTCGGCGCAGCTCGGCCAGGGGGTCGGTGAACCGTGTCCTGGCGGGAAGACTGAGGACCGCGTGCCACTCGGCGCGCCCGTCGAGGAAGGCGATGTGCCCGAACTCGGCACCGTGTCCCCAGGTCAGCTCGAAGTCGGTGCGCAGCCCGACGGGCTGCTCGGTGATCGCGCGCAGCACGGTCGAGCCGCTGTAGGCCGGGCCGGGGTGGGCGGGGAAGAGACGGGCGCGGATCCTGCTGCCGATGCCGTCGGCCGCCACCACCAGGTCCGCGTCCAGGACCGTGTCGCCGCACGTGACGTGAACCGTCCCGGGGTCCGTCTGCCGTACCGGGCCGGCCTCGGTGCCGATCAGCAGGGCCTCGGAGGGCAGGGCCTCGCGCAGCAGCCGGTGCAAGGTGGCGCGAGGGATGCCCATGATGGGTGTGCCGACCGCCTTCGCCAGCGCCGCGCCGTCCATGCGGGCCAGCCGGCCACCCCGCGGCGTGCGGGTGCCGCCGCTGTACTGGCCCCGTGACGCGTCCCGCACCGCCTCGCCCACACCGAGTTCGTCCAGTGCCCGCAGGCCGTTGGCGGCCAGCGAGATGCCCGCCCCCGCGTCGTCGAGCACGGACGCGCGCTCGACGACCGTCACCTCCCAGCCGATGCGGCGCAGTCCGATCGCGGCGGCCAGTCCGCCGATACCTCCTCCGACGACCACTGCCGTGTTGCCCATGACGAGCCCCCACTTCTTCTACACCTGTAGAAAAATGATCTTATCCGACGTGCTACAGGTGTAGAAAGGAGCCATGGCTACGGATCGGCGCACCCTCCTCGCGGACGCGGCCCTCGACGTACTCGCCGACGAGGGGATCCGCGGTCTGACCCACCGCGCGGTGGACCGCCGGGCGGGCCTGCCGCCCGGCACCACATCGGCGTACTTCCGCACCCGGGCCGCACTGCTCACCGGACTCGTCACCCGCCTGGTCCAGCTCGACCAGGCGGAACTGCACACGACGGCCGAACAGCTCGCACCCCTGCGCACGGCCGGAGAACTGGTGGACGCCATGACGCTGCTCGTCCGGCGGCGGCTCACCGGTGAGGGCCGTCGCCGCTCCCTCGCCCGCTACGCCTGCGCCGTGGAGAGCGTGCGCGACCCGGAACTGCGGGAGATCCTCGTACCCCGCGAGAACGCCGGCCGCGAGGCCGTCCGGACGTTCCTCGCCGGGCACGGCGTGACGGACGTCGAGAACCGTTCGCGCACGCTGCTGTCCTGCCTCGACGGGCTGGTCTTCGACCGGCTCGTGAGCGGAGACGACGTGCCGCGCGAGGCCCTCGAAGGCCTCGTGGCCGCCGCCCTGCGTCAGACCGACGCGGATCTCCCCGGCGGGAGCGGGACCTCGTCGGCGATCAGGCGGACGTCCCGTCGGCCGGTGGGACAGGGGCGGACGGGCGCAGGACCATGAGCGAGTCCTCCATGGCAGCCACCATGGCGAAGGGGAACCGGTCGAGCTCGAGACAGAGCGCGACGTCATCGGGATGGGACCCTTGGCGCACACCCCGCGCCAGCTCGGCGGCGGCGCGCGACCCGTCGGCGCGGCGGAGGAACTCGGTCGCGTCCGTCCCGGGCTCGGTGACCCTGCGGGCTATGTACTGAGCGCACGCCAGATCCTCCTCGGCCCGCCCGTCCTCGCCCGTGACCACGAACGTGACGCCGTCACCCTCGCGTGCCCGCAGGAGCCGGGCCGTCGCCTCCGCCACCACGAAGCCGGCGCACAGCACCAGCGACGCCTCCTTGACCGCGAGGGCGCCGACCGTTCCCGCCGTGGTCTTCTGCACGACGGTCCGTCCGCCCAGGTCGACGGAGCGCAGCAGCGCCGGCGAGTTGACGGCGTCGAACCCGGGGGCGGGCGCACCGTCCTTGAGCGCCACCCAGTCCGGGCGGCGCGCCTTGAGCGACAGGGCCTCGGCCGGCGACTCGGCGAGAACGATCTTCTCCGCTCCCTGGGCGAAAGCCCACGCGGCCACGGTGAAGGCCCGCATGACGTCGATCACGACCGCCACGGCCGGGGTGTCGGCCAGTTCACCGATGCCGAGGAAACGAGCGTCCATCCGGTGATGATCGCGCCTGCCGGACCGGAAGCACCCGCACAGTGACGCACATCACCACGGCGGTCCCGGGCCCGCCGTCCGCGGACGGCGGAGGTTCAGACGGCGGCCCGGGGCTGCTCCGCGGTGAGGTGGAGCACCCGGGCCCGGTCGCTGTGCGGGGCGAGCAGGCCGTGCAGCTCCTCGGCCGCCGCCTTGAGGAGGTGACCGTCGCGGGTTGCGTGGAGGGTTTCGAGGACGAAGGCGACGTGGGTGGAGTCCTCGGTCACGCGGGTGCGGTGGGCGTCGCGGTGGTTCCAGTGGCGCGTGAGGACGCCGGTGGTGTCGGCGTAGATGACCTCGCCCGGCTTCGGGTTCTCGACGGTGCCGGGCTCGCCGAGCGGGGTGAACTCCTCGGTGCCGTCCGCGTACCGGATCTCGACGTCGCCGGTGACGTGGGCGAGGTCGAAGGCGCCGGCGGGCAGGCCGTGGCGGACGGAGACGGCGTTGTAGGAGTCGACCGCCGGGTTGATGCGGGGCAGGGTGCCCTTCTTGGCCATGCGGCGGCCGAGGGCGTCGACGCTGGGGCGGATGCGGCGGGGGTTGGTCCCGAAGGATCGGTAGGCGGTGTGCCACGCCTCGATGCGGGGGTCGGCCTCGTCGGCGGGCTGCCAGCTGCCGTCGGCGAGCTGCTGTTCCAGCGCCTCCAGCGCGGCGGCGCTGTCGGGCCAGGGCTCGCGGCCGCGCAGACCGTCGGCGGTGACCAGGGCGATGAGGGTGTCGGGGAAGGCGTCGGCGACGGCGGGGGTGATGCGGAAAGCGGTCATGGGAGGCGGTGTTCCGTTCCTTCGTGCGGGGCGGGCGGTCAGGGCTTCCAGGGGCCGGTGCGGTCCAGGCGGCGACGCTGCTGGGCGGCGGTGGGCAGGTCGAGCCCCTGGGCACGTTCGGTGAGGCGGTCGGCGACGGCGGCACGGTGCTCGACCGGCTTGTGGTCGTCGTACTTGAACTTCGCCCGCACGTCGGTCACGTCCAGGTGCAGGCCGCGGATGCCGGACAGCATCCGGCCGTACGGGGGCCGGTCGACGGCGAGGGGGGCGTGGTCGCCGTCGGGCTGGAAGTGGGCCATCTGGCGCCGCAGCAGTTCGGCCTTGGCCTCGGGATCGTCGACGATCGTGGCGCGGCAGGTGAACTGGACGGCGGTGTAGTAGCTGGTGGGAACGCCGTCGGTGGGAGGCGTGTCCGGCTTGGCGCGCCAGGGGCCGGGTACGAAGGCGTAGTCGCCGAAGACGGTGAACAGGACGTTCCCGTCGTTCTCGATCGCCTTCCAGACGGGATTCGGCCGGGCGAGGTGGATCAGGAGGTGGCCGGGGCCGCCGGTGAAGTGCGTGGGGACGGCGACGGGCGCCTCGCCGGGCAGGCCGTTGACGCTGAGGACACCGAAGTCGTGTCCGTCGGCGATCCAGGTCTGCCACTCGGTCTCGTCCAGGCCGGCGTCCCAGGGCTGGATGAACATGCGGTGCTCCTTGCGCGGCGGTGCTGAGGGGGCGGGTCAGGTGAGGGCGAGGAGGCTGACGGCGACGGCGGCGGTGCCCAGGCCCACGAGCTGGCCGCGGTGGACGCGCTCGGCGAGGACGCCGCGGGCGAGCAGTACGGTACCGGCCGGGTAGAGGGCGGTGATGACGGCGACGACGGCGAGGTCCCCGCTGCGGGCGGCGAGCAGGAACAGCAGGTTCGCCACCGAGTCCAGGACGCCGGCGGTCGCCGACACCGCGTACGCGGGCTTCTCCGTCCCGAGCCTGCGGAACATCACTCCGGCCGCGGCCAGGGTGACGGCCGAGGAGACGGCACGGCCGATGATCAGCGGGGCGACGCCGCTGTCGGACGGCGCCTGGTGCAGGAAGACCAGCTGCAGCGCGATCGCGGCGCCCGCGCCGAGGGCCAGCAGCAGCGCGGTGCGCGACGGGCGGGCCGACCCGGCGCCGTGTCCGGCGCTGACCAGCACCACGGCGATCAGCGCGAGCGGCAGGCCCAGAAGGCCGGCGATGCCGAGGTGCTCGCCCTGCAGGAGGCCGACGCCGACCGGGAGCACGGCGGAGACGAGCGCGGTGATCGGCGAGAGGACGTTCATCGGGCCGATCGCCAGGGTCCGGTAGAGCAGGGCGAAGGCGGCGGCCGAGGCGACGCCGGACGCGGCACCCCAGGTGAGAGCGCCGGTGCTGAACGAGGCGCCGAGCACGGGCCAGAGCAGCAGCTCGACCGTGAGGGAGGCGGGGGCCGCCACCATGACGGTGCGCAGGACGTGGGCCTTGCGGGCGCCGAGACCGCCGAGGAAGTCGGCGCAGCCGTAGGCGAGGGAGCTGCCCAGGGCCAGCAGGAGAGCGATCACGGACGTCCATCCCTTGCTTTTTCAACGGAACGACCAGACCGTACAATGGAACGACCGTCCGTTGTCAACCGAACGACCGGGCGGTGCAGTGAAGTGGTCCACTCGTCGGGATGGGGAACGAATGACCGAGACCGAGGCGGCTCTGCGCACGCTCGCGCACAACGTCAGGGCCGCCCGTGCCCGCGCCGGCCTGTCCCTGGACGAGCTCGGCCGGCGCGCGAAGGTCAGCAAAGGGGCTCTCGTGGGCCTGGAGAAGGCCCAGGGGAATCCGAACTTCGCCACCCTGGTCCGGCTGGCCGACACCCTCGGCGTCTCGGTGTCCGCCCTGATGGAAGGGCCGGCCGAAGGCCGCGTCCGGGTGGTGTCCGCCGACGCCGTGATGCCGCTGTGGGCCGGGGAGCGGGGGAGCGAGGCCCGGCTGATGCTGACGACGACGGGCCCCGCCCCGGTCGAGGTCTGGCGCTGGCGACTCGAGCCGGGCGAGGAGTACCCCAGCCACCCCCACCAGGCCGGAGTCGTCGAGACCGTCAGCGTGACCTCCGGGCGGATGACCCTCGTCGTCGACGGCGCCGAGCACCCCGTCCACGCGGGCCAGACCGCCACCTTCGACGGTGACGCCCCCCACGCCTACCGCGGCGCGGGCGACGGGCCCTGCCACCTGATCATGACCGTCCACCTGCCGCCCGGCCCGGCCGCCACGGGCTGACCTGTGCGGGGGGAGTCACGGAGCGGCCGGGTCTACGACGCGGACCGGATCGCGGAGATGTCGAACTGCAGCCGGACCTTCTCGCTCACCATCGCGCCGCCCGCCTCCAGGCGCTGGTTGTAGACCAGGCCCCACTCGGTGCGGTCGATGGTGGTGGTGCCGTCGAAGCCGGCCCGTTCGAAGCCGAACGGATCCATGACGGAGCCCAGGTAGTCGAGTTGGAGGTCGACGGACCGGGTGACGTCGCGGATGGTCAGGTCCCCGGTCATGCGGAAACTCTCTCCGCCCTCGTGGACGGTGGAGGTGCTGCGGAAAACCATCTCCGGGTAGCGGCGCGCGTCGAAGAAGTCGCGGCCGACGAGGTGCCCGTCCCGTTGTTCCACGCCCGTGTCGACGCTGGCGACCTTGATGACGAGCTCGGCCCGCGACTCGGAGGGCCGGGCGCCGTCGAAGTACAAGGCGCTGTCGTAGTCGGTGAACGCACCCCGGACCGTCGTGACCATCGCGTGCCGCACGGAGAATCCGATCCGGCTGTGCGGGCGGTCGATGGTCCAGTGCCCGGTCAGGGACCGCAGTGCCGGGTCGAGCGCGGCACCGGTGGTCTCGGCCTCCGCGCCGTGCGCACCGGAGCGGCCGGTCGGCGTGGGCTCGACCACGGTGGACGGGCGGCGGCTGAAGATACCCATGAGAACGTAGGCCCCTCTCGGAAATGATCACCTCGTGTTATCACGGAGTCGCCGGAGATCACGTGGAGAGATGGGCGGACTTGTCCGGATTCCATGGCGTCGGCTGCAAAGGTGCACAAGATCAACATGATCGCGCCACACGTACCGGGCGGCGGAGGCTCATGGCGGAACCCCGCGGCCGGCCGTCAGACGGAGCGCGTCGTGCCGCCGAGGATCTGCTCGCGGAGGATGTCCGCGTGGCCGCAGTGCTGGGCCAGTTCACGCAGCGTGTGCAGGTAGACCCAGCGCAGCGGCAGCGGTCCTCGGCGGTTGCCCCGCACGAGGTCGTCCAGCGTCAGCTCCGCCGTGGCGCGGCGGGACGCCGCACAGGTCTCCCGGTAGGCGTGCCGGACCGAGGCGATCGTGTCGTCGCCGTGGAGATCGAACGACTCGTCGGGCGAGCCCGGAATCCCGATCTCGGCGCGGGACCGGCACGTGATCGCCTCGTCGAACCAGACCTTCTCGACGAACGTGGCGTGCTTGACGAGGCCCAGCAGCGTGGTCTTGGAGGTGACCAGCGACCGGCGGGCCTGTTCCTCCGTCAGTCCGTCGAGGCTGTCGTGCAGCGCGGTCCGGTGCTCGTCGAGGAACGTCTCGAACTGCTCCCGGAACGCCGCGTGGAAGACGGCGGGTTCCGTCGTCGGGTGGAAGGCCATGGCCGCAACGATAGGCGGCCCGGCCGGTCTTACGGGCCTCGTTCGCACGAGCCCGCACTCTTGAACAGTCCTCAGCTTTCCTGATGTGATCTGCGGCACTGCCGACCGACCGTGCCGGAGGTCCCATGTACCGCCGTCTGTTCGCCGCGCTCGTCTGCACCGCCCTGCTGGCCACCGGAACCGCCCACGCGGGGGCCGTCGCCGAGGACCACCGCGACCCTCTCCCCGCCATCCCCCGGCTCACGGACGACCGGGGCCGCGTGCTGACCCTGCGCGGCTGGAACGTCGAGGACAAGGCCCATCGCGGCGAGACCGCCCTGTCCGCGATCGGCGAGCGTCACTTCCGGGACCTGCGGGCCCGGGGCTTCGGCTTCGCGCGGCTGCTGGTCTTCTGGGACGACCTCGAACCCGAGCGGGGCCGGTACAGTGAGCGGTACCTCCGCAGGATCGAACGCATCCTGGACTGGGCGCACAAGCACCGCGTCCGGGTCCTGATCGACGCGCACCAGGACGTCTTCGGGCCCGCCTTCGGGCACCGCGGCATCCCCGAGTGGGCGACGAGGACCGACGGGCTGGCGTTCTCCCCGCACCCCGACGACTGGTTCGCCGAGTACTTCGAACCGGCCGTGCAACGGGCGTTCACCCACCTCTACGAGGACCCGGACCTGCGGCGCGCCCAGGCGGACATGTGGCGGGTGCTGGCCGGACGCCTCGGGGACCATCCGGCCGTCCTCGGCTACGACCTGATCAACGAGCCCATGGGCGAGACCGCGCAGGGCGAGGACCTGCCGACGGCTGCCCGGCGCATCGAGCGCGACCAGCTCACCCCCATGTACAACCGTCTCGCCGACGCCGTCCGCTCCGTCGACGACGACTCCTGGATCTTCTTCGAGCCGACCCCCATCGTGGGCGAGGGCGTCCCCACCGGCCTGGGCCGGATCGACGACCCCAAGGCCGTCTACGCGCCCCACTTCTACAACACGGCGATGGAGGCGGGCGCCGACTACGACCCCTCGGCCGGCTGGATCGAGGCGTACGAGGCCGCGGTGACCGTCTACCCGCGCCGGTACCGCGTCCCCGTCGTGGTGGGGGAGTGGGGCCCGCTCAACAACTCCCTGCCGAACATGGGGCGTTTCTACCGCGACGCCCTGGCGTCCCTGAACCGCTACAGCTCCGGCTGGGCGGGCTACGTCTGGTGCTACGGCGGCGGGTACTGCGCCGTCGACGCCGAGGGCCGCTTCCGGGCCAACAAGGAGCGGACCGCGGCGCCGTACGCCCCGGCGGTCGCCGGCCGGGTCACCGCCGAGGCGTACGAGCCGGACAGGGGCGTCTTCCGGCTGTCGTACCGGGCCGGGAGCGGTGTCACCGAGATCTCCGTGCCGCCCCGGGCGGGCGGCTGGCGCCTCGAGCTGACCGGGGCCGCCCGGACCACCGCCTCCGTGCTGCCGGGGGACCGTGCGGCGATCGCGCGCGTGGCGGCGCGGCCCGGCGCACACGTCACCGTCCTCGTCACCCCGCGCCCACCGCGATGACCCGCGGAGGGGCGGACGGGCGGCGGGTCGCGTTCGGGCGCGGACGGGCGCGGACGGGCCATGTGCGAGCCGTGCTGCCGTGCGAGCCGCAAAAGATGAGCGGTTGTCTTGTTTCACGTGTTCCCACAGTGCCTACCGACCGGTACAACCCCTGGTAACCCCACCACCAGGAGGTGCAGTGAAGGGCACACGGCACAGACACCACTGGCTGACGGCGGCTGCCGCCGCGGTGGCGGTGGCATGCGGAGCCATCGCCACCGCCCCCGCGCAGGCCGCCCGGTCCGGCTCCGCCGAGTCCGTCTCCTCCGTACCGCTCTCCCCGCAACTGGAGGCCGTCCGCGCGGCCGAGGCCACCGAGCTCTACGGAAACCCCGCGGAACGACCTCTGGACGACCGCAGGACCAGCCTGATATCGCTCGGCGACAGCGAGATCTCCGGCGAGGGGACCGGTACCTACGAACCCGGCACCAACGGCCCCGACAACTGGTGCCACCGCTCGCCGGACGCCGCCATCCACCGCACCGGCATCCCCGCCGACCTCACGTTCAACGTGTCGTGTTCCGGCGCGTACACCGGGAACATCCGCATCGGCGGCTCGAAGCAGTACGCCGACGAACTCGTGCAGAGCGACAGCCTCGCGATCAAGGCGCGCAACACCCGCGTCAAGATGGTGCTGCTGGTCGCCGGAGCCAACGACGACCTCCAGTTCGGTCCCGTCATGACCGACTGCGTCACGCGCTACCTGCTCCTCCAGGGTGCCTGCGAACCCAAGTACGCCCCCGGCTGGCAGGCCCGCGTCGACGCCCTCGTGCCCAAGGTCGAGCAGACCGTGCGCGACCTGAAGAGCGTGATGAGGGACGCGGGATACGCCGACGGCGACTACAAGCTCGTCGTCATGGGCTATCCCAGCCCCATCGGCCCCGACTTCCGCGACAACCCGGACTTCTCCGGCAAGCTCGCCTGCGGCGGCCTGGGGCACGACTCCGACACCGCCTGGGGCCGCAACAGCGCCGTCCCCGCCTTCGAACGCGGTATGCGCAAGGCGGCGGCCGAGACCGGTGCGGTCTACCTCGACAACTCCCGGCTCTTCCACGGCCACGAGGTCTGCATGGAGGACACCTGGGCCCGGGGCGCCTACATCGACCTCTCCAAGCCCGGCACGCCGGACGAGAACTCCCTCCGCCAGTCCTTCCACCCCAACAAGCGCGGCCACGCGGCCTTCGCCTCCTGCCTCACGCAGTTGTACGACTCGGGTGCCCGGGAGGCGAGTTGCGCGGACGTCGACTCCTCCGGGAAGCCGGTCCTCTTCCCGTACGCCTGGGACGCGGTCTACCGGCCGCTGACCAGCCGGGCGACCGGCACCTGCGTGGACGCCGACGCCGCCGCGAGCGCCGACGGCACCCGTGTCCTCGGCTGGAAGTGCCACGGCGGCCGCAACCAGGGCTGGTGGTACGACCCGCAACGGGGCACCATCCACACCGAGTTGACCCAGGACCGCTGCCTGGACGTCCCCGACACCAGGTACCCGGCCGGTACGGGTCTGGTCCTGTGGAACTGCCACGGCGGGACACACCAGAAGTTCGTCCGAGACGGGGCCACGATCCGGCCGGCGGCCGCGCGGGGACTCTGCCTCACCCTGACCGGCCCGGGCGAGCCGCTGCGGATCCAGAAGTGCGACGGCTCGGCGAACCAGCGCTTCGACTAGTGCCGCGGCAGGCGACGTTCGCCCGGTGAGGAGCGGCGTCCGGTGCGGCGAGTGGGGGCACCCCTCTGGAGGAGCGTGCCGGGCGTCGCGACGGGGCGAACGTCGCCTGCCGCGGCACTAGAGGGGACCACGCCCATCCGGTGATGCCCCCGAAGCGGGGGGGGGCGCCCCCCCGCCCCCCCCCCCGGGGGGGCGCCCCCCCCCGCTTCGGGGGAGCAGGGGCCGAACCGGCGGCCGTGCCCCGGCCCGGCGGCCGGCCCGCAGTGCGGGTCACACCGTCACAGCGGGGCGAGGCGGGCCTTGAGCAGGCAGAACTCATTGCCCTCGGGGTCGGCGAGAACGTGCCACTGCTCCTCGCCGGTCTGGCCGATGTCGGCCGGGCGCGCCCCGAGCTTCAGGAGACGTTCGAGTTCGGCGTCCTGATCGCGGTCGGTGGGGTTGACGTCGATGTGCAGCCGGGTCTTCCCCGGCTCCGGCTCGTCCCTGCGGCTGAGGATGATCGTCGGCTGCGGCCCGCCGAACCCTTCGCGCGGCCCGATCTCGATGCACTCGTTCCCTTCGCGATCGAGCACCACGAAGTCCAGGACCTCGCACCAGAACCGCGCCAGCACCTCGGGGTCGCGGCAACCGAGCACGAGCTCACTGATACGACACGCCATGAAGAAACACCCACTTCCAGCCTGGAACCAGCCGGGGAGGCCGCACGCGCATCTCATGAACTCCCGGCAGGGAAAACAGTTCCGTGACCGTACCCGACGGCACCGGTGCGGGTGAAATGATTTCTGCGCGGGCCCCTGAGGCCCCGCCAGGACCGCCGCGCTGTGCCGGCGGTCACGGGACGAGGGCGCCGCTCCCGCCTTCCGCGGGCACCGGCTCGTCGCGGGCCCGCGACGGATCCAGCCGGAGCATGTTCGCCTCGTCCGTGCTCCCGGGCGCCGCCTGGTAGACCACCATCCGCTGGCCGCCCGTCCGGGCCAGCTGCATGACCTCGTAGGTGAGGGTCATCGGCCCTGCCTTCGGGTGCCGGAACGACTTCTGTCCGCCGCCTCGCTCGCAGACGTCGTACCGCTCCCATAGTCTCGCGAACTCGGGTGACTTCAGTACCAGTTCACCGGCCAGCGCGGTGAGTTCGGGGTCGTCCGGGGCGGCTCCGGCCACTGCCCGCAGATGGGCGACCGAGCGGGCGACGGTCTCCTCCCACGGCTCGTAGAGGGTCCGGCCGACCGGGTGGAGGAAGAGGTAGCGGGTCAGGTTGCGCTGTTCCTCCGGCCAGTCCCAGAGCCCCGGCAACAGCCGTCGCCCGGGCGGATTCGCCGCCAGCACACGGTTGTAGCGGCTCACCACGTAGGCGGGCAGCGGGCGAACCGATTCCAGCATCCGCAGGACCGACTCACGGACACCGTTGCCGGAGGACGCGGGCAGTTCGGAGGGCCGGCCGGAGGCCAGCTCCGCCAGCTCGTGCAGACGCTCGTAACCGTCACCGCGCAGCCGCAGCGCGCGACCGAGGGCGTCCACGACCGCGGGGGAGGGGTTGGTCTCCCGGCCGCGCTCCAGACGGATGTAGTAGTCGACGCTCACCCCCGCCAGCGCGGCCAGTTCCTCGCGGCGCAGCCCGGGAGTACGGCGAAGTCCCGCGCCGGCCGGCAGCCCGACGTCCTCGGGGCGTACCTGTGCCCGGCGAGCCTTCAGGTAGCGTCCGAGTTCGGTGCCGCGCGCGTCCCCTGTTGCTGCCATCCGGGCATTGTCGCAGGAGACCGCCGTGCGTGAGGGGCCGTGTCAGGGCCTGGAACGCCCCACCCCGGGTACGACGCGGTCTGCCGGACCGGACCGCGCCCGGGCAGAGTGGCTGTCGGAGCGGGCGGCCCGGCCGCCGGGGCCCAGGGGGCGCACGACGCCGGACCGCGGCCCGGCGAACGGGACCGCCCGCCCACCCGCCCCCCGGGAGCGGGTCCGTCGCCTGCTTCAGGAGTCCGCCGTGCCTCTCACCTCCTCGCCGTCCACCGCTTCGTCCGAGAACACCGCGCCGAAGGACGCCGTGCAGCCGCCGCAGCGCGCACTCCTGCGACGACAGCAGGCCCGCAGCCGGCCGGCCGAGGCGCCCGAGTGCGACCCCGCCGCACCGAGGCGGAGTGCGACCGCACTCGTCGCGGCGCTGCTCGGCTTCACGGTGATCACGGTCGACGTCTCGGCCGTCAACATCGCGCTGCCCGCGATCGGACACTCCCTCGGCGGAGGGATGGCAGGACTGCAGTGGGTGGTCGACGCGTACACCCTGATGTTCGCTGCCCTGATGCTCTCCGCCGGTGCCTTCGCCGACCGGGCCGGCGCCCGCCGCGCCTACGCCTGGGGCGTCGCCCTCTTCACCCTCGCCTCCCTCGGCTGCGCTCTCGCGCCCGGCATCGGCGTGCTGATCGGCGCGCGTGTGCTCCAGGGCGTCGCCGCCGCGGTGGTGTTGCCGGCCTCACTGGCGCTGATCCGCCACGCCTACGAGGACGACCGGGCGCGCGCCCGCGCCATCGCGCTGTGGACGGTCGGCGGATCGGTGGCGATGGCCGCGGGACCGGTGCTGGGCGGGCTGCTCACCGACGGGGCCGGCTGGCGATCGGTGTTCCTGCTCAACCTGCCGGTGGGTGCGGTGATCCTCGGCCTGCTGGTGCGGGTGGAGCGCTCCCCGCGGCGGCCCGCCCCGCTGGACGGCCTCGGCCAGCTCACCGCCGTACTGGCGCTGGCCGCCCTGGTGTTCGCCGCGATCGAGGGCGGCCACCTGGGCTGGACCAGCGCTCCGGTCCTGGCCGCCGCCGCGCTCGCCGTCGTCTCCGCGTACGCCTTCTACCGGGTCGAGGCACGGCAGGACCACCCCATGGTCCCGCTGAGCATGCTGCGCGACCGCCGCGTGGCGCCCGCCCTGGCCGTCGGCTTCGCCCTCAACGCCGCCTTCTACGGCGGGATCTTCGTCCTGGGGCTGTACTACCAGCAGCTGCGCGGCATGTCGGGGATCGAGGCCGGGCTGATGTTCGTCCCGATGTCGGCACTGGTGACGGCGACCAACCTGGTGTCACCGCGGCTGGCGGAGCGCGTCGGCCGACGGGCGGTGATCGTCACGGGGCAGCTGCTGTTCAGCGCGGCGATGCTGACCATGCTGCCGCTGGCCGCACACACCCCCCTGTGGCTGGTGCCGGTCCTGCTGGTGCCGCTGAGCGTGGGCGGGGCACTCTCGGTGCCGGCGCTGACGGCACAGCTGATGGAGGCCGTGCCGGGCCGGCGCGCGGGGATCGCGTCGGGGCTGCTCAACGCCTCCCGCCAGGCCGGCGGTGCGCTCGCCGTCGCCCTGTTCGGCAGCGTGCTCGCCGGTCCCGGCGGAGCCTTCTCCCTGCCGGGCATGCGTCTGGGCCTCCTGGCCGTCGCCGCCCTCCTCCTGGTCACCGCCGGCCTGGCCCGCCTCCTCCTCCCGCGCGGCTGACGTGCCGGCCGCGTCAGTCCGCGACGCGCCGACGGGCGAGGTGGACGGTGAGGTCGGCGGTCATCTCCACCCGGTCCGGCAGAACCCGCAGGATCCGGCCGAACACCTCGTCCCGTTCCGGCGCCGGCAGGAGCAGGTAGGCCGAGACGGTCGAGAGATGGCCGACGTACTCGTGGGCGCTCATCGTCGGACGCCGGGCGAGCACCGACTGCCGCACGTCGGTGAACCACTCGGACTGTTGCAGCTCCGTGCCCGGCCACCGCATGTCCTCCCCCGGAGGGGTCCCGTCCGGGGACGGGATCTCGTTGCTCTCCAGGAACGGCGCGCGTGCCGCGCGAACCGCTCGCTCCACGGCCGGGTCGGCGAGCCGGAACGGCCCGCCGCAGGAGGCGAAGACGCCACCCGGCTCCAGCAGCGCGGCCACGCGTGACCACCGGCCCCGCGGGTCGGTCCAGTGCAGGGCCGCCGCCGCGTAGACCAGCCCGTACCGCTCCACCGGTCGCAACTCCTCGAACGCGGCCCGGACCGTGCCGACGCCCGCCGGCACGTGCTTGCGCAGCTCGGCGAGCATGGCCCCGTCCGGCTCGGTCGCGGTGACCCTCACTCCCCGCCGGGCGAACAGACGGGTCGCCTTTCCCGTCCCGGCGCCGATCTCCAGGGCGGTGCGCACCGGGCGGCCCGCGTACGCCGTCACGGTGTCGTACAGCTCCACGGGGTACTCCGGCCGGAACCGTTCGTAGGCTTCCGCCACCGCTCCGAAGCTCCGCGCGCGACCGGACATGCCGAGCATCGTAACGGACCGTACGGGCGGGACCGGGGCCCACGGCGGTGTCCGGTCGTCACGTCACGTGGCCGGCCTTCGCCGCCGGGGCCGGACGGCCATGGCCGAAGGCCGCTTCCACGAAGCACTGGTGGTACGCCGCCCGCGATCCCTGGCGCAGCGCGTGTTCCAGTGTGTCCGGCGCCGGCGCGGCCCGCCGCGACCAGCCCTCGCGCAGGAGGGCCACGACGAATCCGGCGAGGAAGGCGTCTCCGCAGCCCATCGTGTCGGACATCGACCCGGGGTCCGCGAAGCGGGCCGGCGCGGTGACCGTGACCCGCCCGTCGTACGCGATCGCCCCTTCGAGGCCGCGCGTGGCGAGCGCCGTCCCGGCCCCCCGCCCCACCACCTCCGCGAGCAGCCCGCGCGTCGCGGACTCGTCCAGGTGCGAGCACGACAACAGCGCCAGGTCCACGTGCGGACAGACCCGGTCGAGATAGGCGGACGTACGGAACTCCTCCTCGTCGGAGAAGTCGAAGCTGATCAGCGGGCCGGCCGTGGCGAGCCTCGGGAGTTCGGCCTCGGTGCGGGAGTAGACGCTGGAGTGCACGAGCGAGAACGACGCCGCGTAGGCCAGCAGGCCGGGGTCCAGGACCAGCGGTTCGCGCACGCCCTCACCGCCCTCGTCGTAGGCGAGGAACACCCGGTCGCCGTCGCGCACCTGCAGCGTGGAGACCGAGGTCCCGCCCCGGCGCACCGGGCAGTGGTCCACGGCGACGCCCTGCGCCGCCACGGCCGTACGGAGGAAGGCGCCGAGGTCGTCGTCGCCGAACACCCCCAGGTAGGCGGCGTCCAGACCCAGCCGGCGGGCGTAGACGGCGACGTTGACGCAGTTGCCGCCGGGATAGTCGGTGCCGCGGTCCACGAAGCGGTCGACGGTGTTGTCGCCGAAGCCGAGCACGTTCATCAAGGTCTCCCGAGGCGCGGACACGGCGTGCGGGGAACGCGGCGCCCGCCGTGGGCGCGCCGGTGCCGGGGCACCGGCGCGCGGGGTGGATGGGCGAGGGGGAACCGGCCCGGTGGTCAGTAGTCCATGACGCGGTAGTAGCGGCGCAGGTCGAGAGAGTGGTCCCGCACCCGCTCCAGGTGCTTGCTGACCCGGTCCATCACGGTGTCCAGCACCAGCGGGGCGAGCAGTCCCCGGAACTGCGGGCTGATGCCCTCCAGGGGGTAGTCGCGGGTGTCGAAGACGGTGACGTCCTTGGAGACGCGCTTGGCGAAGGCCTCGGCCCGGTCGGTCAGTGCCCGCGTCTCGTCCTCGCCCTGGAAAATGATCACGCTCGTGTCCTCCTCCAGGAGCTCCAGCGAACCGTGGAAGAACTCCGCGCTGTGCACGCGGGTGGTGCGCAGCCACTGCATCTCCTCGAGGATGCACATGGAGTACAGGTAGGTGAATCCCCACAGGTTCCCGCCGCCGATGAGGAAGTGGTAGTCGTCGTCCTTGTGGGCCTCGGAGAAGGCAGCCGCCACCGGCTCGGCCTGCCGGGCGACGTCCACCAGGATGCGGGGCAGGCCCGCCAGTTCGTCGGCCAGCCGCTCGTAGCCCTCGAACTCGCCCCGCCGGGACAGCAGTCGGCCCATGAGCAGCAGCAGCTGGATGTCGAACGGCCAGGCCTTGGGCGCGGAGATCAGCGCGGTGTCCACGCTCTGCGCGACGGGCGAGTCGGGGTGGCCGGTGAAGCCGATGGTGAGGGCGCCGCGGGCCTTGCAGTACTCGATGGCGCGGAGGCTGTCCTCGGTGGTGCCGGAGACGGAGGTGAAGACCGCGGCGGTGCGCTCGCCGAGACGGGCGTCGCCGGAGACGACGAGTTCGGCGGCGACGGCGGCCCGGACCGGCAGCAGCGAGGTGCGCCGGGCGAGGTGCTCGTACGGCCACATCTGCGCGTACGTCCCGCCCGCGCCGACGAGGAGCACGTTGTCGTAGCCGTCGTCGATCAGCCGGTCGGCGACCTTCTCGATCTGGGGGCGCAGCGCCACGAGGCTTTCCGTCTGGGCGACGAACTCGGCTTCGTTGAAAGAGAGCACGGTGATGACTTCCTTTGCGGGTTGTTCCGCACCGGCCGGCGGATGCCGGTGAGCCGGTGACCGAAGGGGCGCGGGGAACCGGGGCGGGTCAGGCCGCGCGGCGCCGGGAGAACAGCACGTTCGCCCCGGCGATGACGAGGCCGCCGACGAAGATCAGCGTCCCCATGACATTGACCTGCGGGGGCACGCCGGTACGGCTGGCGCTGTAGACCCACAGCGGGAAGGTGACCGTACGGCCGGCGTTGAAGCTGGTGATGACGTAGTCGTCGACGGACAGCGCGAAGCACAGCAGCGCGCCGGAGGCCACGCCGGGCAGCAGCATCGGCAGGGTGACCAGCCGGAACGCCGTCCAGGGGCCCGCCCCCAGGTCGCGGGCGGCCTCCTCCAGCGTGGGGTCGTACCCCGCCATGCGCGCCCGTACGGTGATGGCGACGTAGGGGATGCAGAACGCCACGTGGGCGATGACGACCGTCCAGTAGCCGCGGGGCACGCCCATGACGATGAACAGCGACAGCAGGGCGGCGCCGAGTGCGATCTCGGGAGCCGCGATGGCGGCGAACATCAGCAGGTCCACGGAGCCCCGGCCGCGGAAGCGGTAGCGGCCGAGCGCCAGCCCGATCGGCGTGCCCAGCAGCGTGGCGACCACGGCGACGACCAGGGCGATGGTCAGGCTGTTGACCAGGGCTGCGGTCAGGTTGGGAATGGCGAACAGGTGCCGGTACCAGTCCAGGGTGAACCCCTGCCAGGTGAAGTTCACCTTGCTGCCGGTGTCGTTGAAGCCGAACAGGATCATCACGGCGATCGGCAGCAGCAGCCAGGCCAGCACCAGCGCGGTGTAGACGGTGAGGGCGGGGCGGCGCCGCACGCGCCGGGCGGGGCGCGGTCGCGTGGCGGCGGCCACGTCGGTCGCGGGGGCGACGGTCTGGGCGGTCATCGCGCGGCCACCTCCAGGACCTCGTCGGTGCCCAGAGCGCGGGCGTAGACGAACACGGCCAGCAGCAGCGCGCCCATGAGGACGAACGACAGGGCGGCGGCGCCGGGATAGTCGAGGTTGGTGAAGTACTCGGTCTGGATGATGTTGCCGATCATCGTGGTGGAGGGGCCGCCGAGGATGCCCGCGTTGACGTAGTCGGCCGAGGCGGGCACGAAGGTCAGCAGCACGCCGGCGAAGACCCCGGGCAGCGACAGCGGCAGCACCACGCGCAGGAACGTCCCCGCCCGGGAGGCGTACAGGTCGGTGGAGGCCTCGATGACCTTGGGGTCCACCCGTTCCAGGGCGACGTAGATCGGCAGCACCATGAACGGCAGGAAGTTGTACGTCAGTCCGCCGATCACCGCGTACGGCGTGGCCAGCAGGTGGAAGTCGTCGGCGAGCAGGCCCGTGTCCTTCAGCGGCCCGAGCAGGACGCCGTGGTCGGCGAGCACCACGTTCCAGGACTGGGTGCGGATGACGAAGGAGACGAAGAACGGCAGCAGGAGCAGGAAGAGGAACACCGACTTGTGCCGGCCGGCGCGGAAGGCGATCCAGTACGCCACCGGATAGCCGATGAGGGCGCAGGAGACGGTGGCCGCGGCGCCGTAGAACAGGGAGCGCACCAGTTGCACGTGGTAGGTGCCGACCGCGTCGGCGTAGGTGCTGAAGTGCCAGGTCTGGCGGAAGCCGTCGATGAAGTCGCCGGTCTGCAGCGACAGCGACACCATCACGATCACGGGGGTGACGAAGAAGGCGGCCAGCCACAGCCAGCCCGGCAGGATCAGCCAGTAGGGCGCCAGCGCCGCCCCGGGACGCCGGGACCGGCGCCTGCGGGTCACGCCTGGTAGATCGGTTCGAACAGCGCGTTCCACTGCTTCTCCTCCTCTTGGTCGAGCACCCGCAGGTGGTGCAGCCTGGCTTCGTCGTCCTCGGTCGGGAAGACCAGGGGGCTGGTGCTCAGGGCCTCCAGCACGGCGCGCCGCTCGCCGGTGGCCGCGGCCGCGTCACGGGCGACGACCTGCTGCGCGGCGGGGACGGGGCAGACGAACTGCACGGTCTCGCTGATCCTCGCGGCGACCTCGGGCCGGTAGACGTAGTCCATGTAGGTCAGCGCGTCGACGGGATGGGCGGCCGTCGACGGGATGCAGAGGTTGTCGGTCCACAGCAGACCGCCCTCCTCGGGAATGACGAACTCCAGTGCCGAGCCGCTCTGGTTGGCCTGGAAGACGTCACCCGAGTACACGAGCGAGGCCGCCAGGTCGCCGCGCTGCAGCGAGGACTGGTAGGTCGCCGTGGAGTACGAGCGGACCATGCCGGCGTCGCGCTGCTCGCGCAGCCAGGCCGCCGCCTTGCGCCAGTCGGCGAGGGTGGAGGTCTCGGGATCGACGCCGGTGGCCAGCAGGGCGATGTTGCCCATCTGGATCGCGTCGTTCCACATGCCGATCCGGCCCTTGAGCTTCGGGTCGCGCAGGTCCTGCCAGCTGGTGATCTTCCGGCCGACCTGGGCCGGGTCGTAGCCGATGCCGGTCATGCCGGACTGCCAGGGGACGGTGTAGACGTTGCCGGGGTCGAAGGAGGTGTTCTTGAACGCGGCCCCGCCGTACCGGGCGAAGTGGGGCAGTCGGCTGTGGTCGAGCGGTGCCAGGTAGCCCAGTTGGATGTACTTGGTGAGGTAGCTGTCGCCGCCGACGACCATGAGGTCGTAGCCGATGCCCTGGCCGGAGGCGAACTCGGGCTGGATCTTGCCGAACCAGGAGGCGCTGTCGTCGATCAGCTCGTCGTAGGCGACGCGGATGCCGGTCTCGCGGGTGAAGGCGTCCAGGGTGGGGTGCTTGCCCTGGTCGGCGGGGTCGACGTCGATGTACTGGGTGTAGTTGACGAATTCCAGCTTTCCGGACCTCTTCTCGCCGGTCCAGAAGTCGCTGACGGCCGCGGCGATCTCGGCCTTGCCGGTGGGGACGTGCACGCGGGCGCCGGGAACGCTGCACGCGGCGAGCGGGGCCAGCGCGGCGGCGCCGAACGCGGCGCGCAGCAGACCGCGCCGGGAGAGGCCACGCGGGACCGGTCCGCGCGGCCGGGGCGCGAAGGGGGTGGAGTGCTCGGGCATGGTGGTCTGCCTGTCGTCAGCGCGAGGTGAGGGAAACCGGGCCGGTGGCGGTCGCCGCGGGGCCGGGTGCGGTGGTGAGCAGGTAGGAGTGGGCGGTGGCCCAGGAGAGCCAGACGGTGTCGCCGCGGGCCGGATCGACGCAGGCGGTGCCGTCGTTGGGCTGGAAGACCGTCATCTCCACCCCGTCGCGGGTCTCCACCGTGTAGCTGGTGGAGGTGCCGAGGTAGACCACCTCCCGGACGGTGCCGCGGACCCGGCTGGCGCTGTCGGCCGGGCCGGTGGTCAGCCTGATCTTCTCGGGCCGCACGGTGACCTCGACGGCCGCTCCGACACCGAGGGAGCCGCGCAGCGCGACCGCGATGCGCTCGCCGCCGCCCAGGTCGACCACCCCGGTGTCCGCGTCCGTGGCGGTCAGACGTCCGCCGATCAGGTTGGAGGTGCCGATGAACCCGGCGACGAACGCGGTGGCGGGCCGTTCGTAGACCTCCTGCGGCGGGCCGACCTGTTCGACCAGACCGTGGTTCATCACCGCGATCCGGTCGGACATGGTCAGCGCCTCGGCCTGGTCGTGCGTGACGTAGACGAAGGTGATGCCGACCTCGCGCTGGATCCGCTTGAGCTCCAGCTGCATCGACTGGCGGAGCTTCAGGTCGAGGGCGCCGAGGGGCTCGTCGAGCAGCAGCGCGCGGGGGCGGTTGACCAGGGCGCGGGCGAGCGCGACGCGTTGCTGCTGGCCGCCGGAGAGCTGGCGGGGGCGGCGGTCGGCCTTGTCGGCGAGTTCGACGGTGTGCAGGATCTTGTCGACCCGGTCGCGGATCTCGTCCTTCGGTACGCGCCGGCGGCGCAGTCCGAACGCCACGTTGTCGGCGACGCTCAGGTGCGGGAAGAGGGCGTAGGACTGGAAGACCATGTTGATGTCGCGCTTGTTGGCCGGCACGCCGACCATGTCGCGGCCGTGCAGGAGGATCTGCCCGCCGGTCGGCTCCTCGAAGCCGGCGATCATCCGCAGGGTGGTGGTCTTGCCGCAGCCGGAAGGACCCAGCAGCGAGAAGAACTCGCCCTCGCCGATCGAGAGGTCGACGCCGCGGACGGCCGCCGCGTCCCGGGCACCACCGAAGTCCTTGACCACGTTGACGAGGGTGATGGCCGGGCCTGCGGCCGGTGGCGGCGAGAGGGTGTCGGGTGCCATCCGTGATACCTCCGGTGTTCGGGGCGTGGGATCGGGGCGACCGTGCACGCGGACATGCCGTGGTCGCCCGGAAAAGGCGGGCGGGCGGTGCCGGTGGGTTTTGATAACGTTACCAACGGGCTCGTACCTTACCCACCGGCAGGCGCCGTCCGTCAATGGTTGAATGGCGCTGGATTTCATCGACCCGTTGCTCGGCGTCCGCCGAGCCGTCACCGACGAAGAGACCGCCCATGCCGAGCACCCCCCGTCCGCCGCGCCGCGTCACCATCCCCGACGTCGCCCGGCACGCCGGAGTGGGGCAGGCCACCGCCGCGCGGGTCCTGGGCGGGTACGGGTCGGCGAGCGCGGCCACCCGGGAACGGGTCCTGGCCGCCGCCGCCGAACTGGGGTACAGCACCAACGCGGTGGCCCGGAGCATGATCAGCGGGCGTACCCACACACTGGGCGTGGTGGTCGCCGACGTGGAGAATCCCTACTTCGCCCGTGCCGTGCGCGGCGTCACCGACGTCGCGGCCAAGGCCGGCCTGCAGGTCGTCCTCGCCAACAGCGACGAGAACGGCGAGACGGAGAAGTCCGCGGTGCAGATGTTCATCGAGCGGCGCGTGGACGGCCTGGTCGTGGCGCCCGCCGCCGCCGAGCACGGGCACCTGGACAAGGCCGTCGCCTCCGGCATTCCCGTGGTCCTCCTGGACCGGGTGCTCACCGGTGCCGAGCTGGACACCGTCGTGGTGGACAACCGCGGTGCCGCCAAGGCCGCGGTGGCCCGGTTCACCGGCGCGGGGCACCGGCGCATCGCGGTCGTCACCTCGGCGTCCGGCGACGAGGACTCCGTGCGGCTGGCACCGGGCGCGGACATCTGGACCACCACCGAGCGCCTCACCGGCTACCGCCAGGCCCTGCGCGCCGCCGGCATCCCGCGCGAGGCCGAGCTGATCCGCCACACCGGGTACGACCGGTCCTGGGCACGCTCCGCCGTACTGGACCTGATGAGCTCCGACGACCGGCCCACGGCGCTGTTCACCACCGACAACGTGGCCACGCTCGGAACGCTGGACGCCCTGCTCGACCTCGACGCCCGCATCCCCGACGACGTCTCGGTCATCGGCTTCGACGACGCGGAGTGGGCCACGCTCGTCCGGCCGCGGCTGAGCGTGGTCGGCCAGCCGGTACAGGAACTGGGCGGGCTGGCGGCGGACATCCTGGTCCGCCGCATCAACGGCTCCGCAGCCCGCCCCCGCCGCCACACCCTGCGCACGACGTACATCGCACGCGAGTCGACCGGCCCCGCCCCCGCGCGCGTACGGCGGCTGCGAGTGGCGGGGGAGTGACGGCCGCCGACTCGGCGGGAGCACGCGATGGAGATCACCGTCCAGTGGATACGGACGTCCTGGACGAAGGAGTCCCGGGGAGGGGAAGGCGCCTCGCGCCGGAACGCGGCCCCGGTCGGCTTCGCTCTGCCGCCCGCCGGCAGCACCACGTCCGCACACGTGATCCGCATGCATGAACGTGACGGCTTCGAGCCCCACCACGACCGTGAGGAGCGTGGCAACGTCGATGTCCGGCTCCGGGAAGCCGACGGACGACTGCGCGTCTTCCCCCGGGTCCAGCCCCTGTTCGCCCTGCCGCCCCGGCCGCGACGGCCACCGGCGGTGCGGCTCGCCCCCGGCCAGTGGGTGCGCTGGCAGCTCAACTACCGCTTCAGCAGCGCCATGGGGCTCCGGGGCTGGTCGTACTGGCTCGACACGTTCAACATCGCCTACGGCCCGGTGGGCGCCGAGGTGTTCCTGTCCACGCCCACCCTGCTCGTCGACGAGCGAGGACCGCTGCGATGACCCTGCCCCGAAGGGGTGACCACGTGCTCCGTCACCGGCAGCGTCCTCGGACGTGCGAAGGGGTGTGTCCGCCGGTCACCGACCGGCGGACACACCCCTCCGCACCTGCCTCAGGCGTGCCGTCGGGCCCAGAACGGGGTGACGAGAGCGATGAGGAGGGCTGCGACGCCGATCTGCAGGACGTGGCGGATCCAGTCGATGCCACCGGTGTCGCGTACGCCGAACGCGGTGGCGAGCGCGTTGCCGGCGACGGCCCCGATGATGCCGAGGACGGTCGTCAGCCACAGCGGGATGGGCTGGCGCCCGGGGACGACCAGCTTGGCCAGCAGGCCGATGATGAGTCCCGCGATGATGGCCCAGAGAAACGACACGGCTCTCCTCCTTGCGGTGCTGCGAAAGTTCGGGCTGCTCTTCGCGTGCCCCCGCCGCGCGCTCGTATGCCTGTTCGCCCACCCGGTGCTCCGTGCCGCAGGAGGGACGTTCGGGAAGAAACGTCACCGCGTGTCGCGCAGGCGGAGGAGGTATCCCGCGGTCAACGCCACGGCACGGTCCGCGTCGTGCGACAGTTCCACGAGGGCGCGTGACGCCCTCACCCCCGGGATCTCCGCCAGCGCCTGGGTCAGCCGCCCGCGCGCGGGTCCTTGAGCGGCCTCGTCGGCGAGGCGGGCGACGAGGCCGGTCGCGATCTCGTCCGCCGCCGCGGCGTCGCTCGCCAGCACACCCAGCGCATCGGCCGCGTCGGTGTCGTTCCCGCCCTCCACGATCATGTCGATGAGCGTCGGGACCGCGTCGGCCCCACCGCGTGTCCCGAGCGCCAGCGCCGCCTGTCCGCGGACCGCGAGGTCGGGGTCCGCGAGCGCCTTCCGCAGCTGTTCCACGACCTCGTCGCCGGACATCTCGGCGAGGGCCCGGACGGCACGTTCCCGTACCGCGGCCGCCGGTGAGCCCAGGGCCTGCCCCAGCAGAGCCGGACCGCCGTCGCCCGATCGCGCCAGCGCCCATCGAAGGGCTCCGGCGACATGCGGCTCCGTCTCGCGCAGCGCCGCCTCGACCAGGGCCTCCACCGGCACCTCGCCGACCGAGGAAAGAGCCGCGCGTTGGCGCGCGTCGGCGCTCTGCGACCCCAGTGCCTGGAGGAGCGCGACGGCCTGGAGGACGTGCTCCCAGCCGTCGGGGTCCGCGGCACGGATCCGGCGCAACCGCGTGAGCAACTCGGTCTCCGCCGCGATGCGTTCACGCGTCCGACGGATGAGGTCCTCGACGAGCGCCGAGGGGGCGAAGCCGGGATCGTCGAGCGCGCGACCGACCTCACGCAGCGACAGTCCCAGCGAACGCAGGCTCTCGATCTGGAAGATCCGCTGGATGTCCTCCCCGGAGTACTCCCGGTAACCGGAGCCGGTCCGGCCCGAAGGACGCACCAGACCGAGCGACTCGTAATGCCTGAGCATGCGGGCACTGACCCCGGACCGTCGCGCCACCTCACCGATCAACACGACGTCCTATCCTCCTCCATGGCCGGACCCGCCGAGAGCCACGACGCGCTTCGCCTCCTCGATCGCGAACTCGAACCCGGCGTCCGGGTCGCGCAGCAGCCGCTGTGTGGCGAGCGCGTGCGCGCGCACCAGCGGATCGGGGGCCGACTCCGCGGCCGACAGCGCCGGCACCACCATCTCACCCAGCGCGACCAGCGCCCGGCTGAGACTCAGCTGCGTCTCCCGCCCGCCGCGCCCGAGCTGCGTCACCAACACCGTGGCCAACGCCGGCTCCTCACCCCCCGGTACGAGAACGACCGCGGTCCGCCAGGCGGTGCGCGCGACCTCGTCGTCGGCGTCGCACAGGATCGCGGGGGTGATCGCCGGCCACGCCCGCCGGTCCCCGAGCTTGGACAGCGTGTGCAGTGCCTGGCTCCGTGCCTGCGCGCGTTCCGAGCGGACCTCGTGGAGCAGCCGGGGGAGCGTCGTGGACAGCGGGTGGCGGGTGAGCGCCCAGGTCAGCATGTCGCGGACCAGGAACTCGGGCTCGATCGCGCATCGCTCGACGAGCGCGTCGACGAAGCGCGGGTCAGGTGCCGAACCGGCCGCCAGAGCGGCCCGCAGCCGCACCGACGAACGGCTGTCCTCCAAGGCCCGGAGCGTACGCGTCGTCTCCGTGTCCTGTCTCGTGGCCGTCATGGAGACCACCTCCTCGGCACGCAGTGAAGACCCTGTCACCGTGTCAAGGTCAAACAGCGTCCGCCGCGCGGGTGTCAGCCCCCGCTCGGCGCCCAGAGGATCGGCAGGGTGTGTGCGTATGCCCCCCGTTCCGTGAAAGGAACGCGGCGATCACGTGTTTGTCGGGGCGAGTTGGGAGCACACGTCGGGCCAGGAGGTTGATGACAATGGTTCCCCTGCTTCTGGTTCTTCTTCTGGCCCTGGTCCTCTTCGGCGCGGGTTTCGCCCTCAAGGCCCTGTGGTGGGTCGCGGTGATCGTGCTGGTGGTGTGGCTGCTGGGCTTCGTCGTCCGTCCGGCGGCCAGTGGTGGCCGCAAGGGCCGCTGGTACCGCTGGTGATGCCTGCCGCGGACTGAACGCGGCACGGTCGCGCCACGGTGAACAGCGGTGTGTGAAGGGTGGGTCCGGCCCCAGTGGGTCCGGGCCCGCCCTTCTGTGTGGGGCCGGTGTCGGGTGTCTGTCGGTGGTGGCCGGGTCTGTCGGGTGTCTGTCGGTGGTCTGTCGATGGCTGCCGGGACCTTGGATCAGGACGGCGCCGGCCATCGACGGCGCCGGTCGGCACCATCGCACCGTCCCGATCCGCTGGACGGCGCTCCCGGCGTGACCCGTCGGGTCCGCCCAGCGGTCTGTGATCAGGAAGAAGTCCCATGACCACTCACGTCACGATCATCGGCGCCGGGCTCGGCGGTCTCACGCTCGCCCGCGTCCTGCACCTCCACGGAATACCGGCCACGGTCTACGAGGCCGAGCCGTCCCCCACCGCGCGCTCGCAGGGCGGGATGCTCGACATCCACGACTACAACGGACAACTCGCCCTCGGATCAGCCGGCTTGATGGACGAGTTCCATGGTCTCGTCCTGGAGGGCCGCCAGGCACTGCGGATCCTCGAGCCGGACGGGACGGTCCTGTTCGACAAGGCCGACGACGGCTCCGGGGAGCGCCCCGAGGTGCAGCGCGGTGAGCTGCGGCAGTTGCTGCTCGACTCGCTCCCGGCCGGCACCGTCCGGTGGGGGCACAAGGTCAACAGCACCCGTAGCCTCGGCGAGGGCCGCCACGAGGTGACGTTCGCCGACGGCGGCACCGTCGTCACCGGTCTGCTGGTCGGCGCGGACGGTGCGTGGTCACGGGTGCGGCCGCTGCTCTCCACCGCCACACCCGCGTACACGGGCAAGTCGGTCGTCGAGACCTACCTGTTCGACGCCGAAACCCGGCACCCGGCCACCGCGAAGGCCGTCGGCGGCGGATCGATGATCGCGCCCACGCCGGGCCGGGAGATCTTCGCCCACCGGGAAAGGGGCGACACCCTGCACGCCTACGTGGGGCTGTCCGAGCCGCAGGACTGGTTCGACGCCATCGATTTCACCGACGCCGCCGTGGCCACCGCACGGGTCGCGCGGGAGTTCGCCGGCTGGGCGCCGGAGCTCACCGCGCTGATCACCGACAGCGACACGGCGCCGGTCCTGCGCCCCCTCTACGCGCTGCCGGCCGGACACCGGTGGGACCGGGTGCCGGGGGCGACCCTGCTCGGCGACGCCGCCCACCTCTCGGCCCCGAACGGCGAAGGCGCCAACCTGGCCATGCTCGACGGCGCCGAACTCGGCGAGGCCCTCGCCGCCCACCCCGACGACGTCGAGGCCGCGCTCACCGCGTACGAGCAGGCCATGTTCCCGCGCAGTGCCGAGGTCCACGTGTCCGAAGCGGACGTCGACACGGCCCACGACCTGGTCGCCGCGTTCACCCGGCACGAACAGTCCCGGTAAGAGGTGGTGGGCATCTCCGGTCGCACCGGGAGTCCTCCACCGCCGTGGCGGCCGGAGAGCAACAGAACCGGGTCGGAGGCCGACCACGTGGAACGGGCGTCCGGCCGGGACCCATACCGGCCGGGCGCCCGTTCTGTGCGGCCCCGTGATGCGTCAAGCGCTCGAGAACCCCACCGGACCGAAGCGGTCGGGCACCCTCTGGCCCCGCTCGGAAAAGCCGCCCGGCCGTTGGTGAGCTCGGGCCGGGTGACCTTCGACGTGTCGCCCTTCGGCACCTTTCAGTATTCCCGGAAACAGCATGTGGAGTACTGCTCTAGAGCAGTACTCTGGTGACATGTCGGGTTCCGATACCTACCAGCGCATCCTGACCGCGGCCCTCGGCTGCTTCCTCGAGAACGGAGTGCAACGCACGACGGTGGAGCAGGTCCGCAGGCGGGCGGGGGTCAGCAACGGCAGCTTCTTCCACCACTTCCGCACCAAGCAAGATCTTGCCGAGGAGGTCTATCTTCACGGTCTCCAACAGCACCAGGATGAGCTGATGGCCGTACTGACGCCTCAAGCCGCTTTTCGCACCGGCATCGAGGCAGCCGTGCACCGCCACCTCGCCTGGGTGGAGGCGCACCCGGAGCTGGCTGCCTTTCTCGCGGCACCGCCCGACTGGGGCACGCCTAGGGACGCGCCCCGGATCGCGGCTTGCAGCAGGGAGTTCTTCCGAGCTGTCGGCCAATGGCTGGGGGACCGCGGCTGGGACGGCACGCCCGACCTGAGCGTGGTGGTCGCCGTGTGGATCGGACCGGCTCAGGAATACACCCGCACCTGGCTGACGGGCGGAGCCGGGCCACCCCGCACGGCGGCAACAGCACTGGCCCGGGCCGCGTGGGACGCCCTGCATCCACTCCTGTCGACACCAGCCTCGAAGGGAGCGCGATGAACCACGTCCTCGCGCGCTACCAGCGCGTACTCGCAGGCGTCAGCGACGTCGTCGAACGAGTGCCGGCACACCGCTGGACCAGCGCCTCTCCCTGTCCGGGATGGACCGGCTCACACGTTCTGGGACACATCATCGACGGCCAGCGGCAGATCGCCGCTCTGCTGTCGGGCCAGGGACCGCGTGAGCCACTTCGGGACCCGTCCGAGGCGGTCGTCGGGCCACCGGCCACTGCCTGGACCGCCACGTGCCGGTCCATGCTGGATCTGCTGGCCGTCACCGATCCGAACAGCCGCGTCGCCTCACATCACGGCGAAGTGACGGCCGAGTGGGTGCTGGCCACGGCCGTCGTCGAACCGCTCGTACACGCCTGGGACCTCGCGCAGGCCGCAGGTTGCGAAACGCTTCTGGACGATGAGGCCGTCGAGGCCTGCCTGACGGCCATCGCCCCCATGGCGGAGCGATTCGCCGCTACCGGAATGTACGCACCCGCTCTGACCGCTCCGGCGCAGGCCACGCCTCAGCAGCAGCTTCTGGCTCTCCTGGGGCGGAAGCCTGCGTGACCTTCGCGGTGACGCCCGCTCGCGTGCACTGCGCTCGAGGGCGGGCGTCGCCGCGCGAACCCGCAGGAGCGGTGGACGTACGGGGCCTCGGGACGGCCGCGACCAGGCTCGAGTCGAGCCGCGGGCTCATGTCGCGGCGGCAACGGCAACAGCCGGCGCCCTTCGGAGGTTCTTCATGACATCGCCTCTTCGGGTGACGTCTTTGCGGGCAGCCGGTGTGTCCGCCCGGATGCGCCGGCGGGACGTCCGTCCCCCGAACGGCCACGGAGGAACGATGCCTCCTCACCTGTCGGAGCTGTCCACCGCCCCGTAGACCCGCCCGTGTGATCCCTGACGGCCCGCCACGGACCGGTCGGCGGATCGCGCGGCCCACGAGGCGAGGACGCGCAGACGGTCGTGGCTGGGTGTGCCGGGCTCGGCGGTCAGCGTGATGAGCTGCTGGTCGGGGTCGTCGGTGCGGGTGAGGAAGGACCGGTCGAGGGTGAGCCGGCCGACGACGGGACGGTCCAGGACTTTCGTGCCCCCGCCCTGGGCGGCGACGTGGTGGCCGCCCCACCGCCGTCGGAAGTCGGGGGCCTGGAGGGACAGTTCACCCACCAGTTCCGCCAGCCGTGGATCCTTCGGGTCCCGCGCGGCCGCCATGCGCAGCTGCGCCAGGCTGACCTGGGCCACCCAGCCCCAGTCCGGGTACAGCGCCCGGACGGCCGGGTCGCGGAAGACCAGCCGCACGAAGTTGCGTTCCCGCTCCGGAATCCGTGCGAAGTCGGTGAACAGGCCGGCGGCCATGGGGTTCCAGGCGAGGATGGCGGTACGCCGGCCGAGGACCACGGCCGGCGTGGTGGCCAGGTCGTCCAGCAGCCGCTGCAGCTGCGGCTGGACCCTCTGCGCGGTGCGCCGGCGGGGCCGGGCGGCGTCCCGGCCGGACAGTTCGAACAGGTAGGCGCGCTCGTCGTCGTCGGGCCGGAGGACACGCGCAAGGGCGTTCAGCACCGGTTCGGACGCCTGGCGGCGGCCCTGCTCCAGGCGCGTGTAGTAGTCGGGGCTGATCGACGCCGGCAGGGCCACCTCTTCCCGGCGCAGCCCCTTGAGCCGGCGCCTGCCGGACGAACCGGGCAGCCCGGCCTGGGCCGGGCTCAGCTCCGTGCGCCGCGCCTTGAGGAAGGCGCCCGGTTCGCTGGGGTGCGCGTTGCTCCTGCTCATGGACACGGTCTTGCAGACGGTCACCCTCGCGAGAGGGGGCCTGCTCTGTCCCGGGACAGCGTAGTCCGGGGACACAGGACGCCCCTTACCCGCCCAGGTCCTGCGTGCGAGTGTCGGTGACGTGACCGGGTGGACGGGCCGCCTCCAAGGTGCCCGTCGGGTACGCGGTCACAGACTTTCTCGTCCGCGTCCAGGAGAGACGGAACATGAAGACCAGCGTCACCTTCCCCAGCAACGGCCTCCTCCTCGCAGGGATCCTCTTCACCCCCGACCACCGCGCCGGCGACCGGATGCCCGCCGTCGTCGTCTCCCATCCGGGAGGCGGGGTGAAGGAGCAGAGCCCGAGCGTCTACGCCGAGCGCCTGGCCGACGCCGGGTTCGCCGCGCTCGTCTTCGACGCCGCCCACCAGGGCGAGAGCGAGGGCGAGCCGCGAGGACTGGAGAACCCCTTCCAGCGGGCCGAGGACATCAAGTCCGCCGTGACCTGCCTGACCACGCGTGACGACATCGACCCCGGCCGTATCGGCGCGTTGGGCATCTGCGCCTCCGGCGGGTACGTCCCCTACGCCGCACAGACCGACCACCGCATCAAGGGCGTCGCCACGGTCAGCGCCGTGGACCTCGGTTCGGTGTTCCGCGAGGGTCTGGGCCGCACCCAGGACCCGGCGGTCCTGAGCGCCATGCTCGATCAGGCCGGTGCCCTGCGCACCGCGGAAGCGCGCGGAGCGGCCCCGCGGCTGGAGGCATGGATTCCCGGCAACGCCGGGGAACTGCTGGAGACGGCGACCAGGCAGTTCCGGGAGACCTACGAGTTCTACTGCACCCCGCGCGGCCACCACCCCCGCGCGAACCGGGGCTGGCTGCTGCGCGGCATCGACCTGATCGCCCAGTACGACTCGTACGCGATGATCCGGCTCATCGCGCCCCGTCCCCTGCTGATGATCATCGGGTCGGAGGCGGAGACCGCCTACTTCAGCAGGGAAGCGATCGAGAAGGCGGCCGGCCCCAAGGAACTGGTCGTCATCGACGGCGCCACCCACATCGACCTGTACGACAAGGACGAGTACGTCACCCCCGCCGTCGCCGAGCTCACCGGGTTCTTCGGCAAGGCCCTGGCCGGGTGACCGCCCGCCGTGCCGGTGACGGGACAGGCGGAGTCCTCGGCGGCTCCGCCGGACGTCATGCCGCGACGATGTCCCGTACGCGGAGGCCTGTTCGACTGCGCGGGCTGTCGCCGCCCCCCCGTCCGGGCCACGCCGGGTGACTTCGAAAGATTGCGGGGAAGACGTCACGGCACTGGACAGGAGGGTGCCGTGGACGGTGGAGATCTGGAACTGGGAGAGCTTCTGGCCGCTGCCGAGGCGGCGCCACCCGGAGGATCCGTCGACGTGGTCGCGCGGAATCTGCAGAAGCGGTTCGGGGCCGAGCGCGTGTCCTTCCTGTTCGTCGACCTCATCGGCCAACGGCTGGTGCGGTTGCCCGCAACCGTGGACGGTGGCCTCCCGGCCCGGACCGAACCGATCGACCTGCAAGGCAGCGTCTACGACAGCGTCCTGCGCAGCCAGCGCCGACGGGTGGAACCGGACGGCCAGGGCGGACAGCGCGTCATCACCCCGGTCACCAACCGCGGCGACTGCATCGGCGTACTGGAGGTGATCCTGCAGCACGCCGACGACACCGTCCTCAGACAGGTCGGCGAGGCGGCGCACGCGCTGGCCTACATCGTCGTCACCGACCGCCGCTTCACCGACCTGTACCACGTCGGTCAGCGCACCACCACGACCAGCCTGGCCGCCGAGATCCAGCACCAGTTGCTGCCTTCGGCGGCGTGCTGCGAGGCCGACCGGTTCACCCTGGCCGCGGGGCTCGTCCCGGCCGACGACATCGGAGGCGACACGTACGACTACAGCCTCGACGGCGAGACCCTGCACCTCTCCATCACGGACGCCATGGGGCACGACACCGACTCGGCCCTGCTGGCCACCTTGCTGGTCGGCGCACTGCGCCGGGCCCGCCGTGGCGGCTGCGACGCCCTCAGACAGGCCCGCCACGCCCACGAGGCCCTGCTGGCCCACGGCCGGGGCCTGGCCACCGGTCAGCTGTTCTGCATCGACCTGGAAACAGGCGTCGCGGAACTGGTCAACGCCGGCCACCCCTGGCCCCTGCGGGTGCGCGGCACGACCGTGGAGGAGGTCGGACTCGCCGTGAACCTTCCGTTCGGAGTGGCCTCCCCGATCCCGTACGCCCTGCAGGAGTTGCGCCTGCGTCCCGGAGACCGGCTGGTCCTGCTCACCGACGGCATGCAGGACCGCGGCGCCGCCGCGGCCGGCCTGTCCACGCTCCTGCGTGACACCCGCGCCCTGCACCCCAGGGAGACCGTCCGCGCCCTCACGGCCGCCGTACGGGACGCCTGCCACGGCGACCTCGAGGACGACGCGACGGTCATGGTCCTGGACTGGCACGGAACCCGCCCCGCCGGTCCACCGATGACGTGACCCGCACCTGTGGAAGGGACGTTCCACAGCGCCGGGGCGAACCGGCGACGCGCCCGTGCACCACGGCGTGCACCGGTTCCGGAGGCGTCGTGGGCGGCGCACGCACGGCCGGACATCGACCGGGGCGGAGACAGCGGCCGATCACCTATGCCCACTGAGTACGCGTGCTCAGGCAGGCGGCCCGAGCTCAGCCGTAGCGTCCGGCCCATGCACATAGACCACGCTGCCCGCAGACCGGCACGCCGTGCCGGCATCACCGCGGTGGCCTGCTCCCTGCCGGAACGCGAAGTGACGTCCCGGCAGCTCCAGGACCGGATCGCCGCGGCCGCAGGGCTCTCCCTGCCGCCACGGATGCTCGAACGGGTCACCGGAATCACCTCGCGCCGAGTGGCGGCGCGGGACGAGTACGCCTCCACCCTCGCGGTACGGGCGGCACGCACCGCCCTGGGCCGGGCCGGGCTCAGCCCGTACGACGTGGACCTGCTGGTCTTCGCCTCCGCGACGCGGGACGTGGCCGAACCGGCGACCGCGCACATCGTCCAGGCCGAACTCGGCTCCCGGGCACACGCGCTGGACGTGACGAACGCGTGCAACAGCTTCGTCAACGGCATCGACACGGCACGGGCGATGATCCTCGCCGGCCGCGCACGCCGGGCCCTGGTCGTCACCGGCGAGACCCCGAGCCGCGCGGTGCGGCACGCCCCCTCCGGCCCCGGTCAGCTCCGCGACGGGTTCGCGGGCTACACCTTCGGCGACGCCGGGGCCGCGGTCGTCCTGGAGACGGTGGAGCGGGGCGGCATCCTCGACGTGGACACCGAGACGCACTCCGAACACTGGTCGGTCGGCGGGATCCTCGGCGGCGGTTCGCGCCACCCCCGAGGCGACGAGCACACGTACTTCCACGGTGACGGCGCAGAGCTGCGCGAGGTGTTCGAGAAGGTCGGCACGTCGGTGCTCGACCGGATGCGCCGGCGCACCGGCCTGGCGTGGACCGACTTCCGGCACATCCTGGTCCACCAGGTCACCGTGCCGTACCTGGAGCGGTTCGTGGAGCTCACCGGCGTCCCCCGGGACCGGCTCGTCCTCACCGTGCCCGGACTCGGCAACATGGCCAGTGCCACGCTCGGCGTGCAACTCGACCGGGTCCACGGGGAGTTGCGTCCCGGCGACCGGGTGCTGTTCGTGGGTCTGGGCGGTGGCGTGAGCATCATGACCATGGTGTGGGAGAAGGCATGAGCGCCCTGTGGGTGGTGGTGCCCGCGCACCAGGAGGCCGCACGCATCGGCGCCACCCTGGACGCGCTGGCGGGCCAGCGCGACCGTGACTTCACCCTCGTCGTCGTGGACAACGCCTCCACCGACACCACGGCGGCCGTCGCGGACGACTTCGCCCGCCGGGCGCCGTTCCCGGTCCACGTCCTGAGCGAGCCGGACAAGGGTGTGGGCTGCGCGGTGGACACCGGCTTCCGGTACGCGATCGCGCACGGTGCGACCCTGCTGGCCCGTACCGACGCCGACTGCCTGCCCCATCCCGGCTGGACGGCCGCCGCCCGCGACGCCCTGCGACACGGCGCGGGCCTGGTGTGCGGACGCATCGACGCGCGCCGCGACGAGCACGGGCCGCTCGGGCGGGCCGCCTTCCGCGCGCTGGTCCGCGTCGCCGCCCTCTTCGGCCGCGTACGTCCCGCCCACCACCGCCGCCACGGCTACCTCACCCCCTACCGGATGCACGCCGGCAACAACATGGCCGTCACCGCGGCGCTGTACGAAGCCGTCGGCGGAATGCCGCGCCGGCCTTCCCCCACCGACCGCCTCTTCCTGAACCGGGTGCGCCGCCACACCACCGCCATCGTCCACGCCCGCGACATGGTCGTGGAGAACTCCACCCGCCGACTGCGCGCCTACGGCCTCGTCGGCACGGCCCGCTGGTACCTCGACAGGGGCCCCGGCCGTCACGGGGAGGACCCGCGCTGATGCTCGACACCCTCGCCCACACCCTGCGGCGCCGGCCCGAGAAGCCCGCCGTCCTCGGCGCCACCCGCACCGGGGCCGTACGCACCAAGGCCACCAACGGGGACCTGGCCGACCTCGCCGACCGCTACACGGCCGCCCTGCACCGACGGGGCACCGGACGCGGCAGCACCGTCGGCGTCGCCGTACGGCCCGGACCCCGGGCCCTCGCGGTGCTGCTCGCCGTGCACCGGCTCGGCGCCCGGGCCGCGGTGCTCGATCCGGGCGCCGGCCCCGACGTGCTGCGGGCCCGCCTCGCCCTGGCCCGCCCCGACGTCGTCCTCGCCGACGCCGCCGCCCAGGCGGCCGCGGGATGGGCCCGGCCGCTCGCCCGCCGGGCCCGCCTGGCCCTGCCCGACCTCGTGGAGCTGGGGCCGGTGGCCACGGTCGGGCCGAGGCTGCCCGGCTGCGCCCCCGCCCTGGACGCCGACGTCCGGACCGCGGTCCTGCCGCGCCCCGTGGACGGGGACGGCGACGCGGTCATCGTGTTCACCTCCGGCACCACGTCACGGCCCCGCGCGGTGGTGCACACCCGCTCCTCGCTCGCCGCCGGCATGACCGCGGTGACCGAGCTGGTCCGGCCCGAGGCCGGACGGCCCGTCCTCGGCGGCACCTTCTTCGTCCTCGTACCGTCCCTCGCGGCCGGAGCGCCGGTCGCGCTGCCCGCCCGCTCCGCGCGCGTCCTGCCCCGGCAGCTGCGCCGGCTCGCCCCGCAGGCCACCTACCTGACACCGCCGCAGCTCCGGCGGGTGCTGGCGCTGGGCGGCCGGTTCACCGGACGCGTGTGGACCGGATCGGCCCCGGCGAGCGCCGACCTGCTCACCCGCATCAAGCGCGCGGGCGCCGACGAGGCGTGGGGCGTCTACGCGCTGACCGAGCTGTTCCCCGCCGCGGCGGTCGAGCAGGCCGACAAGGCCGCCTTCACCGGCGAAGGGGACCTGGTCGGCGCCCCTCTCTCCGCAGTGGCGGCCAGGACCGACGCGGCCGGTGAGCTGCTGCTGTCCGGTCCCGCCGCGCGGCACCGCTATCTGGGCGGGGAACCGGACCCGTGGGTCGCCACCGGCGACCGGGCACGCCTCGACGCCGGCCGGATCGTGCTGGAGGGCCGCCTCAAGGACATGGTCCTGCGCCGCGCGGAGAACATCTACCCGGGCTTGTACGAACCGGCGTTGCACGTACCGGGCGTCGAACTCGCCCTGCTCGTGGGCGTACCGGCCGGAGACGGCGACGAACGCCTGGTCGCCGTCGTCCAGCCGAGCCCCGGGACGGACCGCGACGCGCTGCGGGCGGCCCTGGCCGGACCGCTGGAACGCATGGGCTCCGCCCGCCCGGACGCGGTGCTGCTCGCCGGCATCCCGCTGTCCGGCCGCTCGCGGAAACCCGACCGCGCCGCGACCGCGCGTCTCGCCGCCCGGCACCTCACCGAACGGAGCCGCGGATGACCGGGCCCGGCCGTGCGCCGTCGCTGTGGGCCGTGGTGCCCGCCTACAACGAGGAGGCCGGGATCGGGGCCACCCTCGCCGCGCTCGCCGCCCAGACCGACACCGGCTTCTCCCTCGTCGTCGTCGACAACGCCTCCACCGACGCGACCGCCGCCGTCGTACGCCGCTTCGCCGCCGGCGCGCCCTTCCCCGTGCACCTCGTCCACGAGGCGGAGCGGGGCACCGGCGCCGCCGTCGACACCGGCTTCCGCCACGCCGTCGCGCGCGGCGCCGGCCTGCTCGTCCGCACGGACGCCGACTGCCTGCCCGCCGCCGACTGGATCGCCGCGGCGCGCGCGGAGTTCGCCCGCGGGACGGAGATGGCCTGCGGCCGCAGTCTCCCGCGCCGCGACGAGTCGCCCTCCCCGGCCGAGCGGTACCTCCTCCCGGCGGTCGTCAGGGCGACCGCACTGTACGGGCGCTACCGCACCGGGCACCGGCACCCGCGCTACCGCGCGCCCTATGTGCTGTGCCACGGCCACAACCTCGCCATCACGGCCGCGCTCTACCTGCGCTGCGGCGGCACGCCCCGCACCCCGCTGGAGGGCCCGCCCGAGGACGTGGTCCTCCTCAACCGGGCGCGCGAGCACAGCGACCGGATCGCGCGGGCCGAGCGGATGGTGGTGCACACCAGCCTGCGCCGCCTGCGGGCCTGGGGCGCCCGCCGGACCCTGCTGTGGTGCTGGGACCGCCGTTACCTCCCCGCCGACCCGAAGCAGGTGCACGTCCGGTGACCACGTCTCCCTCGGAATCCACCGCGTCCGCCCTCCGCGCCGCCCGCCGCCGCGACCGGCGCGTGTACACCCGTTCCCACCCCCTGCTGTTCGCTCTTCTCGCGGCCACCCGCGGCCGGGCCGTCACCCGCGTCGGCGGTACGGTCCTGGTCCACGGCACCGAGCCGTACCGGCAGGCCCTCACCCGCATCCCGCTGGACCGCGCCGCCGCCGGCACCACCGGCGGCGCGGCACGGCGACTGACCGCGGGCGAAACGCTGTTCGGTCAGGAGGGGGCCGGCCATCGCGCCACCCGGCGCACGGTCGCCGACGGCCTCGGCGCGGCCGGGGTGGAACGGCTGCGCCCGGTGTGGCAGGCCGTCCTGACCCGCCGTCTCGCCCCGCTCGCCGAGGGCCGCGACGTCGACCTCGTACCGCTGGCCCGCGAACTGGCCGGGGCCACCGTCTGCGCGCTCCTGCGCACCGCCGGCGACCCGGAGGCAGTGGCCGAAGCGGCCGCCGAGGCTGCGGCCGCCGCCGTACGCGACCACCTGCCCGGTCCCAGGCCGCCGGGCACCACACGGGCGGCCGGCGCGGCCACCGCGAGGCTGGAGGCCCTGCTCGCCGCGGTGGACGGGCCCGGCGCGGCAGCGGACACGGCCCTGCGGTCCGTGCTCGCGGTCGCCGCCGTCAACACCACCGTCGCCGCCCTGCCCCGCGCCGCCGCCTGGTGCGCCGACGCCCGGCTGTGGGACCAGGCGGCCGACGACCGCCTGCGCCCGATCCTGGCGGACGAACTGCTGCGCGTGGTCGCCCCCTCTCCGCTGCTGCCCCGCGCGGCGGCGGCCGACGCCGACCTGGACGGCTGCCCGGTACGGGCCGGGGACCGCCTGGTCCTGGTGGCGCGGCACGCCGCCCGGGCCCACCGCGACGCACCGGACGCCCGCCACCCGGCTCCACCCGCCGTGGCCCGGCTCGTCTTCGGCGCCGGACCCCATGCCTGCCCCGGCGCGCGCCTCGCCCGCACACAGCTCGACGACGCCCTCGCCGCGCTCGCTCCCCACCGTCCCACCGTCCTGCGCGCCCGCCCGGACCGGGGCGCGGCCCTGCCCGGGTGGAGCTCCCTCACGGTCCGGGCGACCACCCGCCATCGCGTCCAGGAGCACCGATGACCACCATCGCCGTCACCGGCGCGAGCGGCTTCTGCGGCTCGCACGTCGCCGCCGCGGCCGCCGCCCGCGGCGCCGACGTCCTGTGCGTGGGACGGCGCCCCGGCCCGGTCGGCAGGCACGTCCCCTGGGACGCCGCCCGGGAGGCGCCCGGCCTGTCCGGCGCCGACCTCGTCGTGCACTGCGCGGCGGCCGTCGGCGACCCGGTGCCCGGCTCCCCGGCCGAGGCCGCCATGCACGCCGTCAACGTCGATGGCACGGCACGGCTGCTGGACGCGGCCGCCGGCCGGCCGGTGGTGTGGGTGAGCAGCGCCAGCGTCTACGCGCCCGGTCCCGGACGTTCCCGCATCACCGAGGACCATCCGGTGCGCGGGCACCTGAACGCGTACGGCCGCACCAAGGCCGCCGGCGAGGCACTGGCGCTCGCCGCGGGCGCCGTGGTGCTGCGCCCGCGGGCGGTCTACGGCGCCGGGGACCCGCATCTGGTGCCCCGGCTGCTGTCCCGCGTCCGCCGCGGACTGCTCATGCTGCCGGGGCCGAGCGTCCGCCTCAGCCTGACGGCCGTCGAGAACCTCGCGGACGCCTGCCTCTCGGCCGCCGGCTGGCCGCCGGGCGCGTACAACATCGCCGACCCGGCGCCCTACGACCGGGACGAGGCGATCCGGGCGGTGCTGCGGGCGCACGGCGAACGGGTACGCATCGGCCACCTCCCCCTGCCGGTCGCCCGCACGGCGGCGGGCGCCGCCCAGCGGCTGACCCGGCTCCTCGGCCGCGGGGAGTCACCCCTCACCCACTACGCCGTGGACCAGCTGGCGTCGTCGGTCGTCCTGGACGTACGCAAGGCCGCGTCCCAGGGATGGGAGGCCCGCCGCACGCTGGAGGACTACACGACTGCCGTACCGGTCAGGTGAACCGGCGGTGCCACCACGGTGCGCGGTGGTGGGGCGGCGATCGGGCCGGTGCCGGTGCCGGTGCCGGGGCCGTGGACGGGGCCTGAGAGAGTAGCGGGGTGGATATCGAGCGCAGGAACCATGTCACGGTCACAGGCAACCCGCTGGGGCGCACGGTGGTGCTGGCGCACGGGTTCGGTTGCGACCAGAACATGTGGCGGCTGACGGTGCCCGCCCTGGTGGAGAACCACCGGGTGGTGATGTTCGACTACGTGGGCTGCGGCCGCTCGGACCTGGCCGCGTTCTCGCCGGACCGCTACGCCTCTCTGGAGGGCTACGCCCAGGACGCGGTCGAGGTGTGCGAGGCACTCGACCTGCGCGATGCCGTGTTCGTGGGGCACTCGGTGAGCGCGATGATCGGCGTGCTGGCCGCCGGGACGGCCCCCGAGCGGATCGGGGCGCTGGTGATGGTCGCTCCGTCCCCGCGGTACATCGACGACGACGGCTACCGGGGCGGGTTCAGCGCCGAGGACATCGACGAACTGCTGGCCTCCCTGGAAGCCAACTACCTGGGCTGGTCGGCGGCCATGGCACCGGTCATCATGGGCAACGCGGACCGCCCCGAGCTCGGCGAGGAGCTGAAGAACAGCTTCTGCGCCACGGACCCGGACATGGCACGGGTCTTCGCGCGGACCACGTTCCTGTCGGACTCGCGGGACGACCTGAAGGACGTGACGGTGCCGACGCTGGTGCTGGAGTGCACCCAGGACGTCATCGCCCCCCGGGAGGTCGGCGCCTACGTCCACCGGACGATCCCCGGCTCACAGCTGGTCACGCTCGACGCCACCGGGCACTGCCCGCACCTGTCCGCACCGGCGGCCACCAACGAGGCGATCACCGACTTCCTGGCGCGTCTGCGGTGACGTGCCGCACCGGGCCGCAACCCGACCCGGACGACCCGGACGACGAGAAGACACCGGACGCGGCGTTCGCCGCGCTGCTGGAGGACAGCGCCGAGGAACTCTACGAGAGCGCGCCGTGCGGCTACCTGTCCACGCTGATGGACGGCACCATCGCCAAGATCAACTCCACGCTGCTGGACTGGCTCGGTCTGGAACGGCGAGCGGTGGTGGGCCGGATGCGGTTCACCGATCTGCTGACCGTGGGCGGCAAGCTCTACCACGAGACGCACTTCGCGCCCCTGCTGCGGATGCAGGGCGAGATCAGCGGCATAGCCCTCGAGATCAAGCAGACCGGTGGTGCCCGCATACCGGTCCTGGTCTCCTCGGTCGTCAAGCGCGGCAGCACCGGCGAGCCCCTGCTGATCCGGACCACCGTCTTCGACGCCCGGGACCGCCGCGCCTACGAGGAGGAACTGCTGCGGGCCCGGAAGGCGGCGGAGGAAGCGCGGAGGGAGGCGGAGGCCGACCGGGCGCGGCTGCAGGACGCGCTGGCCGTGCTCCAGCAGTCGCTGCTCCCCGCGACCCTGGTGTCCGTGCCGGGCGTCGAGGCGGCCGTGCACTACCGCACCGCGTCCCCCGACCGGCTCGGCGGCGACTTCTACGACCTCTTCCCGGTCGACGGCGAACGCTTCGCCTTCTTTCTCGGTGACGTGTGCGGCAAGGGCCCGCAGGCCGCCGCGGTCACCTCACTGACCCGCTACACCCTGCGCGCCGCGGCCCTGCACGACCCGGAGCCCGTCTCCGCCCTGACGACCCTCAACAAGGTGCTCCACGAGCGCTACACGGGCGGCGACCCGCGCTACTGCACCGTCATCTACGGGGTCATCGAGCCCGACCCCGCCACCGGGCAGGTCACCGTCCGCCTCGCCTCGGGCGGGCATCCGCCGGCCCTCGTCCTGCGGGCGGACGGCACGGCCGACTTCCTGCCCACCCCCGGCGGCCTCCTCGTCGGCGTCCTGCCCGATGCCGCCTTCACCACCGCCACGACCGTCCTCGGCCACGGTGACAGCCTGTTGCTGTACACCGACGGCCTCACCGAAGCCCGCACCGGCGAGGACCGCACCGCCCTCTTCGGTGACGACGCCCTGCTCGCCTTCGCCGCCGGCCACGCCGGCAGGTCCGCACACGCCGTGGTCGAAGCGCTGACCGGCCTCCTGGACGGCTTCGGCGACGGCCTCGACGACGACACCGCCCTGCTCGCCCTCGGCGTCCCCGCCTCCGCCCCTCGCACGAGAACCACCGCATGAACCCGTTGACGATCACCACCCGAGACGCTCCCACCGGTCCCGTCCTGGAGATCTTCGGAGACCTCGACCACGACACCGCCGGCCGACTGCGCGACCTGCTTCCCGGGCTCACCCTCCGGCCGGGCCAGTGCCTCGTCCTGGACCTGGCCGGCATGACGTTCTGCGACTCCAGCGGCATCACCGCCCTGATCGTCGTCCGCAACCACGCCCAGGCCGCCCGGGCCGACGTCGCGCTCGCCTCCGTCCCCGACCGCACCCTGCGCGTGCTGCGCGTCGTCGGCCTCGACCGGATCTTCACCCTGCTGCCCGACAGCGCGGCCGAGCGGCCCTGAGCCGTCAGGGCGCAGGCGCGGACACCGGCACGGGAAGAGCGGGGGAGTGAGGCCGCGCCGGATGGGTAGTCACGCGCAGGCGGGGAAGGGCCGCGACACCTGGGGAGGTCGAAGCGGCCCTTCCCCTCGCCGTTGCCGTGACCGGCCCGGAGCGGGCGTCGCACAGGCTGCGCGCGTACGCGCGATCCGCACCCGTCCCGCCGCTACCGCGCACCACTGGCGTCGACCAGGCGGGGCGACGGGCCATCGGGCTTCCGTCCCCGGTCGGTCTCGTCCTGGACGAGCAGGGAGAGCAGCGCGGCCACGGTCAGACCCGCTTCCGCCGGGTGACGCAGGACCTTGTCCGGCTCGATGCGGTAGGTGTTCGTGCGCCCGTCGCGGGTGTGGGAGAGGTAACCGTCCTGCTCGAGATCGGAGATGATCCGCTGGACGGCGCGCTCGGTGAGCCGGCAGCGGGCGGCGATGTCGCGGATCCGGACGTTCGGGTTGTCGGCGATGGCGGCCAGTACGCGCGCGTGGTTGGTGACGAACGTCCATCCGGTGTGAGATCCAGGCACTTCAACCATGCACAGCATTTTAGGGACCGTCTTTGCCGGACGCCTAATACATGACATACTTTTCGCGCAATGGATGACAGGCTTTGGCGGGGGAAGACACAGGAGGGTCCCGAGGGTGTCTAGGGATGACGCGGTCACAGGGCACTCGAGCGACGCCGGCGGGCACCGGTTGCGGGTCCTGGACCAGACCACATTGGTGCAGTACGAGCGGTGCGGCGCCTGGGTCGTCGGCGCACGGGGGGCGTACGACATGCAGTCGATCACGCCCCTGGCGGACGCGCTGCACGCCGCGGCCGCGGAGCATCCGAAGGTGGTTCTGGACGCCTCGGGCATCACCTTCGCGGACTCGTCCCTGCTGAATCTGCTGATCCTCACCCACCAAGCGGTCGACTTCCGCGTGGCCGCCCCGACGCAGCAACTGAGCCGGCTGCTGCAGCTCACCGGAGTGGACACCGTCCTGAAAGTACGGGCGACGGTGGAAGAGGCCACGGCCTGCTGAGACCCCCATCGGCGGACCGGCGAGCCCCGCCTTCCGGTCCGTCTGCACGACGGGCGCCGACGGCCGGGCTCGTGCCGGGAGTTCGCGCGCGCCCTGCAGGACGACCAGGCCGAGCCCCGCTCGTCCTGCGGGGTCTCTCGCCGGGTGTTCGGCTGTACACGGTGCAAGGCGGGTGCGGGCTCCCGTACCCGGTGTAGTGGTCGATGATTCACCTGGCGCCGGGCGGAGACGTTCTCGCGGGCGCCGCCCGCCTGTCCTACCGCCGCATCGTTCCCTACGGCATCGTCACCGCCTGCCTGTGGGCGACGGCGGAGGCGGTGTGGGGCATGCCGCCGCGGCCTCTCTTCGGCGCGTCCTGACGCCGGGCGGCCCCGCGGCAGCCGTGCTCGTCCTGCTTGCCGCCGCAGCCACACTCAAGTGGCGCCGCTCCGCTCACCCCGCACGGGCCGACGCCCGTGCCGACGACGCCTGATGCTCGACACAGCCGCCGGGTACCGCTTCCGTCCGGCCGCGATGCTGTGCCGCCCGGCCGAGTCCGAGGGCGGCGCAGGGCGCACGACGCGGCTGACCTCACTCGTCTTCGGCTGTCGGATCCCACAGGCCGCGGGCTTCGCCGCGGGCGAGGTGGTCGGCGTAGACGTCGACTTTCCAGGTGATGACGGACCGGCACTCCTGGAGCGCCTGGATCCGGGCGTCGACGCGCTGTCGGTGGGCGTCGAGCAGGCGCAGTCGTTCCGCCTCGTTGCCCGGTCCCTGGCGTACGAGGTGGGCGAAGTGCTTGAGGTCGGCGAGCGGCATACCGGATTCGCGGAGCTTGACACAGATCAGCAGCCAGTCGACGTCGGCGGAGGTGTAGCGCCGCCTGCCGCCCGATGTGCGCCGGACCGGCCCGACGAGCAGGCCCTCGCGCTCGTAGAAGCGCAGGGCGTGCACGCTCAGGCCGGTCCGTCCGGCCACCTCGCCGATGCTCAGCGACCGCGCGGCAGCCTCGGTGGTCGTCACGCCGCTCACCCCCGGACTTGATCTAGACCTCACTCCAGATCCTAGCGTCGGTGGCATGACCCTTACCGATCAGCAGCTGCTCGGCTCGCCCTTCTCCGCCGCCACGACCGCGCAGGACGTCATGGCCGGTCATGACCTCTCCGGCAGGACCGTCGTGGTGACCGGGGGGTACTCCGGACTCGGCCTGGAGACCACCCGGGCTCTGACGGCCGCCGGGGCCCGGGTGATCGTTCCCGCCCGCCGTCCACAAGTCGCCCGTGCCGCTCTCCAGGAGGTGGAGGGCAGCGAGATCGTCCCGATGGACCTGGCCGACCTCGGCAGCGTCCGCTCGGCCGCCGCGCACATCAGCGACCGGCTCGACCGGCTCGACCTCCTGATGGCCGTCGCCGGAGTCATGGCCACCCCGGAGCGGCGCGTGGGGCCCGGCTGGGAGGGCCAGCTCACCGCCAACCACTTCGGGCACTTCACCCTCGCCTGCGAGCTCTACCCGCTCCTGGCCGCCGCAGGAGGCGCGCGCGTCGTCGTCAACAGCTCCGCCGGACACACGCTGACCGGCATCCGCTGGCACGACCCGCACTTCCGCACCGGCTACGACAAGTGGCTGGCCTACGGCCAGGCCAAGACCGCCAACGCCCTGTTCGCCGTACACCTCGACGCTCTCGGGCGCGACGACGGCGTCCGGGCGTTCGCCCTCCACCCAGGCAAGATCATCACCGGTCTCCAGCGGGAGATGACGCTCCAGGAACAGATCGACCGCGGGTGGGTGGACGAGCACGGCAAGGTGCTCGCAGCCGACTTCAAGACCCCCTCCCAGGGCGCCGCCACGGGCCTGTGGGCCGCCACGTCCCCGCTCCTCGACGGCCGCGGCGGGCTCTATCTGGAGGACTGCGACATCGCCCGCGTCTCCGCCCCCGGCCGGCCCATGGACGACGGCGGAGTCCGCCCGTACGCCATCGACCCCGAGGAGGCCGCCAGGCTCTGGGACCTGTCTCTCGCCGCGACCGGTGCCACACCGCTCACCCGGTGAACCCGTTCCGCTCGGCATCCCCGGGGTCCCCGGGATCCCCGGGATCCCCGGGCTTCCGCGTCCCCGGCTGTGTGCCACGTCAGCGCGTCAGCCTTTCGACGGCCTCCGGAGTGACGGGGGTGAAGAAGTTGACGAGGTTGCCGTCGGGGTCGCGGAACAGCAGGGACCGGTTGCCCCAGGGCATCGTGGTGGGCCCGTTGACGAAGTCGGTGACGAAGCCGGTCAGGTTCCGGTGCACGCGGTCCACGTCCTCGACGAGGAACTCGGTGATCACGCTGTGGTTGTCCGCCGGGCGGGCGGAGCCCGGGGCGAACAGCGGGACGGTGCGGGTGCCGGCGATCGCGAGGGTGGCGCCCGCGGTCCTGAGCTCGGCGAAGTCCTCGGTGGCCCACACCGCCCGCACCCCCGTGACGCGCTCGTAGAACTCGACGAGGCGCGCCACGTCGCTGGTGATGATGCGGATCGAGACGAAGTCCATGGGGATCTCCTTGGCCGTACTGAAGGTGTGCACGTCGCAGGCTAGGAGGGATAGAGGACAGAACCGGTCCACTATCCGCGCTAGGTTGTGCCCATGTCCCGACCCACCGGCCGCGTGCTGACCCTCCTGGAGCTGCTGCAGTCCGGGGGCACCCGGACCGTGGCCGAACTCGCCGGCCGGCTCGGCGTCGAAGGACGCACCGTGCGGCGGTACGTGGACCATCTGACCGACCTGGGCGTGCCCGTGGAATCGGTGCGCGGCCGCTACGGCGGGTACCGGCTCGCTCCCGGGTACCGCCTGCCTCCGCTCATGCTCAGCGACGACGAGGCGCTGGCCGTGCTGCTCGGCCTGGTCGCCGGCCGCCGAACAGGTCTGACGACGGCGGAGCGCACGGCGAACGAGACGGCATCGGCGAAGATCAGGCGGGTGCTGCCCCGGCACATCGCCCGTCGGCTCGACACACTCCTGGAGGCTCTCGCCTTCACGGACCGGCCGGGCGAGTTCGACACCCCGGACGCCGGGATCCTGCTCACCCTCGCCGATGCGGTGCGCCACCGCCGGCCGGTCTCGATCCGCTACACCGACCGCAACGGACGGCGCAGCGAACGCACGCTGCACGCGTACGGGATCGTCGCCCATGCGGGCCGGTGGTACGTCACGGGCAAGGACGCCCGGATCGGCGAGGACCGCACCTTCCGGCTCGAGCGCATCGCGGACGCGAGGGCCCTGCCCGGCTCCTTCGAAGCGCCCGGTGGCCCAGGTCCGGCACAGCGCGTGCTGTCGGGGTTCGCCACGGCCGAGTACCCGCACGAGGTGACCTTGCGGATCCACGGGACGGCCGAGCGGATCCGCGCCCACCTTCCCGTCGGCGTCGCCGTCCTGGAGGAGCACGAACCCGCGGCAGGCCAGGACCGGGCGGCCGAACGCTGGCTGCGCGTCGAACTGCGGGCGGCACGGCTCGACTGGCTGCCCCCGGTACTCGCCGCACTCGACCGGCCGTTCGTCATCGAGCGCCCCGACGAACTGCGCGACCTCGTCACCGCACTCGCCGGCCGTCTCGCGTCCTGCGCCGCCGGGCCTGACGGCCGGGAACCCACGTCATGAGACGGCACGGCCAGGACCGCCGGGCCGGAGCGCGGCCGGACGATGCCCGTGTGCCCGTGTGCCCGCGAGACGGCGGGGACCGACCGGGGGCGAAGCCGGCCGATGCCCGCCGCACGGTGTCGATCCGGTCAGGGAATCATCACGCAGTGGTTCTCGATGACCCGGCCACCGCGGTCGAGACCACCACAGACGGCCAGCCTCGGATAGGCCCTGAACTCGCGGTTGATGACGAACCGCCAGCGCGAGACGTTCGGCTCGCTGTCCCGGTAGTCGCCGACGAAGGCGCGAAGGGTGCCCGGCAGACCGTCCTTGGTGGTGACGGTGATGTCCTGGACGTAGTCGCGGCCCTGATAGGCGGTGGCGACACAGATGTAGCTGCCGCAGGTGGACTTGACCTCGGCGCTGGCCGGTGACGCGGTCGCCAGCAGCAGCGCGCCGGCTGCGGCGAGCGCGGCGGTGGCCGTGACGGTCCGGTGCCGCGCGGCCGGCGTCCGCCGGACTCGCGACCCGCGTACGTGGATCATGGATCTCTCCTCGCGTCGCCGTACGGTGCGTAACTGCCCGGTTCCATACTGTGGCGAAGCTGTTCCGGGGCCGGCAAGAGAGCACGTCCGTTCTACGGGCTCCAGGGTGACCGGGGCCGCGGCGACGGCGTCCAGCGGCCGCACGCCACCCGCGTCCTGACCAACGGCCGGCCTCCGGATCCACCGGGCTCCTCACCATTCGCTCGGCGAGGCGGAACGTCCGGTATTGACGGCCTCGTGGCGCCGGTCGGCCGCTCCCGCGGGCGAGCCGGCCGCCAGGTCCTCACCGCCCGGGGCCCGGCCGTCGGCGGGGCGCTCCTCCTGCCGATCGGCCACCGCCTCCGCTTCGGCGACTTCCGCGACCGACGTGAGCGCACACCCGGTCCGCCGGCGAAGCAGTACCCGCTCAGGTCCGCGGGGGCCGGTCGTCGCGCCGCAGCACGGTGCCCTCTACGACCGGTCCGGAAGGCGGCGCCCCTGCGGACCCCTGTTCCTTCAGCGCCTTGGTCTCACTCTTGAGGATCCGTGCCGCCTTGCCCGCGGAACGCGTCAGCTCGGGCAGCTTCTTGATGCCGAGGACGACGACCACCACGAGGAGGATCAGCGCCAGTTCACTCAGGCCGAACATCAGACCTGCTTCCTCTCCATGGACGGCGACCGCCGGTGAACCGGCGCCCCGCCGATGTCTACGTTGCTGTAGAAGTCTGGCGTAGAGCATGATCGTTCTACAAGCCCGCCTTCCAGCCCGGATGGCCGGGAACAGTGTGCTGCGTGGAGGAACACAGCAGGATGACGGACGGCATCCCCACGGTCCGGCCCGCTTCGTCACGGGCTTCGACGGCGCGATGGTGCCGCGCCATCACCGAGGCCCGGTGGTTCGCGGTCACCGTCTTCTGCCTGATCCTCGTCAACGCCGCATTGCTGGGCGCGGAGACCTACACCCGCGTGGTCACCGACTGGTACGGCTGGCTGCACCTGGCCGAGCACGCGTGCGTGGCCGCCTTCACCGTGGAGATCCTGCTGCGCCTGGGCGCCCACGCCGACCGCCCCAAGGGGTTCTTCCGCGATCCGTGGAACCTCTTCGACCTCGCCGTCGTACTGAGCACCTTCCTGCCCGTCGTCCGGGAGAACACCACCGTCCTGCGACTGCTGCGGCTGGCCCGCGTCCTGCGCACCGCCCGGTTCCTGCCGCAACTGCGCATCGTCCTCGTCGCCGTCGCCCGCAGCCTGCCCGGCACCCTCAGCTTCCTCCTCGTCGGCGCCCTGCTGCTGTACGTCTACGCGATGGTCGGCTGGGTCTTCTTCGGCCGCCACGACCCGCAGCACTACGGCTCCGTCGGCCGTGCCGTCCTCACCCTCTTCCTGCTCATGACCCTCGACGGCATCGGCGACGCCGTCCACGCCGGCCTCGAGATCTCCCGCTGGAGCCTCCTCTACTACGCCTCCTACGTCCTGCTCGCCTCCTTCGTCCTCGTCAACGTCCTCATCGGCGTCGTCCTGACCTCCCTGGAGGAAGCCCGCGACATGGAGCACACCCCACCGGCGCCAGCCCCCCGTCCGACAGCCGCCCCGGTCGGACAGCAGGCGCTGCGCGACCGCATCGCCACGGCCCGCCGCGCCCTGGACGACCTCGAACGCGAGCTCGCCCACGCGTCAGCGCCACCAGCCGCCGAAGCGGAGCGGGCTGTCCTCGTCCCCGCGGGCACACGTGACCGCGGGTAGGACTTCTCGCGGGCGGCGGAACACCGTCGAGCGCTGCGCCAACCGTCGAGCAGAGGCGCGGCCGGCCGAGCGAACCGGCAATCCGGATCGGATTGCCGCACGCGTCGTCGAAGGCGGCGGTGTCGACGGCGGACCGGGCGAGCGGGCGCAGACCGGCAGGCGGCGAGAGTGCGCTGTGTTCTGTCACGGAAGTCGCTGGTCACAGCCTTCCGGCTGTGTTTCCATACCGCGGTGAAGAGCGATAACGTACCCGGCTCGGACGTGTCCCCGAGTGTCCGGCAGCGGGCCGACCGGGATCTCGGTGACTGTGTGCGGGTGCTGGCGGAGGTCCATCAGCGCGACGGTTATCCGGTGAACTGGCCCAGCCGCCCGGACGCATGGCTCACACCGCCGTCACTCATCGCCTCATGGGTGGCGGAACTGGACGGCCGCACAGCCGGCCATGTCGGACTGTCCCGGAGCGGTGCGGGAGACGCCGCTCCCGGACTGTGGAGCGCTCGTGCAGGGGTGGGTGTCGAGGCGACCGCCGTGGTCAACCGGTTGTTCGTCGCCCCCTGGGCCCGCGGTCACGGGATCGGTGCACTGCTGCTGGCGCAGGCTGTCGCAGAAGCACGGGAGCGCGGTTTGCATCCGGTGCTCGACGTGGTCGCTTCGGACACCGCGGCGACAGTCCTGTACGAGCGGCTCGGCTGGCACCTGCTGGCCACGGTCGAACAGCGGTGGAGCCCGGAACAGAAGGTGACCGTCCGGTGCTATGCGGCGGCGACCTGACGGCGGTGCCCCGGGCACCATCACTCCCGCGGTCGCCCTCGGCGCCTTCGGGAGGCCGCGCACGGCGAACCGGGCCCGTGGTGAGGCCGGGGCGCGCCCTCCGCAGTTCTCAGGCCGTGCATCAGCGTCTTTCGGGATTCGGGCTCGGAGGCGAGGTCTTCGGCGAGGACTTTCCCGTGGTGGCTCTCATCGCACCGGCCGGCTCGGCTTCGCCGGGCTCAAGGCGCTCCCGGCTCAAGGGGGAGGAGGAAGGCCGGTGGCACCACTCGTCGGCTGCGGCGCCGACGAGTGGTGAAACGCCTGACCTCTTCGGAGGTCACCGCCGGGGGCCACCGCGCACCGCGTCGACATCAACGGCTCCGCCCGCGCCGGCCGCGACGCGAGGACGGCGCTCCCGGCACGTCACACGCCCTGCGTGCCGTACCAGCGCCACTCGGTGAGCCGTGGACGACCGGGCAGGGCGATGCGCCCCGTCGCCCACAGCAGGGTCTCCCACGCGTCGGGGCCAAGGGCGACATGAGGAAAGAGCCTCTTCAGGACCCGTTCGCACAGCTCCTTCGGCGGTTGCCACTCCAGGTCCAGCCCCTGGCTGAGGTCATGGGTGTGCACGAGGGTCTCCACGATGCCCATCGCGGCGAATCCCCCGGGATCAGAGGGCCCGAAGACGTGGTAGGCGACGGTGTCCGGGGGAGCGGTGAGCAGAACGGACGCGAGCAGGCCACCACACGCCTCCAGGACGGTCAGGAGCCCTTCGAGCCCCGAGTCCCGCTCGACGAAGACGACGTTGGCCGGCCCGCCGCTTCGGTCACTGCTCGTCCGGAAGGGCAACAGCGTGGTCATCGGCGGCTTCGCGAGCCCGAACCGCGCGGCGTAGGTGAACAGATCGTCGACCAGGTGCTCGAGCGTCTCCCGGCACGTCCATTCGAGCGTTCCCGCCCTGGCGTCCAACCTCCCGGGATCGGCGTGCCGCAAGGTCTCGATGGCCAAGTGGACGGTCCGGCGCACGTCCTCGCCGTCGAACGCGGCGTCCGCTTCATGCATGCCGATGATCGTAGCAATGCCCGTACGGGCGGAACGGCGGGCCGGCTTCCGGCACCCAGCGCGCCGTCACCACCCCGACAGCAGGACCGCGGCCCGGCAGGAGCGCCGAACCCCGGCCTGCCGACACGGTGCCCGTACGCCTCGGCCTGCCGCCCGTGAGGGGTGCCGGTCGCGGCCGTTGTCCACGGACAGCGCCGCGACGGCACCCCCGGGTCAGCCCCGGACGCCCAGCTTCGGCAGGACCGTCTCCGCCACCCGGTACGCCTCCTCCAGCAGCGGGTTCCCGGAGAGGATGAAGGTGTCCACGCCGAGGTCCTCGTACTCCTTGAGCCGTTCCACCACCTGAGCCGTCGAGCCCACCACGGCGGTGCCCGGACCGGGGCGGAACAGGCTCATGCCGGGCCACAGGTTGGGGTGCGTCTCCAGTTCGCGGGCATGCGCGGGCACCCGGCCGCCGTGCTGACGGAACTGCCGCTGCCAGCCCACCCCGTCCTCGTCCGCCCCGACGCCGAGCCGGCGGGCGTAGGTCTCCTCGCTGGTGACGTCGAGGAGCCGGTCGGCGGCGGCCCACGCCTCGTCCTCGGTGTCCCGGACGATGAGGTGCAGCCGCAGCCCGATCCGCAGGGTGCGCCCGTGCGCCGCCGCCCGCTCCCGCACCCGGTCGAGCTTCTCCTTGAGCAGGTGCGGGGGTTCGCCCCAGGTGAGGTACACGTCGACGTGCCGGGCGGCCATCTCGATGCCGGGTTCGGAGGAGCCGCCGAACCACAGCGGCACGTGCGGGCTCTGCACCGGCTTCAGGTCGCCGAAGGACGCCCCGGCGCCCTTGAGGTCGTAGAAGCGGCCCTGGTGGTCGAAGACCTCGCCGGCGGTGAGCCGCTTCACGATCGACCAGTACTCGGCGCTCAGTTCGTACCGTTCGTCGTGCTCCACGGTGAGGCCGTACTCGCGCAGCGTCGTGGTGGAGCCGTTGACCACGTTGAAGCGGAGCCGGCCGCCGAAGAGGGTGTCGAAGGTGAGGGCCGTCTTGGCGAGCAGGGTGGGGGAGATCAGGCCGGGGTGCACGGCCAGGAGGGGCTGGAAGCGGGGGCTGGTCGCGGCGGCCAGGGCGCTGCCCAGCGGCCACACGTCGTACAGGTCGGTGGCGAGCAGCGCGCCGCTGAACCCGAGCCGCTCGACGGTGCCGGCGAGGTGCTGGAGGTAGCCGAGGTCGACGGGACGGCGCCCCTCGGGTTCCCAGGGGTAGGCGCCCTCGCGCGGGATGATGTACCAGAGGACTTCGGACGGCATGGTGGCGGGGCCTCTCAGGCTCGGTGCGCGACGGCGTCGGCCACCGTCACCGCGCGGTCGACGAAGCCGGTCCGTACGAAGATGTCGGCGGCCCGCTGCTGTTCGGCGAGGAACTCCTCGCTCACGTCCTCCAGCCGCCAGGGCAGGGCCCGCAGTGCCCTCTCCCAGTCGTCGGTGGTGCCGCCCTGGTCGTCGGCGGCGATCGCGGCGGCCTCCCGGGGATGCGCCTGGGCCCAGGCGTCGGCCCGGCGCAGCGCGCGCAGCAGCGCCTCGATCACGTCGGGCCGCCGCTCCGCCAGGTCCCGGCGGGTGAAGAACACCGACCGGTCGGTGATGACGTCACCGGTACGGACCAGGACGCGCAGGCCGCCGGTGCGCAGGGCGGCGGCCAGCTGCGGACCCTGCGCCACCCAGGCGGTGATGTCCCCGGAACGCAGCAGTTTCTCGCTGTCGGGGCCGCTGCGTTCGGCGGTGATGTCGGTGGCGTAGGACAGTCCGGCGTCGTCCAGGGCCTTGGCGACCAGGTGGGTCTGCCAGGAGCCGATCGTCAGGTGCACGGTGCCCGCCTCGAGACCGGCGACGTCCCGGACGGGACTGTCCTCGGGGACCAGGAGGGCGCCGTGGTCGGGGCGGGGCGCGGACACCGCGACGTAGACGATGTCGTGCCCGGCGGCCTGGGCGGTGACGGGCGGGGTGGACCCGGTGCCGCCGAAGTCGATGACGCCCTCGGTGAGGAGCCGCCCGGTGCGCACGCCGTCGGTGTAGTGGTGGAAGACGGCCGTCTCCCCGACCGCGGCCAGCTCCTCGGCGGCGACGTCGAGACGGGAGAGGTAGTAGAGGGTCGGGTTGCTGGCGTGGACGCCGATGGTGACGGTCATTCAGTTCGCTCCGGTTCGGACGGGATCAGGAGTGGGTGTGGGAGTGGGTGCGGTCACGCCGAGGTCGGCGAGGAGACGCCGGCGCAGGGCGGCGAAGGACGGGTCGCCCGGGTCGCGGGGCCGGGCGATGTCCACGGGTTCGTCGGTGACGAGACGGCCCTCGCGCAGGACGCAGACGCGGTCCGCGAGGCGCACGGCCTCCTCGACGTCGTGGGTGACGAGGAGGACCGCCGGCCGGTGCACCCGGCACAGCCGGCCCACCAGGTCCTGCATGCGCAGCCGGGTGAGGGCGTCGAGCGCGGCGAACGGCTCGTCCAGCAGCAACAGTCGAGGTTGCCGTACCAGGGCGCGGGCCAGGGCGACGCGCTGGGCCTCCCCGCCGGAGAGCGTCGCGGGCCAGGCGCCGGCGTGGTTCTCCAGACCGACCTCGGCCAGGGCGCGCCGGCCGCGGTCCGCCTCCTCGCGGGGCAGGGCGACGGTCACGTTGGCCAGGACCCGTTTGGAGGGGACCAGCCGCGGCTCCTGGAAGACGATCGTGCGGGCCCGGGGGACGAGGACCTCGCCGGCGTCGGCGTCGTCGAGGGCGCCGAGGACACGCAGCAGGGTCGTCTTGCCGCTGCCGCTCGCGCCGAGCAGCGCCACGAACTCGCCCTGGGCGATGGTCAGGTCGAGCCCGTCCAGCACGGTGCGCGGACCGAAGGCCTTGCGCAGGCCGCGGACGTGTACGACGCCGTTCACCGGACCGCCCCCCGCCAGGGCATGAGGACGCGTTCCAGGAACCGCACGACCGCGTCGGCGGCGAGGCCGAACAGGCCGTACACGAGGATGCACACGGCGAGGACGTCGGTGCGGGCGTAGCTCTGCGCCTGGGCCATGAGGTAGCCGACGCCGGCGGTCGCGTTGATCTCCTCGGCGGCGATCAGGGCGATCACACTGAGGGTCATGGACAGCCGCAGCCCGGCCAGCAGGGAGGGCAGCGCGCCGGGCAGCACGACCTCGCGGACGACGGCGGTCCTGCTCATCCCGAAGCTGCGCATCGCCTCGACCAGTTTCGGGTCGGTGTCGCGGACGCCGGCGGAGGTGGAGACGTACATCGGGAAGGTGGTGGCCACGGCTATCAGCAGGATCTTGGCGATCTCGTTGATGCCGAACCACACCATGAACAGGGGGACCAGGGACAGGAACGGGATGGTGCGCAGGGTCTGGATCGGCGAGTCGAGGAGTTCGTCGCCGAGCCGGGTGAAGCCGGTGAGGACCCCGAGGGTCAGCCCGGCGGTGAGACCGATGAGCAGCCCGGTGCCGGAGCGCGTGAGGGAGGTGACGAGGGCGTCGGGCAGCTGGCCGTTGCCCCACAGTTCGCCGACGGCCCGCACGACGTCGGCCGGTGACGCGAGGACATCCGGGGTGAGCAGGCCCGTCGCGGAGGCGGCCCACCACAGCAGCAGGAGGGCGAGCGGTCCCAGGGCGCGGACGGTCAGGGTGTGGGCCCGCCGTCGGGGACGCCGGACGCGGGCACGCGGTGTCTCCAGCTCGGGTTTCACCGGCGCGGGCGCGATGATGTCGCCGGCGGCCGTCATGACAGGGCCGTCACGTCGAGGACGTGGGAGGCCACGTCCACTCGGGTCCTGGTGACCTTCTGCTCGGCGTAGAACGCGGCGACGTTCTCGAACCGCCGGACGTCGGCGTCCGTGATCGGTTCGACGGTGCCGCCCTGCGAGGTGATGTCGATCTGTACGCGCTTGGCCTCGCCGGTGAGGGCCTGTGGCCCGGCGTCGGTGGTGACGTTGAGATAGGCCTCGGGGTCGCGCTTCTGTTTCACGCTGCCCTCGTGAAGGTACCGGTAGAGCGCCTTGACGATCTCGGGGTGTTCTTCGGCGAAGGCGGTGCGGACGGCGGTGAGGCTGTAGTTGTCGGAGCCGATCTCCTTCCCGTCCGCGACGAAGTGCGCCCGTCCGCCGCCGAGCTCGGCGACGGAGTAGGTCGCCCACACCGCCCAGGCGTCGACCTTGCCGGCGTTGAAGACGCCGGCGCTCTGGTCGGGCCTGAGGTAGACGCGCTCGACGTCGTCGGCGTCGAGGCCGGCCTTCTCCAGGGCCTTCAGCAGCAGGTACTCGCCGGTGCCGCCCTGGTTGACGGCGACCTTCCTGCCCTTGAGGTCCTTCACCGAGTCGATGCCCGAACCGTCCTTGACGAGGATGCCCTCGCCGGCGCCGTCGGGCGCGGTCGCGGTGAAGAACCGGAAGCCGGCCTTCTGCGACAGCGAGGTGATGCCGGACGTGATCGACGCGGTGGCGATGTCGAGCCGGTCCGCGTTGAGGGCCTGGGCGGCGGGGGCGAAGGGGCCCGAGCTGCCGGTCCATTCGACCGTGGCGTTCACCTCGGCCAGGGCCTTGGCGAGGGTGCCGTCCTTCTTGCCGAGGGCGAGCACCCCACTGTTCCCGGGGTCGGGGATGCGGAGGGTGACGGTGCCGTCGGAGCCGCTGTGGGCCTGGGAGGTGCCGCAGCCGGTGAGGACGGCGGTCGCGGCGGCGATGGCCAGGGCGGCCCGGGCGAGTCTGGGGAAGCGCATGTCGGTCCTACGGGGTGAGGGAGGGCTGGGGAGTCGGTGTCGCCTCGAGCAGCTGCCGGGCGCGGGTCAGGGGCCCGGGATCGGCCCACGTGCGCACGTCGACGGGCTCGGGCAGGAAGCCGTGGGCCCGCAGGGCCGCCTCCTGCCGGGCGAGCAGGCCGAGCCGGTCGTCGGACAGGACGGGGTGGAGGGTGCGGTGGGTGCCGGGGCGGTAGGCACCGCTGACGCCGGCCGCGCCGGCGCCTGTCTCGGCGCCCAGGATGCGGGCCACCTCCGCGGGCTGCCGCGCGGCCCAGTCGGAGGCGCGCAGCAGCACGGCCAGGAACCGGTCGACGACGTCGGGGTGGTCGTCGAGGAGCCGCTGGTGCACGGTGATGGGCCGCGGGGTGCCGTTGTTGACGCGGTGGATCCGGTCGGGAAGGTCGTCGAGTTCCACGGCGACCTCCGCGCCCGCCCGCCGTGCCGCCTCGACGGCGACGGCGCCCTTGACGTAGACGGCGTCGACGTCACCGCGGGTCAGTGCCACGAGTTCGGCCGCCCACTGGCCGCGGTGGCCGTCGGCGGGTACGTCGACCGGACGGGCGTCGTCCAGGCCGAGGCCGACGGAGGCGAGCGCGCCCTCGAAGCCGCGGATCGCCATGGCCCGCCAGAAGTCGACGGGGACCGAGTGCCGGGGCAGGGCCAGCCGCAGCCCGCGCAGCGCCGCGGCACCGCGGATGCCGGAACCGGGCGCGACCAGGACGGTCTGCCGTTCCTCGATCCAGGTGAGACCGACCAGCCGGGTCGCCTCACCCCTCGAACGGGCCCACAGGGCGGGGACGTTGCCGCCCTCACGGATCAGGGTGGGCCTGGCGTGGGTGTAGTGGGTGCCACGGGCCTCGGCGTCGAGGGTGGCGTCCTGGAGGGACCGCACGGCGATGCCGTCGGGGGCGAACTCCTCGGCCAGCCAGTGCCGGTCGGCGGCGATGCCGGTCGCGGTCGGTACGGGACAGCGGGTGAACCACAGCGTGTCGAGTACAGGGGCGTGTGTCATGGGCTCGTCTCGAGAAGGCCGTTCCTCCGGTACGGAGGACCTACGGCGCGGTGCCCGCCCGGCGGGAGGACGTGCCGCGCACGCGGTCCGGGAGGGAGGGAAAAGGGGACGGCTCGTTCCCGGAGAAGGGGAGGGGAGCCGGTCAGGAGGTGTCGCGTCGGCGGTGGACCTACGGGTCAGCGACAACCGGCGCTGAAGACGCGTCCGAGGTCGATGTGCCGGCGGGCGGTGGACAGGAAGGAGCCGGCGGCGTCGCGCACGGTGTCCTCCCTCGTCCCTGGCCTGCCGGAACCGTTCCGGCGGCGTGTCCGCAGCGTGGCACACCCGCCGAGCTCTCGACAAGCCGCTTCCCGCCATGTGGGAACGAGCGTGAACAGGCTGTTTCACCAGGTCATGAGGGATCCGGTCCGTTCCCGCGATGTGGGAACGTCGCAGGCGTGACGAACAGCCCGGCTCCGGGCGCGCAAGCGGTGCGACGCGCCCTGGACATCCTGCACTGCTTCCACGACAACGCCCCCGACCTCAGCGCCTCGGAGATGTCCCGCAGACTGGGGCTGTCCACCTCCACCACCCACCGGCTGGCGCGGACCCTGCTGAGCGCGGACTTCCTGGAGCAGGACCCGAGGACCGCCCGGTACCGGCTCGGACCGGCCGTGACCGAGCTGGGCCGGCTCTCCTACCACCAGCGGGGCCTGCACCTGGCCGCACCCGAGCTGGCCGACCTCGCCGACCGCACCGGTGCGACGGCCGACCTCGCGCTGCGCAGCGGACCGTACGCGGTCATCGTGGCCGGGGGCTCGGTCACCCCGAGGACGGGGCTGCGCAGACCGCTGCACTCGACGGCGCTGGGCAAGGTGCTGCTCGCCTGGCCGCGTCCGGGCGAGGGCGGGGCCGAGTCACTGCCCGCACTGCGGGCCTTCACCGACCGCACCATCGTCCGCCGGGACCGTCTCGAGGCCGAGCTGCGGCAGGTGCGCGCCGAACGGTACGCGCTCAACGACGGGGAGTCCGCGCAGGGGGTCCGCACGATCGCCGTGCCGGTGCTGGACCACGTGGAGTCGGCCCGGTTCGCGCTGGCGGTGCGCGGCACGCCCGAGCTGATCACGACCGACCGCCGCGAGTGGTTCCTCGACCGGGCGCGGGCGTGCGCGCGTGCCCTGGGGATCCTGCTGCTGCCTCCGGCCGAGCGAGCCGCTGCGGACACGCCCTGACACCTTCCTGTCGAATTGGTCGGCATGCTGCTGCGCACCCTGGGTCTGCCGGACGGCGACGTCGCCCCGTTGTGGATCAACCGACGTCGGCGAGCGCTCCCTCGGTGCGTTCCCGTCAGGCCATCATGACGGCGTCCGAAGGGGCATCCTCGCTGTGGCTGACGGTTCGGTCCGTGCAAGAAGCAGTGCTCCGGCCGGAGGAGTTGCTGTTCCCGTCTCCCACGTCCGAGACCATGTCGCCCGAGGTGTTCCCCGTCCCCGCCGTCCAGTGCCGTCCAGTGCCGTGCAGGGGCGTGTCCCTCCCGGGCGGACCGCCCACGGCTGACCGGTAGTCCGAAGAGGGCGACGAGTGACGGCGTGAGGCTTCCTCGCTGTCGTCGACACGTCGCCAAGCAGCAACCCGGTGAAGCGGCTCACCCACTGTCGACGTGGGCGCGCACGTGCTGAGTCCGTGAAGCGACACGCCCCTTCACGGCGTCGGCAGCCGTCGGCCGTGTCCTGCCACCCAGCCGGAGCGACCCCGCGCCGGCGTCGGGAAAGCGCCTGCCGGGGGCCTCGTCACGGGGTTCGTACGGCATGGGGGAGGATACGGGACGGGAAGGGGTTTGAATGCGTTCAAAAATACGGGAGCCGGTGCAGTCGCAGTCGCAGTCGCGCGTGCGGGACCGGTTCGGGGCGGTGCTGACGGCTTCGATGTCGGTGCTGTCCGTAGAGGCGGTGCTCGGGGGCATCGCGCTCTTCGTGTGGGGGCGGACGAGGGAGAGCCCGGATCTTCCCTACAGCGGGTCGGGGGTCTTCCTCCTGGTTCTGATGGCGCCGGTCATGGCGGCGGCCGGAGCCGCTCTCGCCGCGCTGCTCTCGATCGGCGTGGTGATGCCGCTTCTGGGCGTGGCCGGATGGTTCGGCCGCCGGTTCTCCGGGCGCGAGGCGTGGTGGTGGGTTCCGGTGCTGGCGGCCGCTCTCACCTTCCCGTCGGTCCTGGCCGTGGTGGTGCTCGTGGAGGCAGATGTCCTGACGGGCCTCGGTGGATGGCTCGCGGTGACGGCCGCGCTCGCTGCCACGGCGCTGGTCGCCCGCAGGCTACTGCTCCCGGGCCGCCCGCATCTGTCCGGGGGCGCGATGTTCCTGCGGGTGGCGCTGTACGGAACGCTCGCGGTCGTCGCCGTCGGCACGCTCGCCGGAATCGGCCTGTACGCCGGAATCGGATACGAGCCTCCGCGGCTGGGCGCGGAGGGGGTGGCCGGGACGTGGTCCGACGGAAAGGGCGGCACACTCACCCTCACGACGGACGGCAAGGCCACGGCGACCCGCGTCGAGACGTTCGAACTCGACGACTCCTTCGAGACCGTCGTGCACAAGTGCACCGGCACCGGCACCTGGGTGTACGACCCAGGTGCCGGACCGTGGTCCCAGGAGGTGGCGGTGTTCGTCGACGACTGCCCCTTGGACACCTGGGAAGTATTCGGAACCTCGGAGCACCCGAAACTGTTCGCCTACATCGGCGACCCCGACAGCTGGGACCTCTACATCCTGGAACGCGTTGACCACGCGGCACCCTCCGGGCCCCGCAAGGATGAGCCGGTGTCGTGACACCGTGGGCAGCAGGGGCCTGCTGCCCACGCCGGACGCGGCTGGATTCATGAGTCGCCTGCCTCCACAGAAGGATCAACCGGTCAACAGGCGCCCGAACGCTCCGAAAGCCGCTTTCCCGGCCCGCACTCCAGCCGCAGCTCTTGCACCAGGCGCAGCGGCCCGTGTCTCGGTCCCCGGTCCGCTGTGGGCGGCCACCAGGGCGCCTGCTCCGGCGTCGACGTGAACGTGCACGCGCCCGGCTGCCGCCACCGAGGTGGCCCGTGGCCGGAGGCCGGATCCTGGCCGAGGTCATACAACCGTTCGCTCAGAAGGCCGCTGTCCGGAAGGCGCTCCACGCGATCATGCGGAGGCCGTGCTCGTGGCCTTCCGGCCGGTGCCGACCCTGAGGAGCAGCGAGGCCCCGGTCAGCGCCACACCGAACCGTACGTCGCTGGTGACACCCATGTCGTCGGCGAACAGTCCGCCCAGAAGCGCTCCGAGCGCGATGGACGTGTTGTAGGCCGTGGTGTTGAGCGACATCGCCGCTTCGAAGGTCTCGGGCGCGGCAGCGAGAGACATGTCGACCTGGCTCAGCTGCACGGCGCCGAAGGACAGCCCCCAGAGGATCAGCGTGATGATCACGCCCGCCTTCCCGTCGCCGATCGTGAGCAGCGACAGCAGGGCCGTGAAGAGTCCCACGCCACCGACGACGAAGGTGCCCCGCGGGTTCTTGCCCACCGTGTGTCCGGCGACGAAATCCCCGACGGCACCTCCGATACCGAAGATGATCAGCACGACGGTGATGAAGGTGGCTGTGGCCGAAACATGGCCGATAGGGCCGGTTTGCTACTCAATATACGGCGCGCGCCATACGTGGGCATGAGCGCCCAGTGGCACTCTGTACGCCCTCCCGGTTCCCATGGGTGAGGGAAATGATGAGCACACCGCACATGAACCAGGCCATCCGCGGTCCCCTGTCCCTCGGCCGGGCGGACCGGCGGCGGAAGGAGTTCACGGTGTTGCTTCTCATCTCCCCGGACGGTGTCGAGGAGGCCCTCGACTGCGCGAAGGCGGCGGAGCACCTCGACATCGTCGACGTCAAGAAGCCCGACGAGGGATCGCTCGGCGCCAACTTCCCCTGGGTCATCCGGGAGATCCGTGACGCGGTACCGGCGGACAAGCCGGTGTCCGCGACGGTGGGGGATGTCCCGTACAAGCCCGGCACGGTGGCGCAGGCCGCACTCGGCGCGGTCGTCTCGGGGGCCACGTACATCAAGGTCGGCCTCTACGGTTGCACGACGCCCGACCAGGGCATCACGGTCATGCGCGCGGTCGTCCGGGCGGTGAAGGACCACCGCCCCGAAGCACTCGTCGTCGCCTCCGGCTACGCCGACGCCCACCGGATAGGCTGCGTCAACCCGCTCGCCCTGCCCGACATCGCCGCCCGCTCCGGCGCCGACGCCGCCATGCTCGACACCGCGATCAAGGACGGGACGCGGCTGTTCGACCACGTGCCGCCGGACGCCTGCGCCGAGTTCGTCCGACTGGCCCACGCCGCCGGCCTGCTCGCCGCCCTCGCGGGCAGCGTCCAGCAGGCCGACCTCGGCCCGCTGACCCGCATCGGCACGGACATCGTCGGGGTGCGCGGAGCGGTCTGCGAGGGCGGTGACCGCAACGCCGGACGGATCCGGTCGCACCTGGTGGCCGCCTTCCGGGCGGAGATGGACCGGCAGGCCCGGGAGCACGCGGCCGACGTCACCGCCGTGAGCTGACCGCCGGCATGCCGACTTCCGAGCCCGAGCCCGCCCGCGTCCCCGGAGGCCGGGCCGCGCGTCTCACCGTCGTCGATCCGGCCACCGGGGAGGTCTTCGCCGAGGTCCCCGACCGGCTGGGACCGGTCAACGACGCCCCCCGGCTGGCCCGGGTCGAGCAGACCGCGCACCGGGCCCTGGCGGACGGCGCCCGGGCGGCGGCCGGCGGTCACCGGCCGGCCGGGCCAGGCTACTTCTTCGCCCCCACGATCCTCACCGGCGTCCCGCCCGACAGCCCGGTGGTGACCCGGGAGCAGTTCGGGCCGGTCCTGCCGGTACTGCCGTACCGGAGCTTCGACGAAGCCGTCGACGCCGCCAACGGCACCTGCTTCGGCCTGGGCGGCTCCGTGTGGGACACCGACCTCGACCGGGCCGAGACGGTGGCCGACCGGCTCGAATGCGGCACGGCCTGGATCAACCACCACGCCGAACCGTCCCTCGCCCAGCCCTTCACGGGTGTCAAGGACAGCGGCGTCGGCGTGGCGGGCGGACCGTGGGGGCTGTACGGCAACCTACGGCCGTTCGCCGTCCACCGTCCGCGGGAGGTGTGACGGTGAGGTTCCAGGCGGCCGTACTGCGCTCGTACGAGGATCCGTTCACGGTCGAGGAGGTGGTCCTGCGGACGGAACCCGCCGCAGGCGAGATCCTGGTCGAGATCGCCGGCTGCGGGATGTGCCGGACCGATCTCGCGGTCCGGCGATCGGCCGGCAGCAGCCCGCTGCCGGCGGTGCTCGGTCACGAAGGGTCCGGGGTCGTGGTGCGGACGGGCGGTGGCCCGGACACCGCGATCGACGTCGGTGACCACGTCGTGCTGAGCTTCGACTCCTGCGGACACTGTCGCAACTGCCGCGGCGCGGCCCCTGCCTACTGCGACTCCTTCGCCTCCCTCAACCTCTTCGGGGGTCGCGAGGAGGAAGCGCCGCGGCTCACCGACGCGGCCGGGGGAGCGCTGGCCCCCCGGTGGTTCGGCCAGTCCTCCTTCGCCGAGTACGCCCTCGTCCCGGCCCGCAACGCCGTCCGGGTCGACCCCACGCTGCCCGTCGAAATGCTCGGGCCGCTCGGCTGCGGCTTCCTCACCGGCGCCGGAGCCGTGCTGAACACCTTCGCCGCCGCCCCGGGCGACACCCTCGTCGTTCTCGGCGCGGGAGCCGTGGGTCTGGCCGCGGTGATGGCAGCCACCGCCGCCGGCGCGCTGACCGTGGCCGTCGACCGGCACCCCCGACGACTGGCCCTGGCCGAACGCTTCGGCGCGATCCCGCTGCCCGCCGGAACGGCAGGACTGGCCGAGCGGATCCGACGGCTCACCGGCGGCGGCGCGCAGTACGCGCTCGACACCACGGCCTCCGCCCCTCTCCTCAACGACGCGCTCCGGGCACTGCGTCCCACCGGCAGCCTCGGTCTGGTGGCACGGCTCCACACCGCGCTGCCGCTCGAACCGGGCACGCTCGACCGGGGCCGCAGCATCCGTCACATCTGTGAAGGGGACGCCGTCCCCGGACTGCTGATACCGCTGCTGACCCGGCTCTGGCAGGCCGGACGCTTCCCCTTCGACCAACTCGTCCGCACCTACCCGCTGGCCGACATCAACGAGGCCGAGCGCGACTGCGACGCCGGCCGCGTGGTCAAACCCGTTCTGCTCCCGGCCGGAAGGAGCCGGTGAGCGCGGCACGCAGCACCGCGGACCCACCGCATCCGACGAGCAGGAAGCTCGCGGTCCCCACTCCCGCCGACGGAGGAGACATGGCTGGCACGGCGCCGCAGCACAGGGGCGTGGAAGGGGTGGACGGAGGCGTCGGCCTGACCGCCCTCCTGGTCGCCGCGGCACGGGCGATCGAGACCCACCGCCACGACAGCCTGGCCCGGGACGCCTACGCGGAACACTTCGTGCGCGCCGCCCCGGCGTGCGCGGACTGGCCGGTGCGCATCCAGCAGGTCCCGGACGGGGACGGCGACCCGCTGTGGGGGCGGTTCGCCCGCTACTTCGGCCTGCGGACCAGGGTTCTCGACGACTTCCTGCTCCGGTCGGTCCGGACGGGCCCCCGGCAGGTGGTCCTGCTGGGCGCGGGGCTGGACACCCGCGCCTTCCGGCTGGACTGGCCGTCCGGCTGCGCGGTCTTCGAGATCGACCGGGCGGGCGTGCTGGGGTTCAAGCACCAAGTGCTCACGGATCTGGCGGCCACCCCGAAGGCGGAGCGCGTCCCCGTAGCGGTCGACCTGCGCGCGGACTGGGGCGGCGCGCTGACCACCGTCGGCTTCGACCCGGCCGCACCGAGCGTCTGGCTGGCCGAGGGACTCCTCTTCTACCTGCCGGGCCCCACCGAGACGTACCTCATCGACACGGTGGACAGGCTGACCACCGGAGGCAGTGCTCTGGCCTTCGAGGCCAAACTGGAAAAGGACCTGCTGATGTACCGAGACAGCCCGATCTACACGGCGACGCGAGAACAGATCGGCATCGACCTGCTCCACCTCTTCGACAAGGGGCCGCGCCCCGACTCCGCGGGCGCCCTGACGGCCAAGGGCTGGTCCACCTCGATGTACACGCCCTTCGACTTCACCCGTCGGCACCGGCGTGGCCCCCTTCCCGAGCCGAACGACGCACTGGAGGGAAACCGGTGGGTGTTCGCGCACAAGCCCCGGCCATGACGCCCGCAGCGCTCACGACGGCTTCCGCACGGGGCCGAGGGCGGGGCCTGCCGCAGGCCCCGCCCGGTGGGACGTCCCGATGGAGGCGGCGGCCCGGTCGCGTCGCAGCGGTCGCCGCCCACGCCCGGGGATGCCGCTGACGGGCCGTTTCAGACGGTCCGGGCAGTCACCAGCTGGTCGCCCGGGATCCCGGCCATGTCCGGCGCGTAGTAGTCCTCGATGCCGGCCGCCCACGTAGCCACGGTGATGCGGTCCTCGGCGTCCGGGCCGAAGGCGTCGAAGAGGGCGTGGATGTTCGCCTCCTCGAAGCCGATCGCCGTCATCAGCGACACGAAGAGGGGGCGCTCGATCAGGCCGTCCCCGTCGGGGTCGCCGAGCGCGGCGAGCGCCTCGGCGAACTCGGTGATCGTGGGGCCGAAACGCTCGGGGTCGAGCACGAACGGACGGAACTCGTCCACGGTGATCACACCGTCGCCGTTGGCGTCCAGTTCGGTGGCCAGCGTCGTCCAGTAACGGCGGAACGCGGCCCGGACGGCGGCCTTGGCGCCGTCGTCCGACGCGGCCGCCGCCTCCAGGACACGGCCCGTCATCAAGTCGAAGTCGTCGGAGTCGATGACTCCGTTGCCATTGGCGTCGAAGAGGGAGAAGACCAGCTCGACCCGCTTGGCGGCCTCAGTTCGCATGTCCGTCACCTGTCCTCTGCGGCCCGACGATTCCGGGCCTGCCCGATGAGCGCCTCTACCCAGCCGTGTCGGGACACACGAGGAGGCCCTGCCGGCTGTGTTGACGCAACCGAACGCCCACGGTGTCAGCGGCCTCGACTGTCCTTCCCGACCCAGCGCGTGCAGCGGCCATGCCCCATAGAACCGTCATGAAGAGCCGCGGTCTCCTGATCTTCGCTTCTGGTGACAGACGGACTGCTGAATGAGCGTGTGTGACAAGTCGGATGCCTCGTCTGTGACAACCGGACCGCTTCGGCCGACCCCATTCGCCGGCACGTCCGACCCCGCTGGCGACAACTCCTGAGCTTCGGTTCGACATGTAAGCCGAAGCGCGACAGGTGTCACCGAAAGGCCGTCCCGTAAAGATCTCCGGAGTGGTCGATGGCCTGCCCGTTCTTGTCGTCCGACGAGGATGAGGTTGTGCAGGCGTGCGATGCCGGGCATGGTGTGGGGGACGCCGTCGCCCTTGAGACGGCAGTCGCGCGGGATCTTCCAGGGCCTCACGCGGGCGAAGGCGTGCTCGACGAGGGCGCGGATCTTGTGGTGGGAGGCGTCGTGTTCCTCCTTCCGGGCCGGAAGTTCGGCCCGGCCGCGTTCGCGGCGGTGCGGAACGACCAGACCGGTTCCCCGGTAGCCGCCGCACGCGATCACGGTCGTCCCGCCGACGGTGCCTTGCCGGAGATCATCTCGATGACACGGTGGGCCGGTCCGCGTAGCCTCGGCGGAGGCGGGCGATCAGAACGACGCGGGGGCGGGGAGTGGGACGCCGGCATGGTCGTCCGTGAGGCGTTTCCACAGCTTGACGTCGGTGATGCGGCCTTCACCGACCCCAGGGGTGTGGAGGGCGGTGATGCCCTGCCGGTGGATGAGGGGTCCGTCGTGGCAGGCGGCCTCGACACCTGGGTACTCGCGGAGCCACTGGCTGGGCTGTTCCGCGTAGCGTCCCTCCCGGAGTGTGAGCGGGAGCCGGGTGGTTGCGTCGACCAGGAGGGTGCCGTAGGTGTCGCCGTGGAGCGCGAAGTCGTCCCCCCCAGCACCCGAGGTGTCTCCAGTGGCGGAAGCGGTGCCCGCATCAGCCGGGACGGAACGGTGCATCGCGAGAGCGTGATGCTGAGGACGCGCGGCATCCGGACACCGCCCCGGCCGGTCGGCACCACACCGACGGCCTCCATCAGGCGCTGCGACTGCGGTGTGCGCCGCTGGTGACGCGCGGTCGGTCCCGGCACCTGCACGGCGAAGGCCGCTTTCGGGCAGGTCGGGTTTTCGCAGCACAGGCGGCGTACGGACGAGTCGATGTGCAGAGGCCGGAGCAACCGGTTCAGCTGAACGTGCGCCGGTAGGCCTGCGGGCTGACGCCGGTGGTGCGTTTGAAGCGGTCACGGAAGGTGGTGGGTGAGCTGAAGCCGACCTGGTAGCCGATGCGCTCCACGGAGTGCTCCGTGGTTTCCAGCAGGTGCTGTGCCTGGCGGACGCGGGCACGGTGCAGCCACTGGAGCGGGGTGGTCCCGGTGTGATCACGGAAGCGTCGGATCAGGGTTCGGGTGCTGGTCCCGGCCCGCTCGGCGATGTCGGCAAGGGTGAGGTCTCGGGCCAGGTTCTCCCGCAGCCACGTGTGCAGCTCCTCGAGCTCGGAGCCCTGCGGTGTGGGCGCGTGGTCGTGGACGATGAACTGCGCCTGCCCGCCTTCCCGTTCGAGAGGCATCACCGACAGGCGGGCGGCGTCGGCGGCGACCGCCGAGCCGTAGTCGCGGCGGATCATGTGCAGACACAGGTCCATACCCGCGGCAGCGCCGGCCGAGGTGAGCAACTGGCCGTTGTCGACGTAGAGGACGTCCGGGTCGACGTCGATGTCCGGGTAGGCGGCGGCCAGAAGCCCGGCCGCGCGCCAGTGGGTCGTGACGCGCAGCCCGTCGAGGAGCCCGGTGGCGGCCAAGGGGAACGTGCCCACGCAGATGGAGGCGATCCGGGTGCCGTCGGCGGCGGCCGACCGCAGCGCGTCGTGCACGGCGGGAGGGAGCGGGGCGGCGAGATCCGTGACGCCCGGCACGATGATCGTGTCCGCGCCCTGAAGGCCCTCCAGTCCCCAGGGGGCACGCAGGGTGAAGGATCCGGCGTCGACCTCGTCGCGCTCCGCGCACACGCGGACCTGGTAGCCGGGCCGCCCGTCGGGCAGGCGGGTCCGGGAGAAGACCTCGATCGGGGTGGACAGGTCGAACGGGATCACCTGATCCAACGCGAGAACGGCAACCGTATGCATGGCGAGAACGTACCTCCCCATCAGCTTGGCGGATCCGGGCCGGTGCGCTGGAAGCTCCATGTCACCGCAGCTCACACCCTTCGAGAGGGTCTTGGCATTATCCCGTTGAAGCCTGTCACTAGTGCCACTGGGCGAGCACGCGGAGAGCCGGTTGACTTCGGAGCGTCCCGATGGAGACCGACCCCGAAGGAACGTCCATGCACATCCAGGTCGTCCTGTTCGATGGCTTCGACCCGCTCGATGCCATTCCCCCTACGAGGTGCTGTACGCCGACGGCCCGGCGTCGGACGGCGCGGTGACCGTCGAGCTGGTCACCGCAGAGGGCCCTCGTGAGATTGTCAGTGGCACCGGAGGACCGACGCCGCACGCCGTCGGCGCCCTCGACCCGGAGCGCGCCGACATGCTTCTGGCGCCCGACGCCTCCGGCCACGTGGGCGAACCCGGCGGGGGCCCGGCGGAAGAGGTGGGCGCCGGCGAGTGGAAGCGGGACGAGTTCATCCCGATACTGCTGGGCCGCACGCCGACCACCGAACTCCCCGCGCTTCTCGAGCGGACAAGGGGCGACCCGGACATCACCGTCGCCACCGTTCGCGGCGGCCCACTCGTCCCGGCCATGGCCGGCCTGCTGGAGGGACGCCACGCCACCACCCACCACATGGGTCTCGACCTGTTGGACGCCACCGGCGCCCACGCGGTCCGCGCCCGCATCGTGGACGACGGCGACCTGATCACCGGCGCCGGCGTGACCTCCGGTCCCGACAGGGGCCTGTACCCACTGGAGCACGAGGCGGGTTCCTGCGTCGCGCACGCCGTCGAGGAGCTTTTCTCCCACGAGCGGCGCGGCACCGTCCGGCGCGCGCAGGGACTGACGCCCACCCCCCTCTGAGCATCCGGCCCTTCGCAGATCAATCGCTCCCTCCGTGCACAGTCAGGAAGAACATCAGCATGCCCGTCGAAGGCACCTGGAACCTGTCCGTCTCCACCTCCATCGGCAAGATCAAGGCCGTGGTCGAACTCCGTGAGCAGGACGGCGTCCTGACCGGCGTCGCCCACGGAGCCGGCGAGGAAGCGACACCCGCCGACATCACCCTCGTCGGCGACCGGCTCACCTGGAAGCAGGCCACCACCGAACCCATGCGTCTGAACATGACATTCGACATGACAGGGAACGCCGACACCCTCCGGGGCGCCTCCAAGGCCGGTCGCCTTTCGTCCTCGAAGGTCACCGGCGAACGCCGGACCACCCCGGAGCACCAGGCGTGACCAAGATCCTTCTGTCCCTGCACGTCCTGGCCGCCATCATCGCCGTGGGCCCGGTCACCGTCGCCGCGAGCATGTTCCCCGCGGTACTGCGCCGCGCCCTCGGCGACTCCGACGACGCCCGCACCACTCTGCGGACGCTGCACCGCATCTGCCGGATCTACGCGGGCATCGGCATCGCGGTTCCCCTCTTCGGCTTCGCCACGGCCAGCAGTCTCGGTGTCCTCGGCGACGCCTGGCTGATCACCTCGATCCTGCTGACCGCGACGGCCGCGGGCGTACTGGCACTCCTGATCCTGCCCGCCCAGGACGGCGCTCTGGCCGAGACGACGGGTTCCGCCGCGCAGCCGCCGGCGCCGACCTCCCTGACCCCGGGCCGCCTCGCCATGGTCACCGGCGTCTTCAATCTCCTCTGGGCCACCGTCACCGTGCTGATGGTCATCCGTCCCGGCTCCACCACCGGGGCATGACCATGAACCTCCGGCCCGCGCCTCATCTGCGCATCGCGGCTCACGCCGAGCTGATCTCCCTGATCGTGATGCTGACCAACGTGTTCACCGTCCATCTCAAGCCCATCTCGTCCCTGACGGGCCCCACCCACGGCTGCGCCTATCTGTTCGTCGTGATCGCGACCTGGCGCCTCGAGCAGGCGGGGGCCGCCGTCAAGGCCCTGGCCCTCGTTCCGGGCGCCGGCGGGCTGCTCGCGCTGCGACAGCTCGACCGCGGCGACCGGGCCCGGCCCCAGGGGGAAGGAGTCATCCCCTCATGAACCTCGTGTCACCGGTGATCGTCGGCATCGTCTACTGCCTGTTGATGTCCCTGATCGAAGAACCGCACCGACGCCGCTTCAACGCGATCATGGTGGGCGGAGCCGGCGCCGCCTATCTGAGCGGGGGCGGGTTCGGCCCGTGGGAGCTCCCGTTCGTCGCGCTCATGGCCTACGTCGCCTACCGCGGCCTGGACTCCTGGACCTTCATCGGCGTCGGCTGGCTGCTGCACACGGCCTGGGACGTGGCCCACCATCTCAAGGGCAATCCGATCCTGCCGTTCGACCACGACGCGTCCCTGGCATGCGCCGTCTGTGATCCGGCCATCGCCCTGTGGTGCTTCCGCGGAGGCCCTTCCCTGATCACGCTCGCCCGCCGCGGGTTCAGGACCGGCCGGACGACAGACCGCGCACACGATCACGCCTCTGCCGCCTCCTGACCGGACCGCGCCTGCATCTGACGGGCAGACCGGGCGGCGTCCAGACCTGATCGAGGTCTGGACGCCGCCCGAAGACGACGCGAAGAGGGGGTGCGGAACAAGTCCGGGACGAACCGGTCGGCTTCGCGTTGCCGCTCACTCCGCGGTGCTGCGCGAGGAACCGTACGGCGCGTGAGCTGCTGCGCCAGTCGCGGTCGTCCCCGAGCTCTGCGCCCCACCTGTCTGATGCTCACGGATCGGCAAAGGCGTCCGGGGGAGTGTCACGACGTCAGCTTTCGCCCTACCTCTGGCAGGTGGTGGGGATTCCGTCCGGAACCCCGCCCGACCTGGTCAAGGGGTGCCGAACGCCCTGTGGGAGGCCCGGGACCCAGTGCCGTGTACGGTGCCGCGAACGATTCCAGCGTCGTGTCCGTCACCGCTGTTCACACCGCCCGACAAGGGGTCCATCGGCACGCTGACACCTTGCGCCCTTCCCCCGAGACGTCGGCGAAGGGGAAGAAGTCCACTCGGACCAGGAAGGTGCGGGCCGATGCGCTGCGGACGCTGGGGAGCGTACGGACAGCCACGGTGCGGCAGATGGCCCAGGTGATCGCGGCGGAGGATGCCGACGGCCGGTCGTACGCGCGCAGGGCGATGAAGAAGCCGACGGCGCCGGGGCTGGCGGGGACGAAGGGCAAGGACGGACGGCATCCGATCTGAAACCTGACCCGGCGGGGCAGAAGGCTCTGGCCGACGGCAACGAGCTGCCTTCCGGCTCGGCGCGCCCCGCGAGGACCTGCTCGCGACGGTACGGCTCGCCCACGGCCTGATCCGCGGGCAGCTCACCCCGTGAGGGCCCGACGGCGGGCGGCGGGACGGCGCAGCACCCTGTACAGCACCCTGGGTGGCCCACCAGCCGCAGGCTCACGCCAGGACCGCGCAGGCCGACGCCCGTGGCCCGGGCGGACGGCCCAGGTTGCCCGTGAGGGCGGGTCCTGGACCGTCTCGGCGTTCCGCCGCGGCCTGGCAGGCTCGTATGAGACCGACCTCACCTTCAGCGACTGGCTCTACCTCGCGCTGCCCGGCGGGACGGCCACTGACTGGCTGCCGGAGTGGGAGCCGCTCCCGCACCCGATCGACCTTGGCGAATGAATCCGGCCAGTCGGCCTGGGCCCTGCACAGCCCTCAGCCGCCGTCTGCTACCCGAGTGGCTTTCACCGGACAGCAGAGACAGAACGGCTGAGCACCGCTCACAGGTGGCGAGCAGCGCGCGTGAGTGGTGACGACCACCTCCTTCATCCCGCAGCTTCACCCACGTCGATCGGCACGTCCGGTGACAGCCGTCGAGCTTCGGCACAGCGGCGGAGCCGGAGTCCGCCGCCGACCGCCGGCCCCGTGCCCCGGAACACCACGCCCCCGTGGCCGGGGACACCACGCCCCCGTGGCCGGGGCCGCCCGCCGTCGCCCGTTCCGGACCCCGTTCCTGGGTGAGTGAGGCGTGATCGTGCTCACCGCGCACGCGACCGGCTCCCTTTCGCGTCCGTCCCGCTTTCGTGCCCGGTCGATCGACGTCCGGCCTGCACGGACGATCCCCGGCAAGGGCGACGACCGGTGCGACGACGGAGACCCAGTGCCGGACCGGGGTTCTGGGCACGGTCCGGGCCGGTCAGCCGCGGGAAGGAGCGGGCGGCGGCCAGGAAACCGAACGTCGTCAGCACGAACGGCCAGGTGAAGGCGTGCCCGCCGGACGGGGCGAGCAGCGCAGCGACGGCCGGGGTCAAAGCCGTCGCGGTCGCCGCGCCGAGCAGGGCGTACAGCAGCGTGGCCGGCGCCGCCGGCAGGAACACCCCGCACAGCGCAAGTGCGACCAGCACCGCGTTGTAGCCCATGGTGCCGTCGGCGATCCGTTCGGCGGGCGCCCCGAGCGCCCAGGCGGTCACGATGCCCGTCACGCTGCCGGCGCAGGCGATCAGCCCCGCCGTCCGGCTCGCCAGGAAGACACCCACGAGCAACAGCGCCCCCACGTGCCATCGCTCCAGGAAGAAGAGCTGGGACACGTTGTGGAGGAACGCCCGCGCCAGGTCGCCCGGGTGCAGGGCGGTCGGCCCGGAGGCCGCGCCGGGCAGCGCGGCGAGACTGTCGCCGTACGGCCAGATCCGCCGGAAGGCGGGCGCGGCGACGGTCACCGCAACCGCCAGGAGGCAGTACGGCAGGGTCAGCGGCGGCAGGTTCCAGACGCCCAGCAGACGCACCGCCGCCGCCGTGCCGATGGTGACCACGATGCAGCCCGCGGCGGCGAGCAGTGCCGTGGCCGGCCGGTCCCGGCCGAGGAAGACGGCGAGGCAGAGGGCGAACAACGCGGAGTTGAAGCCCTCGAGACCCGCCTCCTGCCGATCGCGTGGCACGCCGAGCCCGCGGGCGGTCCAGGTACCCAGGGCCGCTCCCCCCACCGCGTACGCGGCGTACCGCCAGTCGGCCATGCACAGGGCCACAGCGAAGACGGCCCCCGTCCATGGACTCACCTGGAACACCACTTGGCCCAGGCCGCGCAGCACCTGCGTGCAGAAGCCCGGCACATGAGCCGGACACCCCCACCATCGGGCCCGTACCGACCGTCGCACGTCCCGCCCCCTCAGTCATGTATTCCGTGAAGCGATATCGGCTTTCCGTAATACGATATCTGCTGTTGGGTGTGCTGAGGCGGATGGACGGAACCGACGGATGACCGAAGCCGGGTCACCGCGACCGGGCCGGCGCCGGCCTCGGGCTGGGCGATGTCTGCGCCCCGCGCCCGCCACCTGCCCGCCATGCCCGAACCGGCCCGCGTGCTCGCGCCCAGCCGCGCCCCGGAACACGCCCCCGGGCCGGGGTCGCCCGTCGTTGCCCGGTCCGGCCTCCGGCCCGCGCGGGCGCGCGGACGGTGCGCTGCTGGTGGGCCCTGCTCACTCGATGCTCGACCGCTGGGACGACTGCACGACCGCGAAGGTCGACATGGTCCGGGCCACGAACACCGCGCACGCGCCGTGGACGATGGCGAAGGACGACGACAAGCGCCGCGGCCGCCTCGAAGCCATGCGGAGCCTGCTCCACCGCTGCGACTACCCGGCCAAGGACGCCGACGTGGTCGGCAGGCCCGACACCCTGGTCGTCGGTGCGGCGGACACTCCGCTGGAGCCCGGGGAGGAGCAGGCGGACCCGTCCCCGACCCCGCTCGCCGGCCACGGCGAGGGACCGGGACTGCACCCCGGGCAGGACTGAACCGGAGACGCCCGCACGGCCCCCACGGTCACTCGGACCCGCACACCCGTTTGAGCGAGCGGGTCGGGGCAATCCGCAGGAAAGACGCTGCCCGCCGGGCGGCCGAGAGCCGTGAAAGGGGCTTCGCGGTGACCGTAGCGGTGCAACAGGGCGGCGGGGGAGGCTCCAGCGGCCTCTACGACGTGCTGGAACTGATCCTCGACCGGGGCCTGGTGATCGACGCCTTCGTGCGGGTCTCCCTCGTCGGCATCGAGATACTCAAGATCGACGTACGCATCGTGGTGGCGAGCGTCGACACCTACCTCCGTTTCGCCGAGGCCTGCAACCGCCTCGACCTGGAGGCCGGACCGCGCAAGCCGGCCGGCCTGGCCGAACTCCCGGGACGCATGAAGGAGTCGGGCTCCCGCGGCGTGGCGAAGGGACTCCTGTCCGGGGCCGCCGAAACGATCTCCGACGCCTTCCAGCAGGCTCGGAAGGACAGGCACGCACGGTAGGGTCCGCCGCCTGTCCCGATGGCGTCGGGACGCCACACGCGCAGATCGGCGGCCAGGGTGCGACGGCAGGTGAACGTGCCCCTCACCGAGGGGGAGCGGACCGAGGCCCCCGTCGCCGAGCGGTGTCCGGTGACGTTCGGCGCCAGTCGTCAGGCACGGTGAGGAGGAACCGGCGGGCGAGGGCACGGACACCGTCCCAAGTCGGGTCCGTCGTCAGGGCGTCGGACCAGAGGCCCGCTCGGTGGCCGGCGTCGATCGCGCCGAGCCGTCGGCCGACAGCCCGAAGGGCAGCCAGGGCCCGGGGCGGGAAGGCCTCCCGCTCGGCGAGTTCCTCGCAGACGCGGCACAGGAGTTCCGCCTCCGCGACGACGGACCCGGTCTCCGGCTCACGCCCGTCCAGCCGGACGAGCTGGTCCTGCGGATCCGCCGCGAGGAGGTCCATGAGGCGCAACGTCCAGGTGCGCAACTGCGCGTCGCCCAGCGAGTTCATGCGCACAGGATCGCACCGGTCGGGTGCCGGGACCGAGGCAGCCCTGAGCGCTGGCCGCAGCCGGTGCCGCCACCGTCGTCGGAGCAGGCCGCTCCGCCCCCGCCGACCGGCTCGCCCTGACCGGCTGCAGCCTGCCGGCCGCGCCCGGCCCCCTCCTCATGGAGGCGTACGCGATGCGGGGCGCCCGTGTCGCACACGTGCTCGAGACGGAGCGTCAACCGGCCGGGGCAGGGAATAGCCTCAGAGGGCCGGGCAGCCTCGGCCCGGCCCAGGGATGGTCATCGCAGCTGTGGTACCCGGGAGTGACGATGTGGCTGAACGTGTCGAGCGAGGAACTGCCCGCCCAGGAGCGCTTCCCCTTCTGGGCCGACCTGCTCTGCCGCGAACTGGCCCCCCTCACCCTGAGCAGCGCGAAGGCCGACTCCGACTTCCCCGCCAGCGTGGGCCTGCTCGACCTCGGCACCGTGAGACTGGCCGCGTTCGACAGCCCACCGGCGCGTCTGAAGCGCACCGGGGCCGACATACGGCGGGCGGATCCGGCCACGTACCAGCTCACCTTCGTCTCCGGCGCTCCCCTGTGGATCAGCCAGCGCCGGCAGGACTCCGGGCTGGTGTGCGGTGACATGGTGCTCTGGGACAGCTCGCACCCGTTCGAGGGCGCGGTCCCCGACCAGGGCCGGCACACCCAGGCACACATCCTGCAACTGCCCCGCGAACGGCTCCCGCTCCCGCCCCACAAGGTCGACCGGCTCCTCGCCCGGCCCCTGTCGGCCCGCTCCGGCCTGGGCGCGATCCTCGCCCGGTTCGTGACGACGCTGGACACCTACGGCCCCGACTGCGAACCGGGCGCACTCGGCCGACTGGGGGCGACGGCGCTCGACCTCGCGGGTGCCTGCCTGGCGGAGCACATCGGAGCCGACGGCGAACTCCCTGCCGAGACCCGCCGTCAGGCCCTGCTGGCCCGCGTGAACACCTTCATCGATCACAACCTCGGTGACCCGGACCTGAGTCCGGCGGCCATCGCCGCACACCACCACATCTCCGTGCGCTCCCTGCACGCCCTCTTCCGGGACGAGGGGGAGACCGTCGCGGCCTCGATACGCCGGCGCCGGCTGGAACGCTGCCACGCCGACCTCACCGACCCCCGGCTGCGACGACGTTCCATCAGCGCCATCGCCGCACGTTGGGGGTACCTGCGCCCGCCGGACTTCAGCAGGGCGTTCCGCGCGAGATACGGCGTGCCGCCGCGAGAGCTGCGGCAGACGGCACTGCGCGGTGCACCGGACACGCGACGGGCTGCGCTGAACGACAAGTAACCGCACACGTAACGCCAATTCACGGCCGCCTCCGCACGCCACGATGGACGGGACGGGGGGAAGCCAGGGCTCCGCCTCGCGGGCGGAGTCCTGGCCCGTCCGCTCCCGTCGTCATGACCGATCACTCACGGCACAGGTGTCACGCGTCGCCATCGACAACGAGCGGGCCGCGCGGGAGGCCACCGAACACCTCATCGGCCTCGCCCGCCGCGCAGCCGGACCCCGTGCACCATTCCGTCGCCGAGCATCCAGTGGTGGGCGCGGACGTCCTCGACGGGGAAGGTCGCCGCGATGGGTACACGCAGACGGCCGGCTGCGACAAGGCGCGCGATGTCCTCGAGAGCGTCGGGTGCGGCGTTGGCGCCGTCGGCGGCAGGGACTCCGGCGTCCTGGCCGGCGATGGCGCAGAGGCGACCGTCCGGCACCCCCGACTCGCGAGCGACGCGCACCGTGTCCGTGCCGTACAGGTCCAGTGCCGCGGTGACGGGGCCCGCACCGAGGCCGCGGACCCTGCCGGTCAGGCCCTCGCCGTACGCGACCGGTCGGCGCCGAGGCTCCTCGACTCGGCCCACGACCCAGCTCATTCACGGTGCGGGACCGGACCGCGAGCAACGGCATCCGCTGCTGACACCTGACGGGTACCGTGCCAATGACTTGGCGGCATCGACGTATGAGGACCCGGGGGACATGAGAGAACTGACCGAACAGGACCCACGGGTACTGGCCGGTTTCCGCTTGCTCGCACGGCTCGGCGAGGGCGGCATGGGCCGGGTGTACCTGGCGGTCGACCGGCGGGGCGAACGGGTCGCGGTCAAGGTCGTTCACCCCGAGTACGCGACGGACGACGAGTTCCGGCGGCGCTTCCGCCGGGAGACCCGGCTCGCCGCTCGTGTGGCGGGTCCCGGCCTGGCGCGCGTCGTCGCCGCCGATCCGGACGCCGAATCACCGTGGCTGGCCACGGAGTACGTACCCGGCCTCGCTCTGTCCGAGGCGATCGGTGCCTACGGCGCGTTCGACACCGAAGGCCGCATCACCGCCCTCCGTAGTGCGGCCCACCCGGACAGACTCCACGCCGCCACGGACGGCACCGCCTGCGACATCACCACGCGCTGAGCGTCACGGCAGCCGGTTGCGCCGGCCCCGGGCCGTCGTGCCGTCGGCATGCGCGTGGGACGCCGCAGCAGCGAGGTGGGGGTACCCCCCCGGCCGGATACGACGATGAGCCCCATCGCGACTGTCCGCCCTCTCCGGCAAGCTCTTTGCCCACGGGGCGGATCGCACTGCGGACCTTGCCAAGGGCACGGAGACGAGTCGGCCGGATCACTCACCAGGAGGTCGGGATGAAGCGCGTGCATCGGGTGCTGGTAACGGTGACGACTGCGTTGACACTGCTCGCGGCGCCGACCGCCGCGCTTGCCGTGCCGGGGAACGCGCATCGCGCCGGACTGCAGGAAGGGCTGGACGGCATCACCGCCACGAGCGCCGTGGGTGCGCTGATGGAGGTGCGTGACGAAGACGGCGTGTGGCGGGGCACCAGCGGGGTCGCCGAACTGGGCACGACGCGGGAGGTCTCGGCACACGGCCGGTTCCGGATGGGCAGCATCACGAAGACGTTCGTCGCCACCGTCACCCTGCAACTCGTGGCCGAGGGCCGGCTGGAGCTCGACGACACGGTCGAAACGTGGCTGCCCGGCGCCGTCCCCGACGGCCACCGCATCACCGTGCGGCATCTGCTCGACCACACGAGCGGGGTGCCCGACTACCGTCCCACGCTGCCGATGCCGCCGACGCCGGAGTTCCTGGACAACCGCCTGCGGACCTGGTCCGCGGCCGAACTGGTGCAGCGGGCGGTGGCCGGCCCGCCGGCATTCGAACCACCGGGCTCCGACTACGCGTACTCCAACACCGGCTACCTCCTGCTCGGCCAGATCATCGAGAAGGCGACCGGCCGGTCGTACCGCGAGGAGATCGAGCGCCGGGTCGTCCGGCCCCTGCGGTTGCGCGGCACCTCGCTGCCGGGGATGTCCCCGCACATCCAAGGGCCGCACCCGCACGGCTACGTACCGATACGGCAGGGCACCGAGAAGCGTCTCGTGGACGTCACCGTGATGAATCCGTCGGTGATGGGCGCAGGCGGTGAGATGATCTCCACGACAAGTGATCTCAACCGGTTCATGGCCGCACTGCTCGACGGGCGCCTCCTGCCGGGCCGCCTGCTCGACAAAATGAAGACACCGGGTGTCGAGAACGGGACCTACGGGCTGGGACTGCGATGGCAGGACACCTCGTGCGGGGTTCGTGTGTACGGCAACGACGGCGATGCCCTGGCGTATCAGTCCTGGTCGTTCTCCACGGAGGACCGGCGCCGCCAGGTCACGATCGCGCTCACGCCCGACTTCCGCGGCGACCCCGACGACGCCGTCGACGCGCTCCTGGACAAGGCATTCTGCGACTGACCCTCACCCAGCGGGGCGCCCGGTGCCCGCGAGGGCGCTCTGACCGTCCAGGTCAGGACCAGGGAAGGACGGGGGGCTCCCCACGCGACGACCGGACCGATCGCGACGGTACCGCCGGTGTGTCCCCTCACCTGTCGGCAGAAGCGACGGGTGTCCACGCCGCGGGCATTGCCGAGGACGAGCGCGCCGTTGGTGGAGAAGGGGGAGGTGCCGACGACCGTGGTGGACATCGCCAGGGCCGCGATCGGTCCGGGGGCGCTGAGGTGACCGGAGAGCAGCAGCGGAACCGCGAGGGGGACGATCGCGGTCAGGACGGCCGTGGAAGAGGCGAAGGCCGAGGTGATCGCCACGGTGAAGCAGAGCGTCAGGGCGCCGGAGACGGCGAGAGGGGAGAACGCGCCCGCGTGCCCACCACTGATCGCCACCATTCCGGCCGCCGAGGGATCGGCATGGAACATGGCGGCGATGGCGTGCGAGGCGCGTGCCGCCGCGCCGGGGCGTGTACCCCCACCCGGCAGGAAGACGGGCCAGGTCAGGATCCCCGTACCGAAGGGTTCCACCATGGCGTCCTCGCCCGCTGGTGGCGGGACTGCACCAGCGAAGTCAGGGATCCGCCCCAGCGCCGCCCCCACCCCTGGGGGAGGAGGCCGGTTCAGTCGATGCGGTCGTAGACCAGGGCAAGCGTGCCGTCCTCGCCCGCGGTCTGGCTGACGAGCGTCCACTTGCTGGTGGGCAGGCCGTCGTCGAAGAGGCGCGGTCCACCGCCGAGGAGTACGGGGAAGACGGTGAGGGCCAGCCGATCGATTCCGCCGGCCTGGAGCAGTGCCTTGATGACGCTCGCGCTGGAGAGTACGAGGATGTCGCCGTTCCGGGTGGCTTTGAGGTCTTCGGCGACCTGGGCGGTCGGCTTGTCGACGATCGTCGTCCGTTCCCACGGTGCCGCATCGAGGGTGGAGGACAGGACCACCTTGTCGGTGTCGACGAGCCACTTCGCGAAGCCCTCGTCGCGCGGGTCGGCGCCCTCCATGCCGATGACGCTGGGCCAGAATCCGAGGAACCCCTCGGCGTTGACGCGGCCGAGCAGGGCCGTCGTCGCCGTTTCCCAGAGGCTGGTGAGATGGTTGCGGGCGACGTCGGACACTGCGTACGGCATCACCCAGCCCATGTCGAGCGGGTTGTCCGGGGCGGCGTAGTGGCCGTCGAGGGAGAGGGCCAGGTTGGTGACGATGCGGCCGCCGGTCTGCTGGTTCATGTCGTGCTCCTCGTTGTGGAAGGGTTCACCACGGGGACGGAGCCGGCTACGGGATCTCGACATCGGCGTCCCGATTCCTCGGGTGTCTCGTGGCTGTGCCGGGTGAGCACTCTCGTGGTGTCCGGGAGACAAGCAGCTCTGCCTGATCGATGACCGCCTCCTCCGCATCGACGAACCCGGCTACACGGAACTCGACCGGCGTGACCGGCCCCCGCTTCTTCGCGACCACTGTCGACCGCCTCACCTTCGGCGGCGGGATCATCGAGACCGGTGCGGACTCCTCGACAACTGCTCCTCGCGCCCCCAGGGACGGTCCCGACGTCGATCGTGCCGGGCTGGGCTGGATGACCTGCTCCCCGTACCTGCCAGGACGGCCGTGGCCGCCGGACGGCGGATGACGGGTGGAAGCAGTCCGCGTGACGCGTGGCAGCCGGTGGTCCCGGCCGGGGTGGCGGTGACGGGACCTCAACGGGGTGGCATGGCCTCAGCCACCGGCACCGACATGAACGTGACCGCACGCCAGAACCGGGCGGACGGCTGGAACCAGTGTTCGGAAACCGACGATGCGGGGAAGCTGGTCCGCCGACCGGGCGCCCCGGCGTCGGCCCGTCAGCGCCCGGAGCCGGACGGTCCACCCGGCGCGGCTCGGGCGCGGCGACGGGCATGATCGCCCCGGGGGGGACGTCGTCCATTCGGTGCCGCCGCCTTCGGGGCTCAGCCATGCCACCGGTTTCGGTGTGCCGCCGTCGGGAGCGATGGTCCCCAGCACGCCGACCCGGCCGGAGACCGTGGGAGCGGTCCGGGACGCCGGCCGTCCACCAGCGCACGATGACCATCTTCATCTCGCCGAGCCAGCTCCCGTACCCGCCGCCAGCCGTTGCGGAGGTCCGGGCGGCGTCCTGGAGCGGCGACTACGGCAGGGACACCGAGCCGGCACGCATGGGCCGGCGGATGACCCAGACCCGGCTCGGTCATGTGCCGGGCCTGTCGCAGCCGGCCGTCTCCCGTCCGGAGAAACGCGGCACGAGGCCTTGACAGACCGACGTCCTGGCGGTCGCCGCGCACCTGGACCTCCGGCCCGGCCGCGTCGGGCTGTCCAGCGGCCGGCCGAGGCCATGGGCGGGAGACGACGACATGCACCGACGCGCCCTCCTCGGCGGGGCGGTGGCCGCAGCCACCGCCCCGGTCCTCGCCGCCCCGCCCACCCCCGCATCCGCCGACGCCTCCCACGGCCAGGCCGCCGCGCGTGCTTCCCAGGCGGACAGGTCCCTGGGAGGCGACCTGGGAGCAGCTGGGGGACAGCCGCGCCCGTGATCACTCTCCTCTGACGTCGAACTCGGACTGTTTGTCATCGAAGTCGGACCGGCGGAGTCCGTCGGTGCGGGGACGAGGGGCTGTCCGGCGGGGCTTCGTGGCTTGACCGCCGGCGGCATGTCACCAGTCGACGTGCGCCTCGATCCAGCGTTCCAGTCCTTCCGTGTCGCCCGCGGGCGGCAACTCGGGGGCCAGGCTGAGGGGAGAAGCAGCGAGCTGCAGATGGGTGAGGTAGCCGTACGGGCCGTTGTCCGCGTGCGGGCCCACGATCACGGCCTGCGTGGCGGTGCGCCAGATCCGGTGAGGCATCGCCGGGCCCGTCACCACAGCTGCGTTGCTGGTGACCGTTCGTTCCGGAGCGGCTCCGAGATGGGCGGTGACGGCGTCCCCGGCCCGGTCGAGCACCTCAGCACATGCCTCCACCGTGGACGGGCGTCGGACGGTCCAGCCCGGGGCCCGGCCCCAGTCGTCCACGAGTTCGCCCAGCCAGGGCATGTTGTCGAGGTCCTCGTCGTCCGGGTCGACGGGGTACAGCTCTCCGAACGCCAGGAAACGTCGCGCTGTCGGATCCCCGAACGGGGTGTCGCCCTCGGTGCACAACACATGCCCGAAGGCCGTGCGGTAGGAGTCGGTCAGGCATTCGTGTTCCCAACTCCAGCCCCGGGCGCGCAGAACGGCGTCGAGCGCGTCGAAGCCGTCGGCAGCCGCCGGTTGCTGCGGCAGGGCAAGGAACTCTGCCACGGCGGCCGGGGTCAGGGAGCAGTGGGCCAGAGCGTGCACAGGGGTGGGCATGGGGCCAGGTTATGGGGTGCCTGTGGGGGCTTGCCGACGACCGCGGACCGGGACAGCGAGCGCGCACGGGCCGTGGTGGCCGCGCTGGCGCTCGCCGCCTACGACCGGCGATTCGGATCCCCTCGTGTCCCATCCCGGTCTCCTCGATCCGAGATGCCGGACCGTGGAATGCGGCTCGTCGGACGGCGAGGTCCTGTTCGCGGTCATGCCGGAGGAACCGGACCACGTGACGGCGGCTTTGAAGAGTACGTGACCTGGTGGCTCATGCGGGAGCAGTGGTGTCCCTGCCGGGGCGGGCGCGTCGGTGTTCCAGCGCCCGCCTGCTGCCGGTGGGTACAGGTCACCATGCGGCTTCGCCGTGGCCGGGCTGCTGACATCCCCGTTGCGACCCTTTCGCCCATGTCCTGGCTGGAGTTGAGGACGGAGAGGGCGGTATGGACGGCGCGGACGCCGGGGATCGGGGCGCGCTCAGCCGGTTGCGCGTCGGTCGGGGCCTCCGCGCGTGCCGCCGTCGTGCAGCGGCGTCGTCGGGCGGGGAACATCGGTGGGGGAGAGGTGTCAGATTGACGTGTCCTCACGGCCAGGGCCCGCTCCAGCATTGGCCTCGCGCCCCGAAGCGCCAGGACACGCCACCCCAGCCACTCCGCAGCGTTCACCGGATAGTGAGCAACGGCGTCGCGAGCCGCGACCGGCCCCGGATGTGAAGAAGTCCCGCCCTCCGAGGTGTCGGGGGGCGGGACCGGGGGAGCGCCGGGCAGGCCTTGCACCTGCATTTCCCCGCAGGAAGCGGGGCGTCTTTCCTTGGACGACCGACGCGCAGAAGACAGCCGCCGCAGCGACCCGCTTTGCAAGATCGATTATAGGGGCCATCGCACTGCCGTGCACATCGCGTTCGCGGCCCCGTGTACGTCGGGCCTGACCAGATGTCAGGCAGCATTCGTCACGCAGATGCCCGGTCATCGGCACAGCGCCGGTGACCGCGCCCGAGATCCGACACCGCTCGAGGAACGCCCATGACTGATCTCACCACCCTCACCGAGCTGTGCACCCCGCCCGGGCAGACCCTGGGAATCGGCTGGGGCACGGTCGAAGCCGCCCTGGGCATGCCGCTGCCGCGGGACTACAAGCAGCTCGCCGACCGGTACGGGCCCGGATCCTTCAACGACTACCTCGGCATCTTCCACCCCCACGGCGTGACCGAGTACGTCAGCCTCACCGGCCCCATGCCCGGCCGGATCCGCACCCGGCTGCGCAAGGACTACGACCAGGGCACGCATCCCGTACCGCACGATCCGGACACGCTTTTCGCGTGCGGGGCCACCGACAACGGCGAGTACCTGTTCTGGATCACCGACCCCGCCACCGATCCCGACCGCTGGCGTATCGCGGTCAACGAAGCCCGCGGCCCCCGCTGGTACACCTACGACGGAACCCTCACAGCCTTCCTCACCGGTGTCCTCACCGGACAGAAGCGCGTGCCCCAGTTCCCGCCGAGCCTCCTCGACGCCCCCGCCTGCTTCACGCCCTCACGTCCCACCCTCGTCAAACCGCCACCCCCCACCGATGCCCGGCCCGTCGACACGGCAGCGATCCGCTCCTGGGCGCGCGCCCACGGCTACACCGTGCCGCCTCGAGGACGGATCCCTATCGGAGTCCGCGAAGCCTGGGAACGCGCCACTCGCCGCTGAAGACGCAGGGGGCCGGGGGATGAACGCCGCCGCCTCCGGCGTGCGGCTCACCGAGGAGGAACGGGCGGCCCGTGGCGGCTGCCCGGTGCTCCATGCCGCCATCGCGCACCCGGAAACTGCGGTTCCGCCGAACAGCGAAGCGACCCGACCGGAGAGTCGGATTGCTGGACGGTATCGAGAAGTCCCGGCCGGGCAAAGGCCCGTAGCCCGCTGAGCGGCACCTCGGGAACCGTATCCGCGGCGACGGCCCGCCGACCGACGGATTCGGCCGAGCCGCGTGAGCCGGCCAAGGGCCCGGTGCCTGAGCCGGCCGGGCGCGTGTCGGTGAGCACCTCGCGGAGCCCTGGCACGAGGTCTCGGTTCCTGAGCTGCGGTCCGGGCTCAGGCGCGCTGCGCCCAGTCCTGGTCCAGGCGGTCGGTCAGGCCCGCGGCGGCGAAGGCTGCCTCCAGCTCGTCGCGGCCCTCGGTGAAGTGGGCCCAGCTGTCGTGGTGGACCGGGACGACACGGCGGGCGTCGAGAATCCGGGTGGCCTCGGCCGCCTGGGCGCTGTCCAGGACGATCAGGTTGCCGTCGAAGAGCATGGGGAAGCGGGGGGCGCCGGCGAACAGGAGGGCGGTGTCGATCGGGGCGAAGCGGTCGGCGATCTCCCTGACCGCGTCGAGCGAGGCGTTGTCGCCGCTGACGTAGACCGTCGGCAGTCCCTCGCCCGTCAGGACGAAGCCGACGACCTGGCCGGCGAGGGGCTCGATCTCCTCACGCGCGCCGGGGCCGTGGATGGCGGGGACCCCGGTCACCGTGATGGTGCCGCCGCCCGGACGCTCCAGCTCGATCGACTCCCAGTCGGCCAGGCCCTTGGCCTTCGCCCCGAGGCGCTCGCCGCCGGCGGGGGTGGTGAGGGTGAGGGGGACGTCGGCGAGCAGGGCGCGGCCGGAGGTGTCGAGGTTGTCGGCGTGCTCGTCGTGGGAGAGCAGGACCACGTCGATGGGGCCGAGGTCGGCAGGGGTAGTGGTGGAGGGGGCGGTCTTGGTCAGGGTCGGGCCACCGGGCGAGGCGTAGTCGCCGGGGCCGTCGAAGGTGGGGTCGGTCAGGAAGCGCAGGCCGCCGTACTCGAACAGGGCGGTCGGACCGCCGAACGTGCGGACCGGGAACTGGCTGGCGTTGAGCTGGGACATCACGTCTCCGTTTCTCACGAAAAAAACCTGCGGTTAACGTGATTCCAGACTAGGCGGGCGTCACGGAAAAATGCAATCGCTACCATGAGAGGCATGGACGACACCCTGGCCGCCGACGTGACACCGACCGCTCTGCCCCCGGCACCGGGTGCCGACCGGTACCGCTCCCTGGACTTCGCCGACACCGCCGCCACCCTGCCCGCCGGCCAGAGCTACGACCTGCTCGCCGCCACGGAATCCGCCATGCGCTGGCTCGCCGCCCACGACCTGACCACTCCGGAGGTGCAGCTGTACGAGGTGTGCGCACAGCGGATGCGCACACTGCGCGCCCACATCCGCGCTCTGTTCGCCGCCCGCGTCGACACCACCACGCCGCCCGAGGAATCCCTGCGCGCGGTGAACGAGGCCCTCACGGCCGTGCCCACCGCCCCCCTCCTCGCCTGGGACGGGGCCCGGGGGCTGCGCCGCATCCAGGCGCACCCCACCGACCAGGCCGTCAACCACGCGCTGGCGACCCTCGCCGCCGACGCCGCCGACCTGCTCACCGGTCCCGACGCCGACATCCTCGCCGCCTGCGGATCAGCCCCCTGCGACCGGTTCCTCCTGCGCACCCACGGCCGGCGCCACTGGTGCTCCACACGCTGCGGCGACCGTGCCCGCGCCGCCCGCGCCTACGCCCGGCGCAGCGGCGCCTCGGACTGACGCACCACCCCCAGGGCCCTCCCGTGGACCGCCCGACGGCCACGCGAAACACCTCCAGCAGGCTGCTTCCGGTTGCCAACCGACAGCCGGGCACTCGATCACTGAAGATCACTACTTTGACTCCGCCGTCGCGCGGGCGGCGAGTCCGTCGAGCAGATCCAGCCCGGCCTGATCATCCCCACCGGCAAGCGCAAGGAACGGAACCGTCGCAATCCACACCGAACCCGGAAGGCCCTCGCCCGTTCGAGCACCGAGCACGCGTGTCGCCAACGTCCCGGGGCGGCGCGGCTAGCGTGTGGCGTAGGCGCGGACGAAGGCGTGGACTCCGTCGATCATGATCTGGCGGACCTTTTCCGGGTCGGCGGTGGCGGGGACCGGCTGGCGTTCGAAGGCCAGTAGGACGGTCAGGGCGGTGAAGTGGTCGGCGGCCAGGCGCGTGTCGTCGGTGTCCAGGAGACCGGCGTCCGCGAAGTGAGCGAGGCGGTCCGCCAGGTCCTGCGAGGCCGCGTCCGTGGCGAGGTCGTCCGTGGTCGTCGGCGTCTGCAGGCGCTGTTGGGCGACGAGGGCGAAGGCGGCGGTGTAGTCGGCGGAGCCGACGATCGACGTGCCGAGGTCGATCGCGAACGCCGTGAGCGCCTTCTCCAGTTGCGGCACGGTCGTGATCCGCGCGTCCGTGGGAAGGTGCTCGTCCAGTGCCCGGCGGCTCGTGGCCAGCATCGAGTCGGACGCCGCGGTGAGGATGGCGAGGAAGAGCCGCCGTTTGTCGCCGAAGTAGTCGTACACGGTCCGCTTCGACACCTCTGCCCGTGCCGCGACGGCGTCCATGCTGACGCGGTCCACTCCCTGCTGCGCGAACAGGTCCCGCGCGGCGGCGAGGATCGCCGTCCGCTTCTCCAGGGACCCCTCGCGTACTGGCTTCTCTCCACCGACTGTGCTCATGTCCACCTCCAGGGCCACTCTATACGGTGCAGTTTACTAACTGCACTGCACGGTGTAGTGTCCATTGCGTGATCGCGTGATCGCGGCAGCTACGACCTCACCGGCCGCACGGCCGGTGAGGTCGTACCGGGCCGACGGTGACGAGGGCCTCCCGTGCTCGTCGGCACGAGTACGAGCCGGGCACGGCGACGGACCCGGCTTCGGGCTGCTGTACGGGTCCCCGGTCCTGCGTTGAACACATCCAAGAAGACCCCACACGTTCAACATCCGGCCGCCGTATCGGCGCGGTGCGGCCAGGAAGGATTCATCATGACCGAGACCCTCCCCAAGCGCTCCGCGCTCGTCTCCGGCGCGAGCATCGCCGGCCCCGCGGTCGCCTACTGGCTGCACCGCTACGGCTTTGACGTGACCGTCGTGGAGAAGGCGGGCGCCGTGCGCGGCGGCGGTTACCCCATCGACATCCGCGGCACCGCCGTCGAGGCGGTGCGGCGCATGGGTCTCCTGCCCCGGTTGCGGAAGGCTCACGTCAACACCCACCGCATCACCTTCCTGGACGCCGACGGCGGCACCGTCGCCGCTCTGCGTCCTGAGAGCATGGCCATCGGCGCCGACGGCGACCTCGAAGTACGGCGTGGCGAACTGACGCAGATCCTTTACGACGCTGTCCGGCACTCCGTCGCGTTCGAGTTCAACGACTCCATAGCCGCCCTCGACGACCGCCCCGACGGCATCGAGGTCACCTTCCGCAGCGGCGCCCGACGCGCCTTCGACGTCGTCATCGGGGCCGACGGGCTCCACTCCCACACCCGTCGGCTGGTCCTCGGCCCCGAGGAAGGCTTCCACCACTACCTCGGAGCCTGTTTCGCCGGCTTCACCCTTCCCAACCACCTCGGCCTCACCTCCGAGGGCCTGTTGTGGAACGTCCCCGGCCGGTCCGCCGCCCTGTACGCCGTCGGCTCCGGCCAGGACGTGTTCGGGCTGCTCACCTTCAGGCGCTCCGACCCGCCTTTCGACGCCTTCCGCAACCTCGACGCGCAGCGTGAGCTGCTCGCCGCCACCTTCCCGGACGACCGCTGGGAGATCCCGCGGATCGTCGCCGAGGCGCACGCCGCGGACGACCTGTTCTTCGACGTTGTCAGCCAGATCCGGATGACGCGCTGGTCCGCGGGCCGGGTCGCGCTGGTCGGCGACGCCGCCTACGCACCGTCCTTCCTGACGGGACAGGGCACCAGCCTCGCCCTGGTAGGCGCCTACGTACTGGCCGGCGAACTGGCCGCCCGCGCCGACCACGCCGAAGCGTTCGACGCCTACGAGAGGGTGATGAGGCCGTTCGTGACCCTCAACCAGGCGCTCGCGGGCGACGGCGACACAGAGCTTTTCCCCGCCACCGAACAAGCCCTCCAACGGCGCAACGCCGCCCTGCGCACCCTCTCCGCCCTCCCCGCCGACCGGGCGCACGCCGAGTACAGCGTTCTCACGCTTCCCGACCACCACTGACCTGCGGCCCGCGCTCCATACTCGCGTTGCGGCGCCGCTCGGGCGCCGCACGAGGGGAGCGACATGGCTGAGGTGCTGGTTTTCCACCACGGGTACGGGCTGACCGTCGGCGTCCGCGAGTTCGCCGAGCGTCTGAGACGGTCCGGACACACCGTCCACGTCCCGGACCTGTATGAGGGACATGTATTCGGCAGCCTCGAGGAGGGCATGGCTTACGCCGAGAACATCGGGATCAGCACGGTCATCGCACGCGGAACCGCCGTCGCCGAGGGGCTGCCTGCAGAACTCGTCTACCTCGGGTTCTCGCTCGGCGCCCTGCCGGCGCAGAAGCTGGCCCAGACCCGCCCCCGAGCGAGGGGCGCGTTGCTGCTGGAGGCATGCGTTCCGGTCGCAGAGTTCGGCGGCGCCTGGCCTCACGACGTCCCGGTCCAGGTTCACGGCATGGACGAGGATCCGTTCTTCGCCGGGGAAGGAGACCTGGAGGCAGCCCAGGCGCTCGTCGCGGCGGCGACGGATGCCGAACTGTTCCTCTATCCCGGCGGCAGGCACCTGTTCACCGACAACAGCCTGCCGTCACACGACGAACACGGCGCAATGCAGGTCACCGATCGAGTACTGGACTTCCTCGACCGCGTCAGATAGCCCGACCGCTGGCCAGGCCATCTGTGGAGGAGCCTTCCGAACGAGGTCCTCAGGCCACGTCGGTGTCCCGTTCGATGACCTGGAGGCGGTTCTTGAGCCGGTAGCTGTTGCCGTTGATCGGGACGACTTCGCGGTGGTGCAGGAGGCGGTCGAGGATCGCGGTGGCGAGGACCTCGTCGCCGAAGACCTGGCCCCATTCGCCGAAGGTCTTGTTCGAGGTCAGGGTGATCGAGCCTTTCTCGTAGCGCTTGGAGACGACCTGGAAGACCAGGTTCGCCTCGGCCCGCTCCAGCGGCTGGTAGCCCACCTCGTCGACCACGAGGACGCTGGGGCGGAGGTAGCTGGTGAGCTTGCTGATCAGCCGGCCCTGGTCCTCGGCGGCCGTGAGGTGGCGGACCATGTCGTCGAGGCTGGTGAAGTAGATCGAACAGCCGGCTCGGCAGGCCGCGACCGCCAGCGCGACGGCGATGTGCGTCTTGCCGACCCCGGGCGGCCCCAGCAGGGCGACGTCGGCCTTGCCGTCGACGAAGGAGAGGGTGGCCAGATCCTTGACCTTGCGCGGGTCGAGGTCGGGCTGGAAGGAGAAGTCGTAGTCCTCCAACGTCTTGTGGTGCGGCAGCTTCGACAGCCGCAGGCCGTTGCGGAAGCGGCGGTCGTCGCGGACGGCGAGTTCCTCGGCCAGCACCAGGTCGAGGAAGCCGAGGTAGCCCATCTTGGCCTCGTCCGCCCGCTGGACGTACTGGTTCAGGGCCTCGGCCAGGTGCGGCAGGCCGAGCTCGGCGGCGGTGGTGCGGACTCGGGTGCTGGTCAGCTCGCTCAACGGGCTTCCTTGATCGGGGCGGGTGAGGTGAAGGGACGGGGGCCGGTCAGCTCGTCATAGACCGGCAGCGGGCGGCGGCCGACCTCGGCGTTTGCGGCGGCGGCCCGGTTCAGCAGAGCCTGCAGCGGCCCGGCCGACGGGCTGCGGCGGGCAGCAGGCAGATCGTCGCCGGTGGTTGCGAGCCTGGTGGGATCGCGTTTCGCCACTGCTCGCCCCGTTGCCGCCGGGACGGCCTCGTTGCGAGGGACCGGCTCTTTCAACTTTCCGAGGACAAAATATGGACGGCAAGAGCGAAAGTGCTTACCGTCTTGGTCGCAACCACTCCCTCATGCACAGCGCAACCCGCCACCGCTGGACCGCGGACACCGCCTTCGCCCGCCCGCCCTTCCGAGGCCGAAGGCTGTTCACCCCTGACCAGGCGTCCGCAGTCCGTACGCCCCCCGAGCGCCAGGAGGAAGAGTGAGTCAACGGTCACATCGCCGGCTTCGCAGACATGCTGCGGGGCTGGTACTTGCCGCAGTCGTCGTCGGAAGCTGGACTCCAGCCACCGCCCAGTCGGCGCCCCGGGCCGCCGCGGACCTCCCGCCGCAAGAACCCGGAGTGACGCTGCGCGTCTTCGACGTGCAGGCGCCCTTGAAGAAGATCTGCCAGTTGAAGGACGCTCAGACACCCAACATCGACAAACTGATGCCCACCGTCGACTGGACGACGGACGCGGATTTCGGCATGGCCAGCAACTTCGTCTCCCACGTCATCGCGAACCTCCAGGTCCCGCAGGACGGAACGTACGCCTTCCGTCTGATCAGCGACGACGGCTCCCGCCTGCACATCGGTGACCAGGAGGTCATCGACCACGACGGCCTGCACGGTGCCGAGCCCAAGGACGGCACCGCCTACCTGACCGCCGGTCTGCACCCGCTGCGCATCGAGCACTTCGAGGCGGGCGGCGGTCAGCAGCTCACCCTTCAATGGAAGCCGCCCGGCGCCTCGGACTTCACCCTCGTGCCCAACTCGGCGCTGAGCACCGACGCCGGAGTCGTGCGCGTCACCGCGCCCGGCCGTAAGGAGTGCGTCGGCGGCCAGGACAGTCCGGGCGACGGCCTGCCGCTGGCCGGCGTCCACCCGAACTACACCCTCACCGACCTGCGTCCAGCCGGTTTCGAACCCAAGGTCTCCGCCATGGACTGGCTGCCGGACGGCAGGCTGGCCGTGTCCACCTGGGGGGAGAGCGAGACCACCGACGGAGAGGTCTACCTCCTGGACAACGTTATCGGGGACACCGGCCCGGAGAAGGTCACGGTCAAGAAGGTCGCCTCGGGGCTCAGGGAGCCCATGGGCATCAAGTACGTCGACGGCAAGCTGTACGTCTCGGAGAAGCACCAGCTGACCGAGCTGAACGACCGCGACGGCGACGAAGTCGCCGACGAGAAGAAGAAGATCGCGTCCTGGCCCTACGGCGGCAACTTCCACGAGTTCGCCTTCGGCCTGCTCTACGACAAGGGCAGCTTCTACCTGAACCTGTCGGTCGCCATCAACTACGGCGGCGCCACGACCGACCCGCAGCCGGCCGCGGGCGGCCGCGGCACGACCATCAAGGTCGACAAGGCGACCGGCAAGGTCTCCTACGTCGCCGGAGGCCTGCGCACTCCCAACGGCATCGGCTGGGGCCCGGACAAGGGCATCTTCGTCGCCGACAACCAGGGCGGCTGGCTGCCCGCCTCCAAGCTGGTGCACATCAAGCAGGACCGCTTCTTCAACCACTACACGCGATACCGGGACGGCACGGGCGAGAACGCCTCCTTCCGGCCCGGTCCGTTCGACGACCGACCGGTGACCAAGCCGGTCCTGTGGCTGCCGCAGAACGAGATCGCCAACTCGCCCAGTACACCGCTCATGCTGAAGAAGGGGCCCTTCGCAGGGCAGATGCTCTTCGGCGACGTCACCTACGGCGGGATCCAGCGCGCGAGCCTGGAGAAGATCGACGGCGAGTACCAGGGCGCCGTCTTCCGCCACACCCAGGGCCTGGAAGCGGGCGTCAACCGCATCAGCGTCGGTCCCGACGGCGCGATCTACGCCGGCGGCCTCGGCGCCGACGGCAACTGGGGTCAAGAAGGCAAGCTCCGCTTCGGCCTGCAGAAGCTCACCCCGAACGGCACCAACGCCTTCGACATCCACTCGATGCGCGCCACGCGCAACGGCTTTGTCCTCACGTACACCCGGCCCCTCGCCCAGGAGACCGTCGACAAACTCGCCAAGAGCTACCAGGTCCGCCAGTGGCGCTACTCGCCCACGCCCGAGTACGGCGGCCCGAAGATCGACGAGGAGCCGCTGACCGTGTCCCGCGCCGTCGTCTCCGACGACCGCAAGCAGGTCCGGCTGGAAATACCCGGGCTCAAGACCGACCGCGTGGTGCACGTCCGCTCCCCGCGCCCCTTCGCCGCGGACAACGGCGAGGCCCTGTGGAGCACCGAGGCCTGGTACACCCTCAACGCGATTCCCGGCAAGGAGACGCCCGTCACCGCCTATGAGGCGGAGGAGGCCAAGCTCAGTGGCGGCGCCGGCATCAACAAGGACCACCCGGGCTACTCCGGCGGCGGTTTCGTCGACCGCTACGGCACCCCCGGCGCCACCACCGCCTTCCGCGTCGACGTCGACAAGAAGGGCACGTACGACGTGGGCCTGCGCTACGCCAACGGACCGAACCCCTTCCACGGCGACAAGAAGATCAGCCTCTACGTCAGCGGGATCAAGGTCCGCCGGACGGTGCTGCCGCCGACCGCCGACTGGGACACCTGGGCGACGCAGAGCGAGAGGCTGACGTTGCGCAAGGGCATCAACACCATCACCTACCGGTACGACGACGGCGACGACGGCCATGTCAACCTCGACATGATCCACGTCAACCGTCCCGGAGAACGCATCGAGCTGTTCGACGGCGGCAGCCTGTCGCAGTGGCAGCACACCGACGGCCGCGCGGTCGAATGGCCCCGGACCGAAGGAAGCTCCATCGAGGTCTGCTGCGGGGACATCCGAACCAAGCGGAACTTCGGCGACCACCGGCTGCACGTCGAGTTCCGGGTGCCCGAACTCCCCGACGACGTAACCGGTCAGGACCGCGGCAACAGCGGCGTCTACCTCCAGAACCGCTACGAGATCCAGATCCTCGACTCCTACGGAGTGCCCACCCTCGCCGACAACGAGGCCGGCGCCATCTATCAGCAGAAGGCGGCCGACACCAACGCGTCGTCCAAGCCCGGCACCTGGCAGTCGTACGACATCGTCTTCCGGGCCGCGCGTTACGACAGCGCCGGCACGATGACCGAGAAGGCCCGCGTCACGGTGGTGTGGAACGGCAAGAAGGTCCACGACGACGTGGCCCTCGACGGACCGACCGGTGGCGGCATCGCCGAAGGCCCGGCCACTGGACCGATCAAGCTCCAGGACCATGGCAACAAGGTCCGCTACCGCAATGTGTGGGTCGAACCACTGAGCTGACCGACCGCACGCCGCGACCCGGTCGCGCATGAGACGGCCACCTCCACCAGGCCGTCTCATGCGCGGAGTCTGCCGGGTGTCTTCCCGACCCCGTGAGGCCCTCCCGCCGGGGCCGCGTGCACGAGGCGGGGGCTGCGACCGGCTGCTTGTCACCTTGGTACACCTGCGCCACCAGTTGAGGCGGAAGAGGGCGAGCCTCGGCTCGACGGTGCCGAGCCCCAGATCAGGCGCCCACTGGCAGGCCATCTTGGGCGGCGGGCCTTCGTCTCGGGCAAGCCCGTTGGGGGAGAAGTTGCCGTGCCCGCCGACCGAGTAGCCGGCCGGCCGGATGGCGAGAGCGCTTCCGGACAGGTAGTTCGACTCGTACGGTTGGGACACGGAGTGGTCGTCGGTCCACTTCCTCGACGAATCAGGTGTCTCCCCGCTTCCTCAGATCCGCCGCACCTCCTCGCCCCGGGGGCAGACTCCGCTCCTGCGACACCGCCTGGACCGGAAGCGTGCGTCGACGGCCGGGGCCTTGGGATACCACTCCACCGACCCCGATCGCGGGGCCCGCCCGTGCTTCCCCCTCAAGCCCGGCGGCTACGACACCGCCGCACTCATCGAGGTCCTGGAGCAGATGAAGGTGTTCTACCGCGGCGAGCGAGTGGTCCTGGTCCGGGACGGCCTGTCCGCCCACTGGAGCCGGGCGATGCGGGCCCGGGCCGCCGAACAGGACCGGCTCACCTGGGAACGATCACCCGCCTACGCTCCCGAGCCGAACCCGGTGGGACTGCTGTGGTCCTCACTCAAGAAGCGTGAACTCGCCAACCTCGCCGGCGGCCACCTCGCCGATGTCGCCGACGCCACCGAGCAAGGCATCCACCGCATCAACACCAACCCCCGACTGCCATGGTCATTCCTCACCCATACCGGCCTGACCATCCACCCACCGAACGTACGAAAAGATCAGTAAAAGTGGGTAGCTCCATCGATAGCGCACGAGGTGGCGTCAGAAGAGCGGTGACGAGCGTCTGTCGAGGGCTCCACACTGCACCGGGAGGCATCTCACCGACGCGGTCCCGCCCCGGTGCTGCGCCCGGGCTGACCGCAAGCCCCGGCCACGGCTCTCGGCTCAGGCGCGTGGGCCGGCGCCGTGCAGCAGGGTGTCGATGATGCGGGCGGCGAGGGTGTCCGGGTCGGCGCCGTCCGCGTTGTCGTGCAGGGATTCCCCGATGAGCGCGTAGTAGACCCGGCGCACCCAGTCGAGGTCGGCCGCTTCGTCGATGAGTCCGTCGTCCTGGGCCCGCTTCAGCACGGTGATGCAGCGGCGGGCGATGTCCTGATGGAGGGCGACGGCCTCGCTGTCCGGGTCGGTCGACTGCTCCAGGGCGAACGTCCAGGCGCTTTTGACCTGCAGCACGTTGGCCGTGATCCGGTGCATCGCGACCAGCGGCGGCGCGGTGTCCGGCCTGCCGTCGTCCACTGCCCGGGCGAGCTGGCGGGCGGCGGATGACGCCAGCGCCTCGACCAGCGCCTGCCGGTTGGCGAACCGCCGGTGGATCGTCGTGCGGGCCACTCCCGCGGCTGCGGCGATCTGTTCCATGGAAGCGCCGGGTTCTTCGGCGAGCACCCGCTCGGCCGCTTCCAGGATCGCGCGCACGCTACGTTCCGCGTCCGCCCGCAGCGCTCGTCCCGCCGTCTCACCCATCACGCCTCCTGCTGGACCTCTTGTCTCGGAACAATATACATCTGTGACGCGGAATCGATGCTAGTTGCAACACTGCTGTTGCGGATAATCGAGTTACTGATACATACTCACCTCAGTTGCCCTCGGCTGAAGGAGAAACCCGTGCACAGCACCGCCCTCATCACCGGAGCGTCGTCCGGCCTCGGCGCGGAGTTCGCCGCGCAGCTCGCCGCCCAGGGACACGATGTGGTCCTGGTGGCCCGCTCCGCCGACCGGCTCGCCGCCCTCGCCGAGCGCCTGATCGCCGAGCACGGCGTCCGCGCGCACGTGCTGGTCCAGGACCTCGCCGAGCCGGACGCGGCACGCCGCGTCGCCGACGGGCTGGCCGCCCGCGGTCTGAGCGTCGACCTGCTCGTCAACAACGCCGGCTTCGGTACCTGCGGCCGCTTCGAGGAGATATCCGGTGCGCGCGATCACGACCAGCTGATGGTCAACGTCGTCGCGCTCGTCGACCTCACCCATGAACTGCTGCCCGGCATGCTGGAGCGCGGCCGCGGCTCGGTCGTCAACGTCGCGTCCAACGCGGCCTTCCAGCCTTCCCCGTACTTCGCCGTCTACGGTGCGGCCAAGGCGTTCGTGCTGAACTTCGGTCTCGCCCTGCGCCAGGAGTACCGCCGGCGAGGCATCCGCGTGCTCACCCTGTGCCCCGGTCCCGTCGAGACCGCCTTCTTCGATGTCATCGGCACCCGCCGGGCAGCGGTCACCGGCTCCATGACCACACCGGAGCCCGTCGTACGCGCCGCGCTGCGCGCGCTGGAGCGCGACCGCGGCTATGTCGCCCCCGGCCTCGGCAACACCCTGGGCGCACACCTGACACCCCGTCGCCCCCGGACCCTGGTCGCGGCCCTCGCCGAACGCGTCACCCGCAGGGTCCTGGCCACCTCGACGGCCACCTCGGCCGCCGCCTCCGCCGCACCGGAGCACGCCGCATGAGAGCCTCCGCCGCCCCCGTCGGCGCCGCCTCGGCGATGCTGCTCGTCGGTACCTCGACCGCGGTCTCCACCACCATCGCCGACTATCCGGTCTTCACCGGACAGGCCTTGCGCTATGCGCTCGCCGCGACGATCCTGCTGGCCGTCGTACGTCACCGGCGCCTGCCCCGTGTGCGTCTGACCGCGCGTGACGTTCTGCTGCTGATCGCGCTGGCCGCCACCGGCCTGGCGGGGTTCAACGTCTTCCTCGTCGAAGCCACCCGACACGCCGGGCCCGCCATGATCGCCGCTGTGGTCGGAGCGGTCCCTCTCGTGCTTGTCCTCGTGGGGCCATTGACAGAACGCCGGCGTCCTGCGCCCCGCACCGTCGGTGCCGCGATCGTGGTGGCACTCGGCACAGCCGTCGCCGCCGGCCTCGGCTCGGGCAGCGTGAAGGGACTCCTCCTGTCCCTCGGCGCACTCGTCGGCGAGGTGGCCTTCTCCCTGCTGGCCGTCCCGCTCCTGCCCAGACTCGGCCCGCTGAGGGTCGCCGCCTACCCCGCCGCTCTGTCCGTGCCCATGCTGCTGGCAGCGGGCCTCGCCCTGGACGGCACGGCCTCCCTGCGACTGCCCACCCCCGGCCAAGCAGCAGCCTTCGGGTATCTCGGCGCGATCGTCACCGCTGCCGCCTTCTTCCTGTGGTACGACGCACTGCGCCGCCTCGGCGCCGACCGCGCGGGCCTCTTCGCCGGCCTCGTGCCGGTGGGCGCTCTGCTCACAGCCGTGGTGCTCGGCCTCGGCGGTGCGGGCCCCGCCGACGTCACCGGTGCCCTGCTCGTCACGGCCGGCGTCGCCGTCGGCCTGCGACGGCCGAGCCCGGGACCACGCCCTCCCCGAGCGGCTGTCGACGAACTGGTGCGGGGCAGCGGCTGACGTGTGCCGACCCGTCCGAGGACCTTCGTCGCGGCCATCACCGTGTACGACGCCCTCCCGGGTACGGCCCTGGGCAGCCTGTTCCGAGCGCCGGAGCGGGATCTACTCTGGTCCCATGGAGATCGCCAAGCTTCCCGCCGAGGCGCGGGCCCGACGGAGCGCCGAGATACGGGAGTTCCTCCGTTCGCGGCGGGCTCGGATCACTCCGGCCGATGCCGGCATGGCAGTCGGTGACGTACGCGGCCGGCGCACTCCCGGACTGCGCCGCGAGGAGGTCGCGGTGCTCGCCGGGGTCGGGGTGTCCTGGTACACGTGGCTGGAGCAGGGCCGGGAGATCAACGTCTCCCCGGATGTGCTGGACGCGATCGCACGGGTGCTGCGGATGAACGGCCCCGAACGCGAACACCTCTACCTGCTGGCCGGGTTGAACCCGCCGCAGACGCCCCCGGTGTCCGGTCGGCGGGTCCCGGACGGGCTGCGTCGCGTGATCGACTCCTGGCTGCCCCGCCCGGCCTACCTGATCGACCGGCACTGGAACCTCGTGGCCGTCAACCGTGCTGCCGAGCTGGTCTTCGGCTACCACGAGCACGATCACAACTGCCTGGTCACCTTCTTCACCAGCGCCCGCTACCGGTCGTCGCTGATCCACTGGCGGGACGCCGCCGAGGTGATCGTCGGCCAGTTCCGGGCGGACGCCGCCCGCTGCCCGGACGACGCGGAGTTCGACCGGATCGTCACCGACATGTGCGCCGCCAGCCCGGAGTTCGCGGAGATCTGGGCCGAGCACGCCATCCGCGACGCCAGTTCCGGCAGCAAGGCCGTCGCCCACCCGGAAGCCGGCGAGCTCGTCTTCGACTACACCACCTTGACCATCCCCGACCTTCCGGGCCACCGCCTGATGCTGCACACCCCGACGACGGGCACGCGGACGGACGAGCGTCTGGCCTCCCTGCTGGGGGCCACGGCCGCGCCGCTCGGCTGACCGGAACGCACCGTTGTGGCGGTGTTCTGTGGAGCTGTACCCGCGAAGGTGGTGGTGGCAGACCCATGTTCGTCCCGCACTGCCGATCCTCCGCTCGGCAGCGGAGGATCAACCGCATGAAGCGATTCACCAACCACACGGTCCTGATCACCGGCGGCACCTCGGGCATGGGCCTCGCCACCGCCCGCCGCCTCCTCGACGAGGGCGCCTACGTCGTCATCACCGGACGCGACGAGGCCCGACTCGCCAAGGCCGCCGTCGAACTCGACGCGGGGGAGCGCCTGCTGACCGTCCGGGCCGACGCCGCTGACCTGGCCGCTCTGGATGTCCTGATGCGTCGCGTCGAGACCTGGCGGGGCAGCCTGGACGCCGTCTTCGCCAACGCCGGCACCGGTGTCTTCAAGCCCAGCGCCGAGATCACCGAAGCCGACTTCGACCACTCCACCGACGTCAACTTCAAGGGCGTCTTCTTCACCGTCCAAAAGGCGCTGCCACTGCTGAAGGACGGCGGCGCCATCGTCCTCAACGCCTCCTGGACCCTCTACCGCGGCCTGCCCATCGCCTCCGTCTACTCGGCGACCAAGGCCGCCGTCCACAACCTGGCCCGCACTCTCGGCGCCGACCTGGCCCCACGCGGCATCCGCGTCAACTCCGTCAGCCCCGGCTACATCGACACCGACATGTACCGCGGCGCCAACCCCGACCCCGAGGCCGACGCCCGCAACGCAGCCCAGGTACCACTCGGCGCCGTCGGCCACGCCGACCAGGTCGCCGCCGCCGTGGCCTTCCTCGCCTCCAGCGACGCCTCCTACATCACCGGCCAGGACCTGGTGATCGACGGCGGCCTGGTCGGCTCCGTACCCGACCAGTGACGCCAGCGGCCGCCGTGGGGCAGCCTGTCGGCCGCTGAGCGCTCGGTGACCGCCGCGAGGGCCCGCCGCGTGTCAGGACGGAGAGCGGGCCCCCGGCCGACGGGCGCCGGGGCGGATCACGTGGGCCACCGGGAATTCTCGAGATCCCCGACAGGGTCGAGTCAGCGGCACATCGGATGAAGGCCTGCACGGTCGTCGTCGGTGAGGGGGCGCTCGTGCCCGACCACGGAGAACCGGGGCCTCGACCCGGTTATGAAGCCAGTCGTCGATCCTCGTCTGCCGAGGAGCCCCCGACGAGTGCCGCACGACGACGCAGAACGCTCAAGGCCGTTTCGCGCACTGATCCCTTCTGCCGCTGGGGCGGCGAAACGGCGCCGGGCGAGGTCCTGACCACGGTCAGGCCGTGTCGGCGGAGTTCGCGGAGGGGCCGGTGGCCTCCCAGGCCGCCTCGATCATCTGGAAGATCTCCTCCACCGCGGCCTCCGGATCGGCCACCGTACGGGCCAGTGAACAGGCGTCGATCACGAACCTCGCGATCGCCCGGCAGGCCGTCGGGGTCCGTGACAGGTGGGGATCGGCGGCGATGGCCGTTGCCAGCGACTCCGCGTGGCGCAGTCGCATCGACTCCTCGTACTTCCGCAGGGCGGGCGATCCGTCGATCATGCGCCAGATCGGGGCGGCGCTGTCCGCCGTGCAGTGGCGCACCAGGGCGTGGACCTCGCGGCGCAGTGCGGGAATGAGCGGTTCGTGCGGTGCCCGGTCGGTGACCGCCCGCGTGAGGCGTTGCTCGAAGCCTTGGTCCTGCTCGAACACCAGGGCCTCTTTCGAGGCGAAGTGGGAGAAGAGCGTGGTGACGGCCACGTCGGCCTCGTCAGCCACGTCACGGATGCCTACCGCGTCGTACCCGCGTTCCAGGAAGAGCCGCAGGGCGGCGTCAGCGATCTTCTGGCGGGTCGCGGCCTTCTTGCGCTCACGGCGTCCGGTCGGCACGGTCATGCGCTCACACTATCAGGTGCATATCGCTAACGGATTCAAAACACTATCCGTTAGTGCTAGGTTCGCCGCATGAAGAAGGTGAGCTTCGCCGAGTTCGGCGGCCCGGACGTCTTGCAACTCACAGATGCCGAGGAGCCCCACGCGGGTCCCGGCCGGATACGCATCGCCGTGCGAGCGGCGGGCGTGAACCCCGTCGACTGGAGGATCCGCGAAGGCCAGGTCCTGGGAGCCCATCCGATCGAGTTGCCCTCCGGGGTGGGACTGGACGCTTCCGGGGTGGTGGACGAGGTCGGTGAGGGCGTCGAAGGGGTCAAGGTCGGCGACCGGGTGTTCGGCGAAGGCTCGAGCACGTATGCCGAGTTCGCCGTGCTGTCGGCCTGGGCCCGCATGCCCGAGGACCTGACGTTCGAAGAGGCGGCCGGGTATCCCTCCGTGGTGGAGACCGCGCTGCGCGTCCTCCGCGAGGTCGGTGTCCAGTCCGGGCAGACGCTGCTGGTCAGCGGTGCGTCCGGAGGAGTCGGATCGGCGGTGCTGCAGATCGCCCGTGACCGCGGTATCGGAGTGATCGGCACGGCCGGGGCCGCGAACCAGGACTACCTGCGGAGCTTGGGTGCCGTCGCCACGACGTACGACGAGGGCTGGGCCGAGCGGGTCCGGGAACTCGGCCCTGTCGACGCCGCTCTCGACCTGGCCGGCTCGGGCGTGATCCGCGAGCTCGTCGAGCTGACCGGGGATGCGCAGAAGGTGATCTCCATCGCCGATCTCGGTGCGCCGGAGTTCGGTGTCCGATTCTCCGGCGTGGCCGGGAGCGTGCCGGAAGCGCTCGCCGAGGCCGTCGACCTCATCTCGCGGGGAAAGCTCCACATCCCCGTCGAGAAGTCGTACACGCTCGCGGAGGCCGCGGTGGCGCACATCGACAGCCAGGCCGGGCACACCCGCGGGCGCCGGGTGCTGATCGTCTGAAGCCACCGTGCGCCGCGCTCGAGCAGGATGATGGAGAAGCCTCAGTGGCCTTGGGGGAGGGGGATGCAGTCAAGCGCCACTCCTCGGGGCGCGGAACGCCTGCGCGGGAGGAGCCATCGGCGACGTGCGCCGGTCACGCGATCATGCCTCGGTGCGCTGCCCCGGCCGGTCCGCGGCGAGTTCGGCGGGAACGCCGGTAGCGGCTTTGCGGTGAGGGGATGCGCGGGTACCGGCGGCAGGGGCCGCGAGGACGGCGGTGGCGACGAACGCCAGGACCACGAGCATCGCCGGACGCAGTCCGTAGTGATCGCCCAGGAACCCGAGGGTGGGCGGGCCCACCAGGAACGCGATGTAGCCGATCGTCGCCACGAGGCCGACCCGGGCGGTCTCGTCGGGCCCCGAGTCGCCCGCCGCCGACAGGGCCACCGGAAAGCCCAGGGACGCGCCCAGTCCCCAGAACAGGACGGCGGCCGCGGCCACGACGGCGTTGTCGGAGAAGATGACCAGGCACAGACCGATGGCCCCGGAGACCGCGCTGGCCCGCACGACGGTCGCCCGGCTGTAACGCCTGAGGAAGAACGCGCCGCCGAAGCGTCCCAGGGTCATGGCGGCGGCGAACCCCACGAAGACGAGCGAGCCGACGGCGGCGTCGAGGCCATGACCGTCGACCATGAGCAACGGCAGCCAGTCGTTGGCGGCGCCCTCGGCGAGCGCCATGGCCAGGACGATGGCTCCGATCATCAGGAGCCGCCGGTCCTTCCACACCTGCGCGCCCGCGGGCCGCGTGGCGTCCGAAGCGGGCGCCGCGGCACGGACCCCGGTCCCGGCGGGGACGGCACCGATGGCGTACCCGAAGATCGCGGCCGTCGCCGCGGCCACCGCCAGGAGGTGCCAGTGGGCGGGGAACGCCGCGGCGGTGGCCGCCATGCCGGCCAGGCCGCCGATGACGGTGCCCAGGCTGAAGCACCCGTGCAGCGTGGGCAGGACCGCCGTGCCGGTGATCCGCTCCACGTCGGCACCGTCCACGTTGATCGCCACCTCGCCCGACCCGACCCCCAGGCCGAACAGGCACAGCCCCGCGGTGACCACGGGCGCGGAGCCGAGGGCGCTGCCCGCGCCCACGACGACCACGCTCGCGACGACGAACAGTGTGGCCAACGCCGTCACGGGTCTGGTTCCGAACCGCGACACGAAACGGCCGGAACACAGGATGCCGGCCATCGAGCCGACGGACAGACCGAACAGCACCAGCCCCATCTGCCCCGTGGACACGCCCAGACGGTCACGGACGTCCGGTGTGCGCGTGATCCACGAGGACATGGCGAGGCCGTTGAGGAAGAAGAAGAGGTACAGCGCCCGGCGGCGTCGGCGTACAGCACGGTCTGTCAAGGAGGGGCTCCGCCGGTATTGGACACAATGAAGGACGGGCAGGCGACGATCCCGCGTCGCCCACCGAGTATGAACAAATGTACACATCGGATCGGCGACCGAGAAGACAAGGCGGACAACGGCGATGACAGGCAGCACCCGTGGCCCCAACGACCCCCGGCGCCGCGAACGCATCCTCGACGCCGCTCTCGACGTCATCGCAGAGCACGGTGCCATCAAGGTGACCTTCCGCAAGATCGCGGAGGCGGCCGGTGTGCCGCTCGGGTCACTCACCTACTACTTCGACGACATGCAGCACCTGCTGACCGACGCTTTCACCCGGCTCGCGGAGACCGTCTCCACGCGCTACGGCGCCCTCCTGGAGGCCGCGCGGACCCGCCAGGAGGCCGAGGAAGCGGTCGTCGAGATCATCTGCGGCAAGGTCTGGGGAACCGACCGCAACCTCCTGCTCAGCTACGAGCTCTACGCCTTCGCCACCCGCAATCCCGAGGTGCGCGCCGTCATGCGCTCCTGGATGCAGGCCAGCCGGAACTCCCTTGCCGGGCACTTCGACCCGCTCACCGCACGGGCCCTGGACGCGCTGGTCGAGGGGTTCTCCATCCACAACTCCGTCGACCCGCGGCCCACCGACCGCGAGGAGGTCGCCGCCGTCGTCCGCGCCGTCGTCGACAGGCACCGCTGAACAGGATCGACCGGGCTGCTGTCAGGCACCGACGGCGGACACGTGCCGGGCCGGCCCGGCGACGTCGGGATCTCCGGGGCCCTGGGCGGCGGCGCGCAGTTGTGCGGCGCGGAGGCAAGGCATGCCGACGTGGCCGCCTGGGCGCGCGATGGAGCCGTCGGGCGTGGGCCGGGACACGAGGATCCAGGGGCGATACGGGTACGGGTCCGTACCCGCATCAGGCGTGCCGAGCAGGCGGAGAAGGTCCTGGCCGCGTTGCCGGAATGGAACGGCTACGCTCGACCGCCGGCCAGGAGCAGGACCTGCACGACGAACCCGACCAGCACCTGGCCCGGGTGACCGCCCGGTGAACGACAGGCTCCTGATCACACAGGAGCCGGTCACACCTGCCTACGTCGACAGGGTCCTCAAAGCCGTCTTCGCACGTTTGAGCCCCAGGGCGTGAGGGGGCGGAGGACGAGACCGGCCGCCCGGTCGCGGCGGCCATCGTCCAACAGGCGTTCACCCAGCGCATCCCCAAGTCCGCCGGCGATGAGATGCGGTGAACCGGCGCGTCACGTCGAGGCTGTCGGCATCCCCGCCACTCAAGGTCCGCTCCCGGTGCCCACGGCATGCCGAGTACGGGGAGTCGCGGGTCTGCGCGGTCGGTTGCCCGGAGGGAGACATCCGGCGATCAAGTCCGGCGGCGCAGCGACGGGAGGGCCTTGCGGCAGGCGCGTACTCCAGACCAGACATCCTGCCGCTTCGATAGCGTCCCTGGCATGGAGCCGTTGAGTGTCCAGCAGGTCGGGATCCTGGTCGACTACTACGGGCTGTGCATCCAGGATGCCGATGACGCGTGGCTTCCTGCGATGTTCCCGGAGGGCTTCAGGGCCGGGGGCTTCGGTAGGGAACGGCCCGGGCGGATCGATCTGACGACGGCGGGGCACACGCAGCGTGTCGCGGTCACCGCGGAGGTCTGGGAGCACGAGCCGCCGCTGCTTGAGGGCCCCTGGGACGAAACGGCCGTCGCACGGATCGAGTGCCGGTCCGGCGTGCTGCGGCTGTGGTCGATGGGCGGCCCCGGCCCGGAGGACATCACACTGCCGTCCGCTCCGGCGACGTGGAACGCGCGGATCTTCTGTACGGGGCGTCAGGAAGCCGCCGTGGGGAGCATGGACGGTGTGCCCGACGGGGCGGAGCAGTACGTGATGCAGTTCTGGCCGACGGAGGGGGCGGGGTGAGCCGTCCTGGGCCGGTGGGTGTGGTCAGCCGGTGATCTGGAGGAGTTAGCCGTCGTCGGGGTACGAGGACGTCCAACTCGGCAGAGAGCGCAGACCAGGGAAGACGTGGGAGCGAGGTCGCCAAGGGACATGCCCGTAGGTGAGTTGTGCTCTGCGTGGCAGTGCCGGTTACCGAGGCGGGTCCCTTGGCAGTCGGCGCTGTGTCGTGCGTCAGCCGTTGTCGTGGTCTGCGGCCTGGATCTCCTGGCGCGGTTCCCACCAGAACGCGCAGGGCGCGGCTGTACATCCGATGCGGGTGACGTGCCCGGGATTCGCGTGCTCTTCACGCGCAGCGTCCTCGACGGGAGCCGACGACCTTCCGGCTCAGGCAGGAGAGCCGGTCAGCCTAGTGCCGCAAAGGGACAACGTTCTACGCACGTGACTTCCTTCTGGACAGGGCTCCGGAACTCCGGGCGGACTCGGCCGGGGGGCGCGAGAGCGCGGTGGGGCTGGAGATGCATCCGGACCAGGACGTCGGTCTGGGCGGGGTTGCAGAGATCGAGCGCTGCGTGGATGAGCGCGTTGCGGGCGACGTCCGCACCACGCGGGGCATCACCGCTGAGCTCGTCGAAGCAGGGGAACTCGGCGAACATCCTGCTGACCGAGGGCGCCCGGAGCATCCGCTCGGCCAGGTCCTGTCGCACGGTCTCCTCAGCATCGCCGGCAGCGCGTCGATCTCCGTACGAAGCCGTCGCTGCCGTTCGATGGAAGCGGCGAGTTCGCCGCCGAGCTTCCGCAGGGCCTCCTGGGGGTATGCGTCGGATCTCCCAGCGCCGAGACCTGCGCCAACGACAGGCCGAGCTACGCCAGACGCTTGATGCGCAGTAGCCGTACGAGATTCCGCACGCCATAGCTCTTGTAGCCGTCGGCCCGGCGTTCTGGCTCGGCGAGCAGACCGCGCTCGTGGTAGTGCCGAATCGTCCGAAAGGGGGCCGCAGGGGTGGGTGGACTCACCTGGCCAGGTGCTTGCCGAAGAACTCGGTGAGCTTGGCAACGGCGGGGGTGACGTAGGCGTCCCTGTCGTACAGGTCGATGTGGGTGGCTCCGTCGATCACGGCCAGTTCCTTGGGTTCGGCCGCCTGTTCGATCGCTTCGCGGCTGAAGTAGGCGCTCTCCGCCTCCGAGCCGGCGATCATCAGCAGGGGGCGGGGTGAGATGAGCCGGATCATCGCGTACGAGTCGTACTGGGCCAGCTGGTCGACACTGCGCAGCACCCACCCCTGAACGGCACGGGGATGATGGCCGCGCGGAGTGCGGTAGAACTCGAACGTCTCCCGGAACTGCCGGGAGGCCGTCTCCAGCAGTTCCTCGGCGTCGTCGGGAATCCAGGCCACCCGCTCGGGGGCCGCGCCGTGTGCCTCGGCGGTGCGCGCCGCCGCGGCCCGGTCGAGCAAGGCCTGGAGAACCGCCGGGTCCTGGGTGCGGCCCAGTCCCTCGCGGAACACCGACCCGAGATCCACGGCACTGACCGTGGCGACGGCCTTGATGCGGTGGTCGGTCTGCGCGGCGTACGGGACGTAGCCGCCGGACGCGCAGATCCCCACAGCGCCGATGCGGTGCGGATCGATGTCGTCACGGGTCGTCAGGCAGGTCACGGCGGACTTGATGTCCTCGGCCCGCTGGAAGGGGTTCTCCATCCCCCGCGGCTCTCCCTCGCTCTCGCCCTGGTAAGCGGCATCGAAGACGAGTACGGCGAATCCCTCCCGGGCCAGACGCGCAGCGTAGACACTCGGGCTCTGCTCCTTCACGCCCCCTCCCGGGTGGGAGATGACGACAGCCGGCAGCCGGCCTTCGGCATGAGCGTCGGGGGTGAAGAGAATCCCGGCAAGAGCGAGATTGCTGCTGGGGAAGGTGACGCTGGTCTTCACGTCGAAGTCTCCTGGTACAGAGGGATAACGGAAATCGGGCTGTGGCCGTGGACGGAACGGTCCGCCCGGCAGGGCTCTCGTTACCTCGAGCGGTCCCGTCCACGGCCACGTCGCTGAGACTTGCACGCCGTACCTGGGTGGGTAAGAGGCTTCTTCTGTCCCCGGACACCGCTGTCCTGGGACACGGCAGGCCCACTGTCGCAGGCTCGGCGGCCTGTAACACTTGGGCCCATGAGCAGCAGCGACACCCACGGCAGCGAACTGGGCGCCTTCCTCAAGGCGCGCCGCACCGAGCTGAGCCCAGCAGATGTGGGGCTGCCCGATTCGGCGGGCAGGCGCAGGGTCAAGGGCCTGCGCCGCGAGGAGGTGGCCCTGCTGGCGTCGATCAGCCCCGACTACTACACACGTCTGGAGCAGGGCCGCCGCCAAGCGTCCGAACCGGTGCTGGACACTCTCGCGCGTGTCCTGCGGCTCGACGACGGCGAGCGCGCCTACATGCTCGAACTGTCCGGTCGTGACGCCGCCCGGCCCCGTCGGCGCGCCACGCAGAAGGTCCAGCCGCAACTGCGGCGTCTGCTGGACGACCTCCCCACCACGCCGGCCGTCGTCCTGGGCCGGCGCACGGACATCCTCGCCTGGAACGCCATGGCTGCAGCTCTGTTCACCGACTTCGCGCGGATCCCCGAGAAGAAGCGCAACTTCGTACGGCTGGTCTTCCGCGAACCGGCCATCAGGGCGCTGTACCCGAACTGGGAGTGGGTGGCACAGACGACCCTGGCGCAGCTGCGGATGGAAGCCGTCCGTGATCCGAAGGACCCTCGGCTGGCCGAGCTGGTGGGGGAGCTGTCGCTCCAGGACCCCGACTTCCGGCGCTGGTGGGGTGCCCACCGCGTCGCCGTCCAGAGCTCAGGCACGAAGGTGCTGAACCATCCGGTGGCCGGCCCGCTCACCCTCGACTGGTCGTTTCTCACCTCCACCGACGACCCGGACCAGCAACTCATCACCCTGACCGCCGAGCCCGGAACGCCCAGTCACGACCGTCTGCGCATCCTCGCCTCCTGGGCCGCGCAAGCCGCCGGCCATCCTGTGGTCGACCGCTAGGCACCAGCCCGAGGAGCACGTGACCTTGCCAAGAGGCGCGCAGTCCGTCTGGTTTCGTTCCGTGTAACGAGCCGTAGGGCAACCTCGTCGCGTCGGTCACCGCCGAACGGTCGATGCGCCGGAGATACGACCCTGACCACGTTTCCTTCGGGCCCACCGGCACGTGGTGATACGGGACAGGAGGCTTCACCGCCGGCATTCTCCCTGCCCAGGCCGCGCGCCGCGCCCAAGGCCTCCAGACCCCGGGCGCGCCAGGCGCCGCCGCGCTGCTTCGGGGCCCTCGGCTCACTGCCTACTGCCGAAGGGCAGTGGGTGCAGATGCGGCCACGGCGCTCTGGTCGGCTCGGTGGGCCGCACGCGCGAGAAGGGCGATCCCGATCAGGACGGCTCCGACGACTGCCGAGAACCAGAGCATCGCTGTTGTGGCTGACATGTACTGGGTTGCGATGCCGACGCCGACCGCGGGAGCGACGAGCCCCGCGTAGGAGACAAGGAACAGGGCCGCCATCGCCTCGCCTCGCTGTTCGGGCTTCGAGACCCGCATCGCGCGGCCGATGGACGCCTTGAACAGCACTCCGGCGCCGGCCCCGAGGACGACCGCGGAGATCAGGAACAGGGCCAGGTTCTTCGTCTCCATCGCCGTCGCGAGGAAGCCCAGGCCGATCAGCTCACCCACCGTGCCGGCCATCAGCTGGCCGGACGCCGGCATCCGCGCCGACGCGATCTGCGCGAAGGGCGCCACACCGAAGATCAGGAAGGCGACCGTCCCTGCCAGCAGCCGGGACGGGTGGCCGAGCGTGCCGCCCACGAAGCCGGGAGCGAGCGAGGTGAACAGTCCGAAGACAGCGAAAGCCGCCACCGCGGAGGCTGCTTTGAGAGCCCGTCCCAGCGCTGACTCGCTCACCCGCGGACGCTGGAGCCGGTAACCGGGCCGCTCCGCGCGGGGGACCCGAACGGTCTCGGGCGCCACCGCGGCAAGCAGGAGCCCCGAGACGATCATCAGTCCGAGGAAGATCAGGTAGGGAGTCAGCAGCGGACGCGGGGCCCACTGGGCGAGGGCGCCGGCGATCAGGGCGCCTGCGCCCAGGCCGCCGAGGTTGGCGATGCCCGACACGGTGTCGAAGCGGCCGCGGCCGGCCGCCGGCCGTGCCCGGTCGTGAAGTTCGTGCAGGTAGGCCATCGACGTTGCAGTAATCGCCCCGATCCCGGCACCCGAGATCAGGCGCCCGGCGATCAGCATCGGCAGTTCGGTCGACCCGATGAAGAACAGGCCGGCGAGCACTTCGACGACGACCCCGGCCAGCAGCACCTTCTTGCGCCCTGCCCAGTCGGAGATGTGTCCGACGGTGATCAGACCGGCGATGACCCCCACCGCGTACACGGCGAAGATGTAGGTGATCGTCAGTGGTGACAGTGTGTGCTGTTCGGCGTAGAGCACGTACAGCGGGGTGGGGACCGTGGAGAAGGCCATCGTGAGGAAGAACGCGGCGGCCGCCAGCCAGAAGCCGGTCTCGTGACGGCGGTCACGTCCCGCTTTCCGGTGAAGGGGTGACCCAAGGGAAAGGCGCTCGGTGGGCCGAGCGGAGGAAGTATCGGTTGACGACATGACTTGCTCCCATCTATGTCGCCTCCACCGTCTCTTCCCTTGTGAATCATGTCTAACGATGAATTTTGATCCCAGCAATCACCTGCCAGAATGTATCGAGGTCAGACGCGTTCGGGCGTCATGTCGCCCAGTCGCGCACTCACGATGGGGAGGCCTGGAGCATGGAGTTGCGACACCTGGAGTACTTCGTCGCCGTCGTGGAGGAGAGCGGCTTCACTCGCGCCGCCGCACGGCTGCACGTGGTGCAGTCGGCCGTGTCGACCGGCATCCAGGCGCTCGAACGTGAACTGGGTGTACGCCTGTTGCACCGGACGTCGCGCGAGGTGAGGCTGACCGAGGCGGGGGAAGCGTTCCTCCCCGACGCTCGCGAGACGCTGGCCAGTGCGCAGCGTGCCCTGGACGCCGTGGACCTGACACACGGCGGAGTGCGAGGGCTGCTGCGTATCGGCACGATGACCTCGGTGGGTACCGTCGATCTGCCGAAGGTCCTGGGGCGGCTCCGGCGTGACCACCCGCGGATCGCCCTCCGGCTGAGCACGCGCCCCGGCGGCTCACGTGACCTCGCGCGCGCACTGCACCTAGGTGAACTCGACGTCGCCATCCTGTCCGTCACCGGCGTCCCACCTCGCGAACTGCTCGTCACGCGTCTGGAGAGCACGCCGATGTGCGTCCTCGTCCGCGAGGACCACGCTCTGGCGGGCCGGGACGAGGTCAGGCTGTCCGACCTGGCCGAGGAGAGCTTCGTCGACTGCCCGGTGGGCTACGGCAGCCGCACGGTGGTCGACCGCGCCTTCGAGGACATCGGCGTCACCCGGCAGGTCGCCCTGGAGGTCAGCGACGTAGCGGACGCCGCCGACTATGTGCGGGAGGGCCTGGGCATCGCCGTGGTCGCGGCCCCGCGCACGGCTGGGACGGACGGCCTCCGGAGACTGCGGATCGCGGGCGCCGATCTGCGGTGGCACGTCTGTGTCGCCCGGTCCCGGGACCGTCCCGCGAGCGCCGCCACACGGACGTTCGAGGCGATGCTGACCGAGCACGGTGCCGTGGCCGGCGGCTGACCCTTTCCGGCGGGCACCGGTTCAGCGTTGGCGGCCGGAAAGCGGCCAGGGCGCGGGAGCGCCGGGCGACGAGGTCGTCGTAGGTGCCGTCGCGCTCGGCCCTGCGGTGATGGCATCCCCCTTACCGTGCCCAGCAGTGTGGCTGGGCCATCGCACTCCGTCGCTCCTGCTCGGCTTACATTCGATCATCGTCGCGCAACTCGCCGCCCGGAGGGTACTTGAGCAGGAACCGAGCAGGAGTGCCCGATACGGGCGCCCCTTCCTCAGTTGCTCCTCACATTGCGTGCTGGCCCCGCGGGGAAGGCGTGGTCCCCCTGGTGAACCAGGTCCTTGCGGCGGCCACGCATTCCGTCCTCCTCCCGACTGGTAGCGACCGCCCGCCCGATGCCCGGCAACATGGCGGACGCGAAGGCCCGGCGGCGCGTCGGCCACCGCTTCACCCACCGCCGGCAGGGATCGCGCTCCGGCGAGGACCGCACAGGCCGTCAGCTTCCTCATCAGCCTCGCCGTGGCCACGGCCCTGGCAGTCCTCGCCCTGGCGGGGCCGCTGGGAGCCTTGCACGTCATTTCTCTCAGCCTGTACTGAAGGGTCCGGACGACGACAGCAATGGCTGGTCTGCCACCGCTGGCGACGACGCCCGCTTCGAGCCGTTGTCACGATGTACGCGACAACGGGCAGCGCTCCCTTGGCATGATGGACCGATGACCGGTCCGATAGGCCCTGTGGTGCCGCCTGGCCGTATGCAGCAGACACCGCAGCCCGACTTCGCGCTGCGTGGGAGCGTACGTCTGCGTCCCTGGCGGCAGAGTGACGCACGGATCCTGGTGCAGTCGTGCCTCGACCCGGACATCCAGCACTGGAACCGCCCAGGTCGGCTGACCACCGACACGGCCCGGGAGAAGATCGCGCGCTGGAAGCTGCGGTGGCAGAACGAGGAGGCCGCCGTCTGGGCCATCGCTCCCGTGGACGACGACGTCCCTGTCGGATTGATCGGCCTCGCCGACCTGGACCTGCGAGGCGGCAGCGGCGAGTTCGTCTACTGGCTGCTGCCTGCCGGCCGTGGGCGCGGAGTCATGGTCAACTCCACGCTTGCCGTCAGCCAATGGGCCTTCGACACTCTCGGACTGCATCGCCTGCGCATAACACATTCCGTGGCCAACACGGCCTCCTGCAGAGTTGCCGCCCAAGCCGGGTTCCCTTGGGAAGGGACGATGCGCAGCGCGCTCCTCCACGCCGACGGCTGGCACGACGAACACCTCCACGCGCGCATCCAGGGCGACACCGGACCGTCGTGAGCCAGTGGAGCTGCCCTGCTGTCTCGCAGGGTCAGTTCGACTTCTCGGAGCTCGTAACACGATCTTGTGGCCTCAGAGAGGGAGCACCGATGGTCACTTATCGGAGTCGGACCAGGTCGCCACAAGTGCTCGCCGATCTGGAAAGCGGGGACCGGAGACTGTTTCCCGGGTGGGTTCACCGTTGAGCCAGCACACTTGCTCCGGGGTGCCGTCGCCAGTGTCGAACAGGCAGCACACTCCTCCGCTGTCGGCGGTGAGGTCGGTGAACACCTTCCTGATGTTGGCCGACCGCGCAAACAAGCGGCTCATCTCCGACGTCGCCGCCCAGCACTCCACCGACGTGTAGCCAGGGTGCAGAAGGGACTCGAACCGAATCGTCGCGTATATGTACCCGATCTGGATACGCCCGTCCGCCTCGGGTTCAAGGCCGTTCGTCTGCGCGTACTCACGCAGCGCATCATCCCCATCGAACATGAGGGACATGTCGAGCTCGAGCGTACTGTTCGTCGAACAGCTGACCGGCTCGCTCTTGAAATGGGACGTGAACGGGAGGACGAGCCGGTCACCGCCGGGCAGAGTGATCTCAAGCGGCGGCACGGCCCGCGCCGGGGGCGCCAGCTCGGCCAGATTGGCCAACGCCCTGGCGGTATTCCGAGGACGCAGGTAGATGTCGTAGCCGTAGATCAGCCCCACTTTTCCCCCTGTCCTTGATCGAACCGCACTCTCTCACGCCCCGCCCCTTGGGCGCTTGTCGGTTTCAGGCCAGTGGCATGTCGTCGAGAGCCCGGACGTACGGTCCGTCCACGGAGCAGTCGTCCAGGTCCAGCAGGCCGGCGTGGTGACGCTCGGGCCCCCGGGGGTCAGCCATGACCGGGGTGGCGACGTGTCTTTTCAGCGCCGGCGCTGTCCCAGACCTTCTGTGTCCACCGGGAACCGGTGGGCAAGCGCGTCACAGTCGCCGTCGTGGACGGTCGAGGTATGCGTCAGCTGTCCCGAAGCCCGACCGCCAGCATCAATTCAAGGACCCGATGCGGCGATGCGAGATCCGGGAACAGCTCCCGCAGCTGCGCCATCCGGTACCGGACCGTCTGGGGATGGACGAACAACGCCGCCGCCACCTCGTCCCGCCTGCCCTGGTGCAGCAACCACGCCCGCAACGTCTCCTCCAGCCGGCCTGCGGTCGCGTCAGGCAAGGTCCGCAAGGGTGCGAGGGCTCGGGCACGCAGGTCTGCGTACGCGTCTGCGTCGGCGCTCAGCACCAGCTCGGGCAGATGGTCCTCGGTGTCGCGAATACCGGAGGAGAGGGAACGCGCGCGTAGCGCTCGTGCGTACGAGGCCGACGCACGAGTCCATGGCCGGGCCGGGCCGACCACGGCGGTGCGGTCGGTCAGCTGCCGCAAGAGATGCGATCGGTCGGCATCGGGGACGAGCAGCACACCGGTGGCATCCGGCAGATCGTCGAGGACGAGGGTGCTCGGGTCGAGCGCGCGGTAGGCAGGCCGAGCCTGGGCGGAGGGCAGCAGGACGGCGGTCAGTGAAACCGGTGGCTGCCACCCGGCCCGTTGAACAGAGGCCAGCAGCACGTCCCGGCTCGCGCCGGCGAGGAGGTCGCGGGCCAGGTGTTCCAGGTGGCGCTCGTAGGCCCTGCCCCGGGCGGCCAGTTCGTCGGCGTGGCCCGCGGCGCTCGCGGCGGAGAGCTCGTCGATGTAGGCGAAGGTCAGCTCGGCGAACTTGGCGAGCTCGGCGGCGGGCAGACCTGCGGATACGGCACCCGCTGCCAGGCATCGCCACGCCACGCGGGCGCCGACACGGTAGGCGCTGAGCAGGGCGTCCATCGAACGGCCGTCGCGCACCTCGCCGCGGCCCAGCTCGTAGGCCGCGTCGCCGGCGTCGCCGCCTGTGGCGTTCCCGCTCGCCAGGTTCAGGTAGTGCCCCAGGGCGGTACGGACGGCTCGGCGGATGGTGCGGCCCATGCTGCCCGAAAGGGCGTTGGCGTAGGGAGGGACCTCATCGATGATCGCCTGGACGACCTCGTCGGCGGTGGTCTTCAGCGCGGCCCGAAGTGCGGTGACCGTCGTCTCATCGAGGGCCAGTTCGCTGGCCCTCCGGAGCGAATGACTCACGTTTTTGTTCCCTGCGAACAATTCAGCCGGCCAGATTCACATCCTGCGGTCAGGACTTTACGCCTTGAGGCGCATCAAGCTGAAGTCATGACGAGTGCAGCCCTCCGCAGCAGGGCGTGGAAACTGCTGGAGATGGTCACGACGCCGCTTCTGCCATCCGACTACCTCGACCTGGTCAGCCCGCTGCGGTCGGGCGCTGACCTGCGTGGGCGCATCGAGGCCGTCCACCCCGAGACGGGTGACGCCGCGACCATCGTGATCAGACCGGGGCGGGGCTGGCGCGGCCACACAGCAGGCCAGTACGCGCGGATCGGGGTCGACGTCGACGGGGTGCGCCTGTGGCGTGCCTATTCCATCACCTCGCCGACGAACCGCCAGGACGGCCGTGTCACGATCACCGTGAAGGCGATTCCGGACGGCAAGGTCAGCAACCACCTGGTCCACAGGGCGAAGCCGGGCACGCTGATCCAGCTCGACCAGCCGACCGGCGACTTCGTGCTGCCGCAGGCCAAGCCCGCGAAGGTGCTCTACCTGACGGCCGGCAGCGGCATCACGCCCGTGATGAGCATGCTGCGCGACACCGAGTTCGACGACGTCGTCATGGTCCACTGCGCGCCGCGGCCGCAGGACGTCATCTTCCGCGACGAACTGCACGACCTGGCCGCGGACAAGAAGCTGCGGCTCACCGAGGTGCACACCGACACCGACGGCATACTCGACATCGCCCGTCTCGGCGAACTCGTCCCCGACTGGGCCGAGCGCGAGACCTGGGCCTGCGGGCCCGCGGGCCTGCTCGACGCCGTCGAGGAGCACTGGACTGAGCACGGCGTACAAGAGCGCCTGCACACCGAACGCTTCCGCCCCGGCGTCGTCGTCACCGGTGACGGCGGTGAGGTCACGTTCAGCGCCACCGGCAAGACCGTCGACGCGGACGGCGCCACGCCGTTGCTGGACGTCGGCGAGGAGGCCGGCGTGCTCATGCCCTCCGGGTGCCGCATGGGCATCTGCTTCGGCTGCGTCACCCCGCTCAAGGCGGGAGCCGTCCGCGACCTGCGCACCGGCGAGCTCACCGAGGCCGAGCCGGGCGTCCTCATCCAGACCTGCGTGTCCGCCGCGGCGGGCCCCTGCGACATCGAACGGTAGGAGCACTTTGACCGCCATCGACCCCACCGCCCACCTGACCGCGGAGCAGATCGAGGAGCTCGGCCGCGAGCTGGATGCGATCCGCGACGAGGTGATTGCCGGCCGAGGCGAGAAGGACGCCGCCTACATCCGCAGGGTGATCTCGGCGCAGCGCAAGCTCGAGCTGGTCAGCAGGGGCGTGCTGCTGTTCTCGATCTTCCCGCCCGCGTGGCTGCTCGGCACCGCCGGTCTGTCCGTGGCGAAGATCATGGACAACATGGAGATCGGCCACAACATCCTGCACGGCCAGTGGGACTGGATGCGGGATCCGAAGATCCACTCCACCACCTGGGAGTGGGACCACGTCTCGCCGGCCGACCAGTGGAAGCACTCGCACAACGAGCTGCACCACACGTACACCAACGTGATCGGCAAGGACAACGACCTCGGCTACGGCATCATGCGCGTCGACGAGGACCAGAAGTGGCACCCGTTCCACCTCGGCCAGCCGCTGTGGAACTTCGTCAACGCCTGCTTCTTCGAGTACGGCATCGCGGCGTACGACCTGGAGCTCGGGAAGAACCTGAGCAAGCGCCGCCGCAAGAACCCGGAGTTCCGCGCGCGGGCCAGGGCCGTGGGCCGCAAGATCCGCAAGCAGGTGCTCAAGGACTACGTGATCCACCCGCTGCTGTCGGGCCCGTCGTTCCTTTCCACGCTCGCCGCCACGTTCACGGCCAACCTCGTCCGCAACATCTGGTCCCACTCGGTGATCATGTGCGGTCACTTCCCCGAGGGCGTGCAGGTCTTCGAGCGCCGGTCGATCAAGGACGAGACGCGCGGCCAGTGGTACCTGCGCCAGATGATGGGCTCGGCGAACATCAGCGGCAGCAAGGCCATGCACTTCATGACCGGCAACCTGTCGCACCAGATCGAGCACCACCTGTTCCCGGACCTGCCGAGCAACCGGTACGCCGAGGTCGCGGTGAAGGTGCGCGCACTGTTCGAGAAGTACGAGCTGGAGTACGTCACCGGGCCGCTGCCCAAGCAGGTGTTCTCCGCGTGGCGCAAGGTCTTCCGGCTCTCGCTGCCGAACAAGAAGCCCGAGGTCAGGACGCCGGACCGCGAGCGGGAGCTCGTCGCGGCCTGATTCCCGGTATGGGTTGAGATCCTTCGGCCGTCCCGGCGGCACCGCCGGGTCGGTGACACCCGTTGCGCCCGGTGGGCGGCCGCGACATCAGAGCGTACGACACGGCATCCGGGCAGCCTGGTGTCCGGCTGCCGAGCGCGGTCGGCTTCCCGAGGGTGAGACTGGGGCGCCTGCTCCTGGTGTTCCTCGTAAGCACTCCGAGCCGGACCCGGCTGCCGTCCTCCAGCCGTTCCCGGGGATCCGTCTTCGACCCGCCGGGCCGCGAGGGGCGGCTTCGCGTGGAGGACCGGCAGGTCATCGCACCCTGCGCTTCCCGCTCACCGGGAAAGGGCGCTGCCGTCCGGGGGTCCGGTGCGGGCAGAGTCGGGGACGCCCCGTGCCGACGCGGCACGGGGTTCCTTCCGAGCGTCCGCAACTCAGGAGAACCGCTGATGCCCGACGATCTGACAGGAAAGGTCGCGCTCGTCACCGGCGCGGCACGGGGCATGGGCGCGGCCGAGGTCCGCCTGCTCGCCGGACTCGGCGCGAACGTCGTCCTCACCGACGTGCTGGAGGCCGAGGGCGAGGCGACGGCCGCCTCCCTCGGCCCGGCCGCCCGGTTCGTCCGACACGACGTGACCGTATGAGGTGATGCGCCGTCAGTCCCGAGGCGGGGCCATGCTGATGATCGGCAGCGTCAGCGGCACCCGCCCGTCCCCGGGGACCGCCGCCTACGGAGCCGCCAAGGCGGGCCTGGAGAACCTCGCCCGCTCCATGGCCGTCGAATGGGCGCCCCTGGTCCGGGTCAACACCCTCGTCCTCGGCATGGTCCGCACCGAACTGTCCCACCTGCACTACGGGGACGAGGACGGCATCGCCGCCGTCGGCCGCACCGTGCCGCTCGGCCGGCTCGCCGAACCCGCCGACATCGGCGACGCCTGCGTCTTCCTCGCCTCCGACCGCGCCGCCTACATCAGCGGCGCCGCCCTGCACGTCCACGGCGGCGGGGAACGCCCCGCCTTCCTCGACGCCGCCACCGTCAACTGACCCGGACGCAACTCTGAACAGCCCCCGGACGAACCCACCGTGAAAGGCAGGCCACCACCATGACCACCGGAATCTGTGCCGGGCGCGTCGCCGTCGTCACCGGAGCCGGCCGCGGACTCGGCCGCGCCCATGCCCTCGCCTTCGCCGCCGAGGGAGCGAGCGTCGTCGTCAACGACCTCGGGGTCGGCCTCGACGGCACCGGCGGCACCGCCGGCCCCGCCCAGCGGGTCGCCGACGAGATCCGCGCCCTCGGCGGCCGGGCCGTCGCCCACCACGGCGACATCACCACCACCGACGGCGCCGCCTCGCTCGTCGCCACCGCGCTGGACGCCTTCGGCCGCCTCGACACCCTCGTCAACAACGCCGGTTTCCTGCGCGACCGCATGCTCGTCAACCTGGACGCGGACGACTGGGACGCCGTCGTCCGCGTCCACCTCAAGGGACACTTCCTGCCGCTCAAGCACGCCGTCGCGCACTGGCGGGCCGAGGCGAAGGCGGGCCGCACACCGCGCGCCCGCGTCGTCAACACCGCCTCCGGAGCGGGTCTGCTGGGCAGCGTCGGCCAGGGGAACTACTCCGCGGCGAAGGCCGGCATCGTGGCGCTGACGCTCGTCGCCGCGGCGGAGGCGGGTCACTACGGAGTCCAGGTCAACGCCATCGCCCCGGTCGCCCGCACCCGGATGACCGAGACGACCTTCGCCGACACCATGGTCGCCCCCGAGAACGGCGCGTTCGACGCCATGGCCCCGGAGAACGTCTCGCCGCTCGTCGTCTGGCTGGGCTCGGACGCCTGCGACGGCGTCACCGGCCGGGTCTTCGAGGCCGAGGCCGGCCGGATCACCGTCATGGAGGGCTGGCGGCCCGGCCCCACCGCCGACAAGGGCGCCCGCTGGACCCCGGCCGAGGCGGGGGAGACCGCCCTCGCCCTGCTGTCCGAGGCCGAGCCCCCGCAGCCGGTGTACGGCGCGCGGTGACCTTGCCGGGTCTGCGACCGGTACGCGGTGTGGTGGTCTTGCCGGGTCTGCGACCGGCGCCCGCCGTGGTGCCCTCGGTGGGGCCACGGCACGGTGCCGGCCGTGGTGACCCGGCCCGGGCGGAGCGCCCGCCGGCGCCCAGGAACCGCTCCGCCCGCCCCGCCGCGCCCTTTCCCGGTCAGCGGGAACTCGCGCTCCCCGCCGCGGCAGCGCCCCGCCTAGCCTCCCCGGACAGCCCATCGCACCGCAGAGGACCCCCATGCTCACGGACCCCCTAAGGCAGCACGCGGCGCAGATCCTGCGTGACGCCGAGCGCCGCCGCACGCCGGTCGACCCGCTCACCGGGACCTTCCCGGAGATCGGTGCCGAGGACGCGTACGAGATCTAGCTCGTCAACATCCGGCACCGCCTCGCCGCCGGGGCCGAGGTCCGCGGCCACAAGGTCGGCCTCTCGTCACCCGTCATGCAGCGCATGATGGGCGTCGACGAACCCGACTACGGCCACCTGCTCGACGACATGGAACTGAGCCGGGACCGACCCGTCCCCGTCTCCCGCTACTGCGCCCCGCGCGTCGAGGTGGAGGTCGGCTTCGTCCTCGGCGCCGACCTGCCCGGCGAGGACTGCACCGTGGCGGACGTGCTCGCCGCCACCGAGTACGTCGTCCCCGCGCTGGAGCTGATCGACAGCAGGATCCGTGACTGGCGCATCTCCCTGGCCGACACCATCGCGGACAACGCCTCCTCCGCCGGATACGTCATCGGTGAGGGCCGCGCCCCGCACGAGCTGGACCTCAAGGCGATCGACGCCCGCCTCACCGCCGGCGGCGAGCTGCTGGCCGAGGGCCGCAGCGACGCCGTGCTCGGCGACCCGGCGGTCTCCGTCGCCTGGCTCGCCCGCACCGTGGCCCGCTTCGGCGTGCCCCTGCGCAAGGGGCACCTGGTGCTGCCCGGCTCGTGCACCCGCGCCGTCGACGTGACGGCCGGACAGACCTTCACCGCCGAGTTCACCGGGCTCGGCTCGGTGTCCCTCTCGTTCGACTGAGGTGATCATGACCGTCAGGACCAAGGCGAGTGCCGCGATCGTCGGATCCGGCAACATCGGCACCGACCTGCTCCACAAACTGCTCCGCTCCGAACTCGTCGAACCGCGCTGGATGATCGGCGTCGACCCCGACAGCGAGGGCCTCGCCCGCGCCCGCGCCGCCGGCCTGGAGACCACCCACGAAGGCGTCGACCGGCTGCTCGACCGCAGCGAGCTCCCCGACCTCGTCTTCGAGGCCACCTCCGCCCACGTCCACCGGACCAACGCCCCGCGCTACGCCGAACTCGGCATCAGGGCGATCGACCTGACCCCGGCCGCCGTCGGCCCCGCCGTCGTCCCGCCCGCCAACCTCCGCGAGCACCTCGACCGTCCCAACGTCAACATGATCACGTGCGGCGGGCAGGCCACCATCCCCATGGTGTACGCGGTCTCCCGCGTCGTCCCCGTGCCCTACGCCGAGATCGTCGCCTCCGTGGCCTCCGTCTCGGCCGGGCCCGGAACCCGCGCCAACATCGACGAGTTCACCCGCACCACCTCCCGCGGCATCGAGACCATCGGCGGCGCCGGACGCGGCAAGGCGATCATCATCCTCAACCCCGCCGAACCGCCCGTCATCATGCGCGACACCGTCTTCTGCGCGATCCCCGAGGACGCCGACCGGGACGCGATCACCCAGTCCGTCAAGGAGATCGCCGAACAGGTCGCCGCCTACGTGCCCGGCTACCGGCTGCGCGCCGACCCGCAGTTCGACGATCCGCGCCCCGAGAACGGCGGCATGGCGCGCGTCGCGGTCTTCCTGGAGGTCGAGGGCGCGGGCGACTACCTGCCGCCGTACGCCGGAAACCTCGACATCATGACCGCCGCCGCCACCAAGGTCGGTGAGGAGTTCGCCAAGGCGCTCCTCGCCCCGGGCGCGTAAGGAGCACCCGCATGCCCTACTCCGAAACCCTCGACATCCGCGTCACCGACTCCTCGCTGCGCGACGGCTCGCACGCCAAGCGGCACCAGTTCACGGGCGAGGACGTACGGTCCGTCGTCGCCGCCCTCGACGACGCCGGCGTCCCGGTGATCGAGGTGACCCACGGCGACGGACTCGGCGGCTCGTCCTTCACCTACGGCTTCTCCCGGACCCCCGAGCAGGAACTCATCAAGATCGCGGTGGACACCGCGCGACAGGCACGCATCGCCTTCCTGATGCTCCCCGGACTGGGAGTGAAGGACGACATCCGGGCCGCCCACGGCAACGGCGCGAGCATCTGCCGCATCGCCACCCACTGCACCGAGGCCGACATCGCGGTCCAGCACTTCGGACTCGCCCGCGAGATGGGCCTGGAGACCGTCGGCTTCCTGATGATGGCCCACTCCACCACGCCCGAGAACCTGGCGCGGCAGGGCCGCGTCATGGCCGACGCCGGCTGCCAGTGCGTGTACGTCGTCGACTCGGCCGGCGCCATGGTCATGGACGACGTCACCGAGCGCGTCGAGGCACTGGTGGCGGAACTCGGCGACGACGCCCAGGTCGGCTTCCACGGGCACGAGAACCTCGCCCTCGGCACCGGCAACTCCATCGCCGCGATCAAGGCCGGCGCCCTGCAGATCGACGGCTCCACCCGCCGCCTCGGCGCCGGCGCCGGCAACACCGCCGTCGAGGCGCTCGTCGCGGTCTGCGCCAAGATGGGCATCCGCACCGGCATCGACGTACTGAAGATCATCGACGCGGCCGAGGACGTCGTCCGCCCGGTGATGGACGAGGAGTGCCGGCTCGACCGGCTGGCCCTGCTGATGGGCCACGCCGGCGTCTACTCCAGCTTCCTCAAGCACGCCTACCGGCAGGCCGAGCGCTACGGCGTCCCGGGCGCCGAGATCCTCCTGCGCGCGGGCGAGCGACGCCTCGTCGGCGGCCAGGAGGACCAGCTCATCGACATCGCCGTGGAACTCGCCGCACAGAACTGAGGCCGCCCGCCGCAGGCGGCCGACACCGGAGGACAAGATGACTGCTCCCACCGACGAGGTCCGCGTCATCGACGCGGGCAGGCCACCCGCCCGCTTCGCCCGGGGCTGGCACTGCCTCGGGCTCGCCGACGGCTTCAAGGACGGCAAGCCGCACCAGATCGAGGCCTTCGGCACCAAACTGGTCGTCTTCCAGGGCCAGGACGACGGCGCACTGCACGTCCTGAACGCCTACTGCCCGCACATGGGCGGCAACCTCGCCCAGGGCACCGTCAAGGGCGACGCGGTGGCCTGCCCGTTCCACGACTGGCGCTGGTCCGGCGACGGCCGCTGCGCCGGCATCCCCTACGCCCGCCGGATCCCGCCGCGCGCCCGCACCCGCGCCTGGACCGTCCTGGAGCGCAACAAGCAGCTGTTCGTCTGGCACGACCCCCAGGGCGACCCCCCACCGCCCGAGGTCACCGTCCCCGAGATCGCCGGCGTCCACGGCCCGGACGCGGACCAGTGGAGCGACTGGACCTGGAAGACCCTCCGGGTCGAGGGCGCCAACTGCCGCGAGATCGTGGACAACATCGTGGACATGGCGCACTTCTACTACGTCCACTACTCCTTCCCGGAGTACTTCAAGAACGTCTTCGACGGGCACGTGGCCACCCAGTACATGGAGAGCAGCCCGCGCGGCGACATGGAGCTGGGCACGCTGAGCGCCGGCCGGCTGCGGTCCGACGCCTCGTACTACGGCCCCTCCTACATGATCGACTATCTCTACAGCGACGTCGGCGGCGGCGCCGAGATGGAGATCGTCCTGATCAACTGCCACTACCCGATCGACGCGAACAGCTTCCTCCTCCAGTACGGGGCGATCGTCAAGAGGCTCCCCGGCATGACGGACGAGCAGGCCGCCGAGGCCGCACGGCAGACCGCCAAGGGCGCGGCCGTCGGCTTCGAACAGGACGTGGAGATCTGGCGGAACAAGACCCGGATCGACAACCCGCTGCTGACCGAGGAGGACGGCCCGGTCTACCAACTGCGCCGCTGGTACGAGCAGTTCTACGTCGACATCGCCGACGTCAAGGACGAGATGGTGCGGCGGTTCGAGTTCGAGGTCGACACCGAGCGGGCCAACAAGGCGTGGCGCGCGGAGGTCGAGGAGAACATCGCCCGCCGCCGGGCACAGGAGCAGACGGGGTCCGGAGCCTGATATGCAGCCGGTGGAGTGCGTGACCTGCGGCAACCAGGTCCTGTGCGAGAAGTTCAGCGTGGCCCACACCTCCGTGCAGTGGACCGCCGACGCCGCGGTCGCCTGCGCGGAGTTCCGCGACCGGGTGGCCGCCGGCGGGAGCAGCGCCCGGATCCGGACCTGCCGGGCGCTGCGCGGCAGCATCGACCGCGCGGTCGAGGAGGGCACCCTGGAGATCGCCGATGTCTGAGCCGACGCCTGAGGCGACGCCCGGGCCGGCGAGCGGCTCGACGACCGGTCCGGCCGGCAGCCCGGCGACCGGGTCACGCACCCACCGGCTGCGCGTCGTCGAGGTGATCGCCGAGACGGCCGACGCGCACTCCCTGGTGCTCCAGGCACCGCCGGAGAGCGCGGACCGCTTCGCCTACCGTCCCGGGCAGTTCCTCACCCTGAAGCTGCCCGGGACGGACGGGAAGGCGGCCGCCCGCTGCTACTCCCTGGCCAGTTCACCGCACACCGGCGAGCCCATGAAGGTCACCGTCAAACGGGTGGCCGGCGGCCACGGCTCCAACTGGGTCTGCGACCACGTGTCGGTGGGCGACGAGCTGGAGGCGCTGCCGCCTGCCGGCGCCTTCACGCCGGACTCCCTCGACGCGGATCTGCTGCTCGTCGCCGGGGGCAGCGGCATCACCCCCGTGCTGTCGATCGCGAAGTCGGTCCTGACGAGGGGGCGGGGCCGGCTCGCGCTCCTCTACGCCAACCGCGACGAGTCCTCGGTGGTCTTCCGCGACGAACTGCGGAAACTGACCGAGGACCACCCCGGCCGGCTGCTGGTGATCCACTGGCTGGAGTCGCTCCAAGGATTCCCCGTCGCGCAACGGCTGACCGCCGCGCTCGCGCCGTACGCCGGCCGGGAGGTCTTCGTCTGTGGCCCGGAACCGATGATGGACGCCGCCGAGCAGTGCCTGCGCGCGCTCGGCGCACCCGGCGACCGGATCCACCGGGAGCGGTTCTTCTCCCTCGGCCCGGACGTCTTCGACACCCCGGCCGTCGGCGGGTCCGCGCCGGGCGAGGGCGGCAGCACGGCGGAGGTGGAGCTCGACGGAGAGACCCGCACGGTCGCCTGGCCGCCCGGGACACCGCTGCTCGACGTGCTCCTCGCCGCGGGGATGGACGCCCCGTACTCCTGCCGCGAGGGCGCCTGCAGCGCCTGCACCTGCCGGGTCGTGACCGGCGAGGTGAAGATGGTCCGCAACGACGTCCTGGACGAGCAGGACATCGCCGAGGGATACGTCCTGGCCTGCCAGGCCGTGCCCCTCACCGACCGGATCGGGATCACCTACTCCTGACACGCGAGCGGCACCGGACCCCGTACCCGGAAGGAACAGACCATGCCCCGTACGTATCTGGTCACCGGGGCGGCCTCCGGCATAGGCAGGGCCACCGCGGACCTCCTGCGCGCGCAGGGACACGCCGTCATCGGGGCCGACGTCAAGGACGGCGACATCTCCGCCGACCTGTCCACGGACGACGGCCGGACCGAACTCGTCACCCGCGCCCGCGAACTGACCGGCGGCCGCCTCGACGCCGTCGTCTCCTGCGCGGGCATCGCGCACTTCGACCCGCTCACCGTCCAGGTCAACCACTTCGGCGCCGTCTCCACCCTCGAAGGACTGCGCCCGCTGCTGGCCGCCGGCACCGACCCCCGCGCCCTGGTCGTCGGCTCGGTCGACGCCGTCCACCCGACCGACCCCGCGATCGTGGACGCCGCGCTCGCCGGCGACGAACAGGCGGCGGTGGCGGCCTCCCAGGCGGCCGTCGATCGAGGGGAAGGGCACCTCGTCTACACCTCCTCCAAGGCCGCGGTCTCCCGCTGGGTCCGTCGCGCCGCCGTCACCGCGGACTGGGCGGCAGCGGGCATCCCGCTCAACGCCGTGGCACCCGGAGTGGTCCTCACACCGATGACCCGGCCCCTGCTCGACGACCCCGCCCTGCGCGAACTCGTCGAGCGGAGCGTGCCGATGCCGCTGCACGGCCACGCCCGCCCCGAACAGATCGCCCCGCTGATCGCCTGGCTCACCTCGCCCGAGAACACCCACGTCACCGGACAGATCGTCTTCGCCGACGGCGGCGCCGACGCGGCCCTGCGCGGCGACCGCGGCTGGTGACCACGCGCCCCGAGGAGCCCTCCATGACCCTGCACAGGCTCGAACGTTCCGCCGTTCTCGGCGCCACTCCGGACCAGGTGTGGGCGGCCGTCGGCGGCTTCGACGCCCTCGCCGACTGGCACCCGCACCTGCCGCCGTCCGTCATCGAGGGCGCCGCCGACCCCGAAGTCCCGGGCGCCGTCCGGGTGTTCGCCGTCGACGGTGAGGTCGTCGCCCGCGAACGCCTGCTGGAGCGCGACACCGACACCCACCGGTACCGCTACGCCCTCCTCGACCCGGTGGTCCTGCCGGTCGGCGACTACGTGGCGACCCTCGCCGTCGACCCGCACCCCGACGGCGCCGAGATCCGCTGGTCCGCCGTGTACCGGGGCCCCGACGAGGTGGTGCCCCGGGTGGAGTCGCTCATCGGCGACCGGACCTACGCCGCAGGACTCGAAGCCCTGCGCGCCCGCTTCCCCCGAACCCGGGGCTGACCACTTCACCACGCGGTCACCACCGCACGCGGCCCCCGCACGGCGCACCGGCCCCGCGTCAGGGACGCGTCCCGGCGGCCCCGCGCCCCGGCCGCACTTCCGCACGAGCGCCCTGCCCTCCCGGTCACCGGCGCACGCCCACACCCGTAACCACCCACAACCGAGGGACGAGATGGCGAACACAGGCGACACCTGGGACCAGGAGTGCGACGTCCTCGTGGCCGGCTCCGGCGGCGGCGCGCTCACCGGCGCGTACGGCGCGGCGGCTCGCGGACTGGACACGCTGGTCATCGAGAAGACCGAGTACTTCGGCGGCACCACCGCCTACTCCGGCGCCGGCCTGTGGCTGCCGGGCAACCAGGCCCAGACCCGCGGCGGCCTGGACGACTCCGCCGACCTCGCCCGCGCCTACTTCCGCGCGGTCGTCGGCGACACCACGCCCCACGAGCTGCAGGACGCCTACCTCGACCACGCCGCCGAAACGGTCGCGTTCCTCGAGGACAACCCCCATCCCCGCTTCGAGTACCGCCCGTTCCCCGACTACTTCGCGGCACCCGGCCGCTTCGACGCGGGCCGCGCCGTCTTCCCCGTGGACCTGCCCGCCCCCGAGGAGCCCCACGCCCTCCTCGACGCCGTACGCCCCCCGGTGTGGGCGCAGCGGCTCGGCCTGCCCGTGGGCGAAGGACCGCTCACCGACGGCCGCGCCCTGATCGGCCGGCTGCTCCTCGCCCTGGAGTCCACCGGCAACGGCCGCACCCTGCTGCGCACCGAACTGCGCGGGCTGATCACCGAGAACGGCCGCGTCGTCGGCGCCGAAGCCCTGCACGACGGCCGCACCCTGCGGATCCGGGCCCGCCGCGGCGTCCTGCTCGCCGCCGGCGGCTTCGAGGGCAACGCCGCCCTGCGCCGCGACTGGCAGGGCCTGCACGGGGCGGACTGGACGATGGGCCCCCGAGGGGCCAACACCGGCCAGGCGCTGCTCGCGGCGGTCGACGCCGGAGCCGCCACCGGCCTGCTCGACGAGTCCTGGTGGTGCCCCTCGCTGCGCTTCCCCGACGGCACGGCCGCCTTCACCCTGGGCCTGCACGGCGGCATCTTCGTGGACGGCGCCGGCCGCCGCTTCGCCAACGAGTCGCTGCCGTACGACCGGATGGGCCGCCGGATGCGCGAGGCCAAGGCCGGCACCACCCCCGACAACCCCGTCTGGTGGATCTTCGACAACCGGTCCGGCGACGAGCTGCCCGGCATCACCGTCGTCCCCGCCGACCGGAAGGCCTTCACCGAGGCCGGGCTGTGGCACACCGCCGACACCCTCGACGGCCTCGCCCGCGCCATCGGTGTGGACCCGCAGGCCCTGGGCGCCACGGTGCGGACCTTCAACGGCTACGCGGCCGACGGCGTGGACACCGACTTCCACCGGGGCGAGGACCCCTACGACCGCTTCTTCGCCCGGGGCGAAGGACCCAACCCCTGCCTGGTGCCGATCGGGGAAGGACCGTTCCACGCCGTGCAGATCGTGCTCGGCGACCTCGGCACCAAAGGCGGCGTGCGCATCGACGCCCGCGCCCGGGTGCTGCGCGAGGACGCCACCCCGATCCCCGGCCTGTACGCGGCCGGCAACACCACCGCCTCGGTGGCCGGCCCCAGCTACCCCGGCCCCGGCGTCCCCATCGGCTCCGCGATGGTCTTCGGCCACATGGCCGCCGCCGACCTGGCGGCGCGGGGGACGAACGGATAACTCCCGCCGCGTGGGGGGGGGGCCCCCCCGCGCCCCCCCGGGGGGGCCGGGGGGGGCCCGGGCCCCCCCCCCGGGGGGGGGCGGGGGGGGGGGGCCCCCGGCGGGCCCCCCCCCCACGCCTCCCGCCGCCACTCCCGCACCGCTGGGGGAGTGGCGGCGCCTTGTTCACCGCCGCAGGCCCGGAGCCCCGGACACACCGGCGGACTCCCGCCCCGTTCCCGAGGTCCGGCTGTCGGTCCCCGAGGCCCGGCTGTCGGTCCTCACGAGGCCCGGTCGTCCGGCTCCGGCCCGCCGCACGGCTCCCGCCACGAGGGCGGGCGGAAACCGGACGACGGCACACCGACCTATCCGCGCAGCGCCGCCCCGCGTCCCGCCCTGCGGCCGAAGAAGCTGCCGTCACCGAGCGACGCGCCGCTCGCGTACCCCCAGGCCGCGATGCCCGCCGTGACCCGCCCCGCCGCGTACAGCCCGGGGATCGGCTCCCCGCTCACGTGCAGCACCTCCCCGTCCGGGCCGGTCGTCAGCCCGCCGAGGGCGAACCCCGAGGTCATGCCCCGCAGGTCCACGGCGCCCAGCGGCCCCCGCAACGGCCGCAGCCAGCGCGCGGCCTTGTGCAGCAGCGGGTCCCGGCCCTCCTCCGCGTGGCGGTTGTAGACGGCGAGCGTCGCCTCCAGGGCGCCGGGCGGCAGCCCCGCCTCCGCGGCCAGCTCCGTCGCCGTCTCGCACACCCAGGCCGGCCGCAGCTGGAGCATGTCCGGCGCGGCGGACACCCGGCGGGCCTCCTCGAACCCCTCCTCGTCCAGCACCAGGAACGTCTCGTTCCGCTGCTGGAAGAGGGCCGCCTGACCGATCCGTCCCGGATACGTGTCCTCGTTGATGAACCGCTGCCCCCGGCCGTTGACCACGATGCCGCGGATCAGGTACTGCGGGTCCATGTGGAGGGCGACCTCGCAGGCGTCCATGTGCGCGACCCCCGCACCCAGCGCCTGCGCCAGGCGCACGCCGACACCGTCGTGCTCCTCGACCGCCGACCCCGGACGGCCCACCAGCAGCGGGGCGTGCGCGGCCAGCATCGCCTCGTTGTAGGTGAAGGAGCCGGTGGCCAGCACGACCCCGCGCCGGGCCCGTACCGTGACCCGCTCACCGAGGCTGCGCGCGACCACACCGCACACCGTGCCGTCCGCCTCGGTCACCAGCCCGTCGAGCCGCACCCCGTAACGGGCCTTCACCCCGAGCCGCCCGGCGGTCTCCACCAGGGGTTTCATGAGCATGTAGCCACCCCCGCGCTCCCCGGTCCGCTTGTTCTCCATCCGCGGCAGATGCCCCCGCGGCGCGGGCGCGGCGATCTCGTCGAACGGATGGGCGTTCTCGCCGCCGGAGTACATCAGTCCCTCGTCGGCCGCCGGCTCCCAGGCGGGCTCGCCGTGGAAGACCGGCTTGAACGGCACCCCGCACCCGACCAGCCAGTCGAAGTGCGCGACGCTGCCCTCGCAGTAGGCGGTGATCTTCGCCGGGTCGGCCCCCGGCCCCATCGCGGCCATGAGGAACGCGGCCATCGCCTCCGGCGTGTCGTCGAATCCGCAGGCCCGCTGCAGGGCGGTGCCCCCGCCCAGGTAGACGAAGCCGCCCGCCAGCGCGGCGGCCCCGCCCCAGCCGCCGGCCCGTTCCAGGACCAGCACCTCCGCCCCGGCCCGCGCGGCCTCCACGGCGGCCGAGGCCCCGGCCACGCCGTAACCGGCGACGACGACGTCCGCGGTGAGGTCCCAGGTGCCGATGTCCGTTGCTGCGTACGGTCTCATACCGACCTTCCCTCGCCTCGTGAAAGAGGGCAGGAGCGTAGGCGCCGGCACCGCGCGGCACAGGACGAGGCTCCCGGTGACCGGGAAAACACCGTCGCCACGCCGGGTGCGGGCACCCCGCAGGCGGTGCCCGCCGCCGGAACACCGCCCGACGACCCCCTCACGCCGAGCCGGCACCGCCGCGCCTTCCCGCTCAGTGGGAGCCGCGCATGTCGCTCCCGCAGCGGCTCGGCATACGGTCCTGCCACGACCGCCACCGTGAACCGAGAGGACCCTCCATGGCCGAAGACGTGCTGGCAGCGATCCGCGCCCTGGCCCCGACGCTGCGCGAACGCGCGGCCGAGGCCGAGGAGCTGCGGCGGGTGCCCGACGACTCCGTCAAGGAACTGGAGGACACCGGCTTCTTCCAGCTCCTGCAGCCCAAGGCGTTCGGCGGCCGGGCGGCCGACCCGCTGGTCTTCTACTCGGCGGTCAAGGAGATAGCCAAGGCGTGCGGCTCCACGGGCTGGGTCGCCTCGGTGCTCGGCATCCACCCCTGGCACGTCGCCCTGTACGACCCGAGGGCCCAGCAGGAGGTGTGGGGCGAGGACCCCAAGACCCGCATCGCCTCCTCCTACGCCCCCACCGGCGAGGCCACCCCGGTCGACGGCGGCTTCCGGCTCTCCGGCCGCTGGCACTTCTCCTCCGGCTGCGACCACGCCCAGTGGGCCCTGCTCGGCTGCGTCGTCCCCGACGCCGAGGGCAACCCGGTCGACATGCGGACCTTCCTGGTCCCCCGCACCGAGTACCGCGTCGACGACGTATGGGACACCGTCGGACTGCGCGGTACCGGCAGCAACGACGTGGTGGCGGACGACGTCTTCGTCCCCGACCACCGCGCCCTGAGCTTCGGCCCGGTCACCGCCCTGAAGGTGCCCGGCCACGCGCTCAACGACGAGCCGCTGTACCGGCTGCCGTACGCCGGCGTGTTCACCACCACCATCTCCACCCCCATCGTCGGCATCGCCGAGGGCGCCTACGAGTCCTACGTGGAGACGACCAAGCGGCGGTTCCGCGTCTCCTACGGACAGAAGGTCGCCGAGGACCCCTTCGCCCAGGTGCGCATCGCCCGCGCCGCCAGCGACATCGACGCCAGCTGGCTGCAACTGACCCGCAACATCGGCGAGATGTACGCCCTCGCCCGGCGCGGCGAGGAACTCTCCACGGAACTGCGCACCCGCACCCGCCGGGACCAGGTGATCGCCACCGAACGCGCGGTCGCGGCGCTCGACCTGCTGATGGAGAACGCCGGCGGCAACGCCATGCGCACCGGCCCCAACCCCGTCCAGCGGGCCTGGCGCGACGCGCACACCGGCCGCGGACACGCCGCCAACGACCCCGAGCGCGCCCTGCTCCTCTTCGGCCAGGCGTCCCTCGGCCTGGTCGTCGAGGACACGATGTTCTGACACTCCGTCACCTTCGCCCGCCCGCACACCCCTTGCCGCACCGCTGCCGCCCCAGACCGAAAGGCCCCCTCACCATGGACATCCGCGCGCTCGGCTACCTCCGCCTGGAGACCACCAAACTGGAGGAGTGGCGCACCTACACCCTCGACATCCTCGGCATGGTGGAAGGTTCCGGCACCACCGAGGACACCCTTCACCTGCGCGTCGACGACCGCGCCTACCGCCTCGTCGTCCAGGCGGGGGAGAGCGACCGGCTGCTGGCGGCCGGCTGGGAGGTCGCGAACGCCGCCGCGCTCGCGACGGCCGCCCGGGAACTGGAAGCGGCCGGCCACGCCGTCAAGAGCGCCGACGCCGCCGAACTCGCCGAGCGCCGGGTCCAGGGCCTCGTCCACGTGACGGACCCCTGCGGCAACCCGCTGGAGATCTACTGGGGCCAGGCGCAGGACCACACCGCGCTCGGCACCCCGTACGGCAACCGCTTCGTGACCGGAGACCTGGGCCTGGGCCACGTGGTGCTGCCCGTGCCCGACATCGAGGCCGCGCTCGACTTCTACGAGAACCTGCTCGGCTTCCAGCTCCGCGACTCGATGAAGCTGCCGCCGCAGGCCGTGCCGACGGCCACCCGGGAGCGGGACTTCCACTGGATGCACTTCCTCAGTCCCAACCGGCGCCACCACAGCCTCGGCCTGTACCCCGCCCCGCTGCCGCCCGGCATCGTCCACTTCATGGTCGAGCTGGAGACCCTCGACGACGTGGGCCGGGGCCTGGACCGCATGAACGCCGCCGGCATCCCCATCGCCTCCAGCCTCGGCCGCCACACCAACGACCACATGGTCTCCTTCTACGCCCAGGCCCCCGGCGGCTTCCAGGTCGAGTACGGCTGGGACGGCCTGATCGTCGACCCCGCCACCTGGGTGGCCAAGGAGATCACCGCCGACAGCTTCTGGGGCCACCACTGGAACGGCTGACCCTCACGACCCGCCCGTGAACCGAGCACCGCCCTCACCGACCCGCGAAGAAAAACGCGACCCGCGAAGGAATCCGCCTCCCATGCCGATCGACGTCGAGAAGGTGACCTCCGCCCCGCCCGTGCGCGCCCCCGCGGTCTGGGACGACCGCGAGGTGCGGCTCTACCACCTGGCGCTGGGCGCGGGCGTCCCGGAGACCGACCCCGCCGAACTGCGCTACGTCCACGAACGGCACGAGCGGGGCCTGCAGGTGCTGCCCACCTTCGGCGTCGTGGCCGGCGGCAGCGGGGGAGTGGGCTTCCAGGTCTTCGACCTGCCCGGCGTGGACATCGACCTGGCCGCGGTGCTGCACGGCGGCCAGGAGATCACCGTGCACCGCCCGCTGCCCGCCGCGGCCCGCGGAGCAACGGTCACCCGTGTGCCGGCCGTTCACGACAAGGGCACCGCCGCCGTCACCGTCCAGGAATCCACCCTCCTCGACGAGGACGGCGAGCCACTGATCACCCAGCGCAACCACATCTTCGTCCGCGGCGAGGGCGGCTTCGGCGGCGACCGGGGCCCGTCCGGACGCCTGCCCGCGCCGGACCGGGAGCCCGATCTGACGGCCGAGATCCCGACCCTGCGTCAACAGGCCCTGCTCTACCGGCTGGCCGGGGACTGGAACCCGCTGCACGCGGATCCGCATGTCGCCCGCCGAGCCGGCTACGACCGGCCCATCCTGCACGGACTGTGCACCTTCGGCATGGCGGTCAAGACCGTGACCGACCGTCTGCTGGGCGGAGACGCCGCCCGCGTCACCGGATGCCGCACCCGTTTCTCCGGGGGTCTTCTTCCCCGGCGAGACCCTGCGGCTGCGCGTGTGGGAGACCGAGGACGGCTACCGCCTGACGGCCACCGCCGCGGAGCGCGACGACGCCCCCGTCCTCACCGACGCCCGGCTCACCGCGACACCGGAACGGACCGCGACACCGGAGGGAATCGCAGCACCGGAGAGGGCCACGGCACCGGAGAGGGCCACAGCACCAGAGAGGACCGCACCTTCGCATGAGCACTGAATGGGACCACTCCTACGACGTCGTCGTGGTCGGGTCCGGCGCCGCCGGGATGACCGCCGCCATCACCGCCCGTCTGCGCGGACTGACCGCCCTCGTGGTGGAGAAGACCGAACGGTACGGCGGCACGACGGCCCTGTCGGGCGGCGCCATCTGGGTGCCCGGCAACTTCCACCTGGACGCAGCCGGCCTCGCGGACACCCCCGAGAAGGCGCGCGCCTACCTGGACGCCACCGTCGGCGACCGGGTCCCCGCCGCCCGCAAGGACGCCTACCTCGCACACGGGCCGCGGATGGTCCGCGAGCTCCACGACCGGACGGCCGTGCGGTTCGTGTACACGCCCGGCTACCCCGACTACTTCCCCGAGGAACTCGGAGGCTTCCCGCAGGGCCGCTCCGTCGAACCGCAGGTCTTCGACCTCACCCGGCTCACCCCCGGTCAGCGCGCCACCATGCGCCGGGCCGGGCTCCCCACCTACGGACTCACCATCACCTCCAAGGACTTCCGCCACCTGAACATGGTGCGGCGCACCTGGGCCGGCAAACTGACGTCCGCGAAGGTCGGCGCCCGCGCGGTCGGCGCCCTGCTCACCGGCAGGAGACCGATAGCCCTCGGCGAGGCCCTGGTCGCCCGGATGCGGTACTCGCTGCACGCCCTCGGCGGCGACCTGTGGCTCTCCGCCCCGCTGACCTCACTGGTGGAGGAGAACGGCCGGATCACCGGCATCCGGGTCACCCTCCCCGGCTCCCGGACGGACCCGGACGGCGAATCCCCCGCGGGCCGGCAGGTCACCGTACGGGCGACGCGCGGCGTGATCCTCGCCTCCGGCGGCTTCTCGCACAACCAGACACTGCGGGAGAAGTACCTGCCGGCGCCGACCCGTTCCGAATGGAGCGCCGCCCCCGAGGGACAGACCGGCGACGGCCTGCAGGCCGGCATGGCCGTCGGCGCCGCGGTCGACCTGATGGACCGGGTCTGGGGCGCACCGTCCGTGGTGGTACCACCTGCCTCCGGCGGAGAGGAGCACGGCGGCAGGCCCTTCTTCCTCGTCGCCGAACGGGGCATCCCCGGCATGGTGATCGTCGACTCGGCGGGCGAACGCTACGCCAACGAGGCCGCTCCCTACCATCAGTTCGTCGACGCCATGTACGCGGCCGACCGGCCCGGGGCGAGCACCGTCCCCTCCTGGCTGATCCTCGACGCCACCGCCAAGTCCCGCTACCTCTTCATGGGACTGTTTCCGGGCCAGCCCTTCCCCCGGCCGTGGCTGGAGAGCGGCCTGGTCAAGAAGGCCGGGACCGTCGAGGAGCTGGCCGCCCTGATCGGCGCCGCGCCCGAGCGCCTGCGCGCCACCGTGCGGCGCTTCAACGGCTTCGCCCGCGCCGGCCGCGACGAGGACTTCCACCGCGGCGACAGCGTCTACGACCGCTACTACGGCGACCCGACCCTGCCGAACCCCAATCTGGCACCCCTGGAGAAGGGCCCGTTCTACGCCGTCCCGGTGCATCCGGGCGACATCGGCACCAAGGGCGGCCTGGTCACCGATGCCACGGCCCGGGTGCTCAGGGAGGACGGCACGGTGATCGAGGGTCTGTACGCCTCCGGCAACGTCTCGGCCGCCGTCATGGGCGCCACCTACCCGGGCCCCGGTGCCACCATCGGCCCCGCCATGACGTTCAGCTGGCTCGCGGTCGACCACATCACCCGCGCATGAGGCCGCGATGCGCAGCACACCCTCGTTGCCGGCCGAGACCGTATCGGGCCGGCCCGGGTCAGAGCCGGGCCGTCAGCAGGCGCAGGCCGCCCGTCAGTTCCCGCAGGCATCGCACCACGAGTGGGGCCGGGGAGGCCGCCTCGCCGGTGTCCGTGTCCGCCAGCGCCCAGGTCTCCAGCGCCACACGGATCGCGTCGGTGGCCGCGGCGGCGACCAGGCGCACTTCCAGCGGGTCGCAGTCCGGTCCGGCCAGACGGGTGACGATCGGCAGCAACCGCTCCTCGGACTCCTGGTTCACCCGGTACCAGACGGCTCGCAGCGCGGGATCGTGCCGGGCCGCCCGCAGCAGCCCGCGGGTCCAGCGCAGACCCTCGTCCTTTGCCGCGGGCTCAGGGGAGGACAAGGAGGCGACCGCGGCGGACTCCAGGGCCTGGGCGAGCGCCACCTGCGAACCGGACTCCGCGAGCAGCGCCCGCCAGCGGTCCCCACCGGTCGACAGAAGCGGTCCGACCGCGTCCTGCTTGCTGCGGAAATACCGGTAGAAGGTGCGCAGCGCGACACCCGCGCGGTCCGCGATCTCCTCGGCCGTCGTGCCGTCGGGCCCCTTCTCGGTGAACAGCTCGGCCGCCGCACGGGCGATGTCCAGCTGCGTCGCCGCCTTGCGGCGCTCGGTCAGCGAGGTCGGGGTCGGGGTCGAGCGGGACGGCCGGGACTGGGTCATGGGGAAAGCGTACGCGGCCGCACCCTCCACAGGCATGCCACGCCGTTGTGTCAAAACGTGCCACCAAGGCGTACTGTGGACATCGCTCGGCGACGCCGCGGCACCACGCACACCGCACATACACCGCACACGCACCAGAGGGAGAACTCCATGAACCGCTTTCAGGGACGCCGGGCGCTGATCACCGGCGGCGGCTCGGGCATCGGCCAGGCCACCGTGCTGCGCATCCTGGCCGAGGGCGGCGAGGTGGTGGCCGCGGACGTGAGCGAGGCGGGGCTGAAGGACACCTACGCCAAGGCGGGCACCGGCTCCGATCGGCTGACCACGCTGACCCTGGACATCTCCGACGAGGCCTCCGTGCGCGCGGGTGTCGCCGCCGCCCTGGCCGCCCTCGGCGGCCTCGACGTCCTGGTCAACGCGGCCGGCATCCTGCGCTCCTCGCACACCCACACCACGTCCCTCGCCGACTTCACCCGCGTCATCACGGTCAACCTGACCGGCACCTTCCTGATGATCCGCGAGGCGATCCCGGCGCTCCTGGAGGGCGACGCCCCGGCCGTCGTCAACTTCAGCTCCACCTCGGCGATGTTCGCCCACCCGTACATGGCGGCCTACGCGGCGAGCAAGGGCGGCATCCAGTCCATGACCCACGCGCTGGCCGCCGAGTACGGCAAGCAGGGCATCCGCTTCACCGCCGTGCAGCCCGGCTCCATCTCCTCCGGCATGACCGACGGCTCGGGCGAGAGCAGGCAGAGCCAGGGACCCGGCCTGCCCGAGGACACCGACTGGAGCCTGTTCGCCAAGCTGTCCCCCGCGCTCGGCGACGGTTTCGCCGGTCCCGAGTCTGTCGCCGGCGTCGTCGCCATGCTCGCCTCCGAGGACGGCGCGTTCATCACCGGCACCGAGATACGCATCGACGGAGGCACCCACTTCTGAGGGCGCTCGGACCCGGTCCTGCGCGGACCGGTCGGTCGCGGCCGGGGCGGGCTCAGGCGACGGTGACGGTGTGCCGGGTGATCCAGCCACTCGGACCGCGTCTCGCGCTGGTGCCGCGGCAGGCGACGTTCGCCCGGTGAGGAGCGGCGTCCGGTGCGTGCTCCGGGGGTCCCCCCGGCCGGAGGCTGGGGGAGTGCCGGCCGGAAGCCCTCGTACCGGACGTACGCGGGCGTTCGTCCGGTGCGGCGAGTGGGGGCACTTTCTCCGGGGGAGCGTGCCGGGCGTCGCGACGGGGCGAACGTCGCCTGTTGCGGCACCAGAGCCTGTCGGGCCTGCGCCGATGCCACCGACCGGTTGTGGATCGTGGACGGCACCCCCGTCCTGGTCCGCGACCGCACGGTCGGAGCATCCTCGCGAAACTACCGGTTCTCGGCGAACGTGCGGTCATCGTGGTGACCGCGGCCCGGTCCAGGAGGCGAGGTGGCAGGATGACGCGGTGTCCGACTCTCTCCGTGAACTGTGGCTGCGCGGCATCGCCTTCAACGCGGCGGCGCCCGCCGACGTGCTGATACGCCTCCTGGACGAAGCGGCCGGTGAGGCCGGCTTGCTGATGTGCGAGGGCCGCGACCTGCCCGACGCCGTCATCGATGCGGCCCTCCGCCACCCGGTCGAGCGGATCCGCCGCGGCCTCGCCCGCAACCTGCACGTCGACCCGGCGCGACTCGCTCCCTTGGCATCGGACCCTTCGGGACTCGTCCGTGCGCATCTCGCCCGCGGCCCCTGGCCCCAGCCCCGATGGGTCCGGCCCCTGCCGGACGACATCCTCGTCACCTTCCTGACCGCCCAGGAAGGAGGCGAGGACGGCAAGGTCACCGAAAAGGAGATCGTCGGGGAGCTCTGGTCCTCCCGGCAGGTCCCTCCGTCCTTCCCCCGGGACATGGCCGGTCACGACCACCCCGCACTCCGTCTGTACGCCGCCTTCCAGTGGCAGTCGCTCACCGCTGCGCAGCGCCGTGCCCTGCTCGACGACCCCGACCCCGCCGTACGGGAAGCAGCCAGGAGGGGCAGTCGGCAGCTGGACCCCGCGGCGGTGGAGGCCGAGCTGCCGCCCATCGGATCACGCCACGCGGTGTCCGTGCTCAGCACCTGTGCCCTGTCACCCGCGGTCGTAGAACAGTGCTTCGCGGACGACGAGGTAGACCCGCTGGCCCGGAACCGCCATACCCCGGCCGACGCCCTCGCCCGGCTCGCCCGCCACCCCGATACAGAGATCCGCAGGCTGGTCGCCACCCGCCCCGACCTGGGCCCGGAGGCGGCGGAGCTGCGTCACGATCCGGACGAGGACGTGCGGATGCGTGCCCGCCTCCAGCCCTCCATCCGTACCTGGGCCGAATTCCAGGAGGTCCAAAAAGTCGTCGGTCACGGGCCCGACTGCACCTGCCCGATCACGCAGCCGGCCACCGAGCCGTCGCCGGACTGGTACGCCACCTGCGCTGCGTCCGAGGAACCGGTGCTCCGCCGGGTTGCGGCGAGCTGGCCCGGCCTGCCCGCAGAGCTCGTCGGGACACTGGCGCTGGACGATGACGAGCAGGTACGGATCCGGCTGGCCTGCCACCACCCGCTGGCTCCGCCACACCTCCTCCTGGACGTCTTCGTGACCCGCCCGGCCCACCGTCCGCACCTGCTGACCCTGCCCGCGTTCCCCCGCACCGGCTGGACCCACCTCATCGCCCACCCGGACCCCGAGGTGCGCGCCCTGGCCGCGGCCGACCCCACCCTGCCCGAACCTCCGCTGGGAGACCCCGACGATGCAGTACGCCGGGCAGCCGCCGCCAACCCGACCCTGACACCGGAGACCCTGGAAACCCTCCTCACCGACCTCCGCACCGCAGAGGGCGCCGCGGCCAACCCGTCCCTCCCCGTCCCCCGCATGAACGCACTCCTCGACCAATGCCTGAACGGCGCCGTCACCGCGCCGACGGCGGCGAGCGGCGAGAGCCCGCCGCGGCGCTCGTAGGATGCCTGGATGTCTGAGCCGATACGGATGAGTCGCCGCGCGTGGGTTGCCGCGTGGGCGGTGCTGTGCGTGGCTGGCCTCGCCGTCATCGTCAAACTGAGCGCCTCCTCGGCACCGGACCCGCAGCCCACACCGTCGCGGGTGTACTCCTCCTGCCTGGCGGCAGACACCAAGCCGGTGTCTGCGGACGACGGCCCGTGCGACGGCCGCTGAAGAACGTCCGAGCGATCGTCCACCGCATGGCAGAGCACCCAAACCCAAGACGGCCTCTTGGCCGACGGCGCCACCACAAGAACCGTGGACATCGGGACCCACTCAGATGCGGGGGGTACAGCCGAGCGCATCTGCTCGCCGCCATGATCGGCGGATCCAACAAGGACCCACGCAACTTCTTCACCATGCACAGCTATGCCAACTCGCCAGTCATGCGAAAGATCGAAATGCATGTCCGTAACGCTGTCCGCGACGGCGAAACAATCGAGTACAGCGTCACGCCATCTACACGGACAACAATGCCAAGATCCCTCTTGGGGTGACGATAGAAGCCCACGGAGACAATGGATTCAAAATGCACCCCCGCGGAAGTAGCGGAGAAGGAACCAACATCTTCACGATCTGGAACCGTAAGGGATGACCAACGCATAGAAGGGTGACAGTCCGATGAGTCCGGAGCTAAACAGACTTACCGAGCTCCTGCCAACGCCCGCAGGGCCGCCGACCGCTCCGAACTGGAGCGCGGTCGAGAAAAATCTGCATACCACGTTGCCCGCCGACTATCAAGAACTCATCGAAGCGTACGGTGGCGGCTACGTTGACGACTATCTCCTCCTGCTGGAGCCCGGATGTCCGAACGATGTCTATGACCTGTTGAAAATCAGCGCTGAGCGCGAAGAAGCCAACGATGATCTCTGGGAATACGAAGATAAGCCGGCCGGGATGGAGCCTCAGGGGAGCCGTCTGATCTGCTGGGCAACCACAGACAACGGAGAGTACCTCTACTGGCTTGTGCGGCCGGGCGACGCACCTGCTTCCCGGCCCATTCTGATCAATAGTGAGTCCGGAGAGGAATGGGAGCGATATGGCATGACCGTAACGCGGTTTCTCGCTGCTGTACTTAGTGGTGAAATCCAGTCGGGCATCCTGTGGGACCGGTTTCCTCTCCTGTCCCATAAATTCCGTCCGGCTCGACAGATGCAACGACCTCCGATATAGCTCCAGGCGGATTCAACTGGTCGTCGCAACACCTCGTACGCATGGAGGTGTTGGATGGTGCGTCGTCAGCAGGCAGCGGACCGGGCGCTGCGTCCGAAGCTGAGGTCTCCGGGGCATCCGAAGTATCAGCGTCATGTCGAGGCGGCGTTCTGGACGGAGATCGCCAAGGGCCTTCTCGCTGAGGAGGCCGCCGCCGTCGTCGGCGTGGCGCCGACGGTCGCGACGCGCTGGTACCGCAAGTGCGGCGGCATGCGACCGTTCGATTCGAAGCCGCCCTCGGGCAGGTACCTGTCGTTTTCCGGGCGAGTCGGTCTCGCCCTCCGCCACGCAGATGTTGCGATCCTCGGTCGGCCCCGGAGGACGACCGCCAGGCTGCCTGAGCAGTGGAAACAGCGTATCGCTCACTGCGGTGTGGGCGGGCAGCGGGTGACGAAGCTGTTGGATACGGGCGTTCGGCTTCGGTGTGATCCGCGTGTCGTGTGTCCACCTGAGGTTCCGAAGCAAAGCGCTTGCGGAACGAGCCACGAAGTCTGGAGCCTACTGACGTTTTCTCAACGATGATCATTTCCAGATTCCGTTGAGGACGATGGCAGCGCGGGCGATGTCTCCGATCCGGTTGGGGCTGAGGGTGACGTG
>NZ_JBIWJA010000006.1:244105-265970 GCF_044764905.1 Streptomyces sp. NPDC093586 | reverse complement strand
ATGGCGACCATGGCCTTGATGCGCTCACGCTCGGTCGGCGTCCGGCCCGTGGTCGGGTCCGGGGTGACGTCGCCGACGGTGAAGATGCCGAACTGTGTGCTCGGCGCCGTGTTCCTCGGGTGCACTGGGAAGTCCTTTCAATGGTGAGTTCGTCAGGGAGATCAGGGCTGCGGCCGGTGGCTTCCGCCCATGAGCGCGGTTATGGCGCCGTCGATGTCCAGGTGGTCGCTTTCCGTTCCGGCGGGTACCAGGGCGAAGGCCTGCTGAAGAAATGCGGTCACCTCCGTGTCCGCTATTTCGACCAGTGCCGTGCCGGCCGGATTTCTCAGAACGATGCGCAGGGAGTGGGGACGGTGGCAGTGCCCGGGAATCACCAGCACATCGCCGGGGCCGGTGGGGCGTCTCAGTCCTTCGGTGAGTAGTTCGCGGGCAAAGGACCAGGTGACGGGCGGTCCGGTCGATGACCCGAGGGAAAGCCGGACGGCATAGGGATCGGTGATCCCGTACTGCAGTTCCGCCGGCACCGGCAACGGCGGCGCCTTCGGAGCACTGACGTGTGCCGTCACCGGGCGCGTGACCGTGCCGAGACGTTCTTCCATGATCGGCCCTCGAAAAAGTGGCGAAGCGTAATTCCTTTTCTGACCCTAGGAGCCGACGGCTCGGGATCTTGACGAGGAACGCACGAAGTTTTGCCCAGGGAGGCACTTCTCGCCGTCCCGGACCCGCATGAGCGGTGATCTCCGGGATCCTCTGTGCCGGAGAGAACGTCGGGCACGGCAGGCCGCCCGCCCGTCACGCCGGCTCCGGACGGTGGCGGCCGGGCGCCCCCCGGCACGGCCCTCGACGCATATTCACGAAAAGGACAAATGTCATGTTCAAGAGCATTCTCGTCGCTGTCGATTCCAGTCCTGCCCGCCACTCCGTCATACGCCTTGCCGGTGACATGGCCCGACTGACCGGGGCCGAGATCAGTGTTCTGCACGTCGCCCCTTCCACGGCGACGATCGCCGCCGTGGTCTCCCTGGAGGACGACGCGGAAGCCAGGGCCATCCTCGACGACGCCCTTGCCCGGCTGCGTGAGGCAGGCGTCACGGCCGAGGGCACCGTCACCAGAGCGCTGACGACGGCGATCGCCACCACCATCTCCTCCACCGCCAGGGAACGGCAGGCCGACCTCCTGATCCTCAGCCCCCACCACCGCGGGACGCTCGAAGCGCTCATCAACCCCCGGGTCAGCGACGCCGTCGCTCACCGGGGCCGTACCGCCGTGCTGCTGGCGCCTGACGACGGCGACGGCGACCAGCACTGATCCGGACGCCGGCGGGGGGGGGGGGGGGGGGCCCCCGGGCCCCCCCCCCCCCCCCCCCCCCCCGGCCGCGACGGACGGGCCGCGCCGCGTCACGATCAGTGCGCTGCCGGGCTCTGCGCGGTGCGCGGAGAAACAACTGGCCCGCTCGACGTCCCCATAGCCTTGCCGCGGCCCCGTGAGCGACCACCTGAGGAGCACCATGGCCGGACAGTCCACAGCCGAGCAGTACGTCGACCTCCTCGCACGGGCCGGCCGGCGTCCGCCGCCTGTACGGCGTCGTCGGCGACAGTCTGGACCCCTTCGTCGACGCGGTCGGACGGCATGACTCCCTGGAGTGGGTGCAGGTCCGGCACGAAGAGGGCGCGGCCTTCGCCGCCGGCGCACGGGGCATCCGGGTGGAGAATCCCTCGGAGGTGCGCGAGGTCCTGCGCGCCGCCTTCGCCCACGACGGGCTCGCACTGGCTCGACGTGGTCACCGACCCCGACGCCCTCGCGACCCCGTCGAAGATCACCACCGAACAGATCACCGGCTTCGCGCTGTCGACGAGCCGCACCGTCCTGGCGGGAGGCGTCGGACGCATGGTCCACCTCGCCCGGGCGAACACCCGCACCATCCCGCGCCCTTGAGCGGACGACGGCCCACACCGTTCCCCTCCCGCCCGGCGGCCTCTCGTCCACCCTCCCCCTTCCGAACGGGCATCGTCATGTCAGACCTCACAGGCATCACGCACCACACCGCCGTACTCAACGGCATCAGGCAGCACTGGGTGAGCGCGGGCCAGGGCCCGCCGGTCTACCTGCTGCACGGCTTCCCCCAGACCTGGTACGGCTGGCGCAAGCAGATCCCCGTGCTCGCGGAGCGGTTCACCGTGATCGCGCCGGACCTCCGCGGCTACGGCGACACGGACAAACCCGCCTCCGGCTACGACAAGCGGACCATGGCCAACGACGTCGTCGCGCTGATGGACCACCTCGGGCACGAGCGGATCGCCCTGGTCGGCCACGACCGCGGCGCCCGCGTCGGCACCCGGTTCGCCAAGGACCACCCCGAGCGCATCGACCGGTTCGTGGCCATGGACAACATCCCCACCCGCGTCATCGCCGAGACCTACGACGTGGCCCTCGCCCGGCAGGGCTACTGGTTCTTCACCTTCCTCGGCGTGCCCGACCTGCCCGAGGCGCTGATCGCCGGCCGTGAGGAGACCTGGCTCACCCACTTCTACCGCAGCTGGTCCTACGACCCGGAGACGCTCACCTCCGACGAGATCGCGGTCTACGTGCGCGCCTACCAGCAGCCCGGTGCCGTACGGGGGTCCTGCATGGACTACCGGGCGGCACCTCAGGACGTCGCCCAGGACCAGGAGGACGCCGACCGGCTGATCGACTGCCCCGTACTGACCCTGTGGGGCGAGGACTTCAGTGCCGTCGGACAGGCCTACGACGTCCTCGACGTGTGGAGGGGGATGGCCCGCGACGTCCGTGGAGTGCCGATCGCCCAGTGCGGCCATCTGTGCCAGGAGGAGCGCCCCGACGTCGTCAACCGGGAACTCCTGGACTTCCTCACCGACTGGAACGGCTGACTCCGACGCGAGCACGGACAGATGGACACCGGGGCGCGGAAGGGCAGGGCGGCCTCCCCGGCAGCCCTGACGTCACTGACGCGCCGTCGGACCGGACACCCCCTCCCTTTGTGACCGAAGAGAAAGAAGGAAGAACTCCCATGCCCAGATTCCTGACGAGGACGCGCACCGCCCTCTCGGCCTCCGCCGTGGCGGCCGCCGTCGCCGTGATCGCGACCGTCCCCGCAACCACGGCGACCGCCCGGCCTGCGACGAGCGCGCGCTTCGTGGCACACCTGGACCTCGCGGGCGGACAGCGACCGGAGAACATCACCCTGGAACCCGGCGGCGGCGCCGTCGTCACCTTCGCCTACAGCCGCCAGGTCGCACGCATCAGTCCCGACGGCACGGTGCGCGTCCTCGCCACCCTGCCCGAACCGCCGGCCGGTTCCACCACCCCCGCCCTCTCGTCACCCTTCCTCGGCGGCATCGTCCGCACCCACGACGGAACCCTGTACTTCCTGTACGCCACCGGCAGCAGCGACCTGACCGGCCTGTGGCGCCTGCGTCCCGGCGGCACCCCGCAGCGCATCGCCGCGCTCCCGGCGAGCGGCCTGCCCAACGGCCTGGCCATCGACCGGCACGAACACCAGCTGTACGCCGCCGACTCGGTCCTCGGCACCATCTGGCGGATTCCCGTCAGCGGGGGCACACCCACCCGTTGGGCCACCGCGCCCGAACTGGCGGCCGCCGGATTCCTGGGAGCCAACGGCATCAAGGTGCACGACGGCGGCGTATGGGTGTCCAACCTGGACAAGGGAACCGTGCTCCGTGTCCCAGTCGTCCGGCACGGGAACGCCGGACCCGTCGAGACCCGCGCCACCGGCCTGGTCGACATCGACGACTTCGCCTTCACCGGCCACGGTGACACGCTCCTGGCCGCGATCAACGCGGACAACGAGATCGCCCTGGTCGAGCCCGACGGTCGGCACGAGGTCGTGCTCACCGGCGCCGACGGACTTCAGAACCCGACCTCGCTCGCCGTGCGGGGCACCACCGCCTACATCGCCAGCGGCGCCTACTTCACCAACGACGACCCCAACCTCCTCGCCGCCCGCATCACCCCGGGCAAGTGAGCCGGCCCGTACCGCCCACCCGGGAACGACACCCCCACGAGAGGACAGTCCGATGACCCAGCCGTCCACGGACCCGGTGACGACCGCACCGGTTCCCTTCGACCCCGAGGCGTTCCAGGTCGTGCCGGCCCGGACGTTCGAGGACCTGCGCGTGGGCGAGGTCTTCCGAGCGCCCAGCCGCACCCTGACGGACGCCCACGCCGCGGCCTTCCAGACGGTCTCCGCCGACAACCACCCCGTGCACTACGACGCCGAGTGGGCACGCAGGCACGGTCACCCCGCGCCGGTCGTCCACGGCCTGCAGGTCCTCGCCTTCACCGCCCCCGGCGCCACCCTCTTCCCGCATGTCATCGGGGAGGTGTTCATCAGCTTCCTCGAACTCGCCTGCACCTTCCTCGGCGAGGTGCACTCCGGGGACACGCTGTACCCGGCGCTCACCATCACCGGTCTGGAACCACAAGGCGACAACGGCGTCGTGACCACGGCCGCGACCGTCCACAACCAGCGCGGCGAACTCGTGCTGGCCGGGCAGCACAAGTACCTGCTGAGGCGTCAGTGACCAAGGAGAACGGCATGAAACACCGCCTGCTCCTGCCCGGCGCCCTCCTCTGCTGCACCGTACTGGCCGGGTGCACCGGCCAGAACGCGGACGGCACCGCGGGAGCGGGAGCCGGTCCGACCGCGCCCGGCTCGTCGTCACCGGCGGAGACCGCCACCGGACCCGCCGGCGCCGACACCCCCAGCCCGCCCGGTGAACCGGCCCCGGGCACGTCCCCCGGTGCCGGAACGCCGTCCTCGGGCTCCGCCGCACCAGCGGTGGGGCGCCGCTGCCACACCTCCGAACTGCGGGCGTCCGTCGGAACCGGCCATCCCGGCGCCGGCCAGTCGAACTTCGCCGTCGTCGTGACCAACGGATCCCGCCGCACCTGCACGGTGCACGGCTTTCCCGGAGTGGCGTTCGTCAACGGCGAAGGCGAGGCGGTCACCCCGGACCCCGAACGGGCCACAGACCAGGAACAGCGGACCGTGACGCTCGCTCCCGGAGCCAGCGCCTGGTCGGCGATGACGTACACCGATCCGGCGATCACCGGTGTCACCACCGTGACACCGACGGCTCTGCGCCTCACGCCGCCCGACGAGACGGCCTGGATCCCGGTGCGCTGGACGGGTGGCGAGGTCTCCAACACGGGCAAGGCGTCGGTGCCCCGGGTGAGCCCGTTCAGACCGGGCGACGGCACCTGACCCCGCGACCGGAGCGACACACCACCGCGGCGAAGCGGCCACCACCGGGGTGGCCGGACGGGTCCGAGGTGCAGGACGACGCGGGGCTGCTGGACGCGTCGGACACCCTGGACCACCGGGCCGGCGACGAGGCACTGGACGAGGGCTGCTCGCCTCCCGAGAAACAGTGGGGCGTGGAGCACACCGGTGCCACGGCGTCGGAGCGGTGGCGAGGGGAGAGCCTGGACGAGCGCCTCCCGGAGGAGGTGCCCGACATCGGCGTCCCCGAGGGCGACGGGACCGGCGACCTCTGGGGCACGGACGGAGCGTTGATCGACGACGAGGCCGGTGACGCACGCGCGGGCCGGCTCGTCGCGCCGGACGAAGGCGGTCACGAGAACACCGAGTCCGACCTGTACGCGTCCGACGTGGGGCTGGACGGGGCCGGTGCGTCGGCGGAGGAGGCGGCGATGCACGTGATCCCCGACGCCGAGCCCTGCTGACGTCCCGGCACGGCACTCCGGTGCCCGGCCCGGCGCCGCCCCCCGCGTGAGGGCACCGAAGGAACCCTGGCCGCCGCACGGTGCTTCCGTCCTCGTCCGCGTCGTCCGGCGAGTCCACGACGTCACAGCCACCCGCACCCACGGCGTCGTCGCCGCCCTGCCCGGCTCAGGGTGTCAGCACGACTCTGCCGAACACCTTCCCCGCGTCCATCTCGCGGTGGGCCGCCGCCTCGTCCAGAGGCGGCACCTCGTGCACGACCGCGCGCAGGTCCCCGCGCGCGGCATCGGCGAACTGGGACGACCGCACGGCCTGCCGGTCGGCGCCGTGGACACGGCCGTCTCCGACGAGGTGTTCTCCGGCACCGTCCGTACAGCAGCGCTCGGCAGGCTCCAGACCGTCACCATGGACGGCGTCTGCCCGTCCGCCCTGCGAACGCGCCGATTCCTCGCGCAGGGCGGCGAAGACGAGTACGCGGTCGTCACGCTGCTGGAGCGAGGAGCCACCCGACTGGAACAGGACGGCCGTGAAGCGCTCCTCGAGCCGGGGGCCGTCTTCGTCCACGACACGGCGCGCCCGGTCCGGCTGCATCCGCCCAGGTCCTTCCGGACCCAGTCCCTCGTCCTGCCGAGAGACGTTCTGGGGCCGAGCGAGTCCGACATGGCTCGGATCACGGCCTCCCCGCTCGGCCCCGACACGCCGCTCGGCGGTCTGTTGTCACCCTTTCCGGCCGGGCTCGTGGACGGCGCGGGATCCTACCCGCCCCGCACCGGCGAGCTGATGGCCCGTAACGTCGTGGACCTGCTGGGCGTGCCGGCCCACGAGGCTCTCGGCCGGCCGAGAGCGGGAACGTCCGGCGGGAACCAGACGCTGCTGCTGCGCATCCAGGCCTTCATCGGCCGTCATCTCGCAGACCCCGATCCGACTCCCCAGGCCATCGCCCGTGCCCATCACATATCGCTGCGCTATCTGCACAAGTTGTTCGAGGGCGAAGACGTCACCGTCGGCCGGTGGATCCAGCGGCGCCGTCTGGCGGAGTGCCGGCGCGACCTGGCGTGCCGTGCGAAGAGCGCCACGATCGCCGCAGTGGCGCATCGATGGGGCTTCACCAGCGTCGCGCATTTCAGCCGGGTGTTCCGGGCCGCCTACGGGATGACCCTCCCCGCGAATGGCGCGACGGCCAAGGCGCTTGGGAGCCGTCGGCTTCGGACCGGGGTGATCCGAGGCCCGGCCCCGGGGCCCCGTCGGCGGGGACGGCCGACTGCCCTGTCCTTCGGCCGTGGCGAAGCGGCGGCGGCCCCTGCCCGGCCGGTGAGCCGACGGGCGCGCGTCGTGAGACGCTGCGGTGATCGGAGACGCCCGGCGCGGGCCTCCAGCAGCTGAACGGGGCGCCCGCCGAGGGCGGTCGTGCCCCAGCCGTCCACCGTGCAGAAGCGCGACGGGCCTCGCGGGTGACGGACCTCTTCGGGCACCGGGTGAGGTCCTCGGTGGACATGCCTTCGGCGGTGCGCCTGGCAACGTAGTGCCTGGCCCGTTGATCACCCTGCATGCGAACCAGGACGGAGTCCATACGGTGAGCGACGCCACTCCCTTGCCGAAGGCGGCCGTAGAAGGACCAGGCCCTTGCCACGGGTTCTCCGGCGAACACGGTCGCTCCCCGGTGTCCGGGAGTGGCTCAGGTGCCGGCGGACCTCGGTGCGGTGGACGTCGAACGGGTCCGTGCCCGGCTCCTTCCCTCCTGGCCCGGTGCGTCGCGGTCGAGCGGCGCGCGGACGGACGCCCCCTCGGTCCGGTCACCCGCTTCCACCCGGGCGACGGCGCCGCCCGGCAGCCGGGCCGGTCGGCGAACAACTTGGCCGAAGTCCGGCGGAGCCGTACGGCGAGATGATCGGCTACCGCTACGAGCCGGGGCAGCTGGAGCGCCGGCACGAGGACTTCGTCCGCCGCGGCGCCGTCGCCCTCGGCGGACCGCTGCGCGACGCCTTCCCCGAGGCCGCGGAGGTACCCCGTGCCGGGGACGCCTCCACCGCCTCACACGATCGACGAGAGAGGAACACCCCCTGATGACGCCACCCTTCACCACCATCTGCCGGTCCTTCGCCGAGCAGGTGGAGCGGCAGCCGGACAAGGCGCTCCTCGAACTGCCCGACGGCCGGCGGATCACCTACCGCGAGATGGCGCGGACCGTGGGGCGGACCGCCGCCCGGCTCGTCGCCGACGGTGTCACCCCCGGTGACCGGGTCGCCATGCAGGTGGAAAAATCCCCGGAGGTCATCGCGCTGTATCTGGCGACGTTGCAGGTCGGCGGCGTCTTCCTGCCGCTCAACACCGCGTACACCGGTGCGGAGACGGAGTACTTCGTCGGCGACGCCCGGCCGCGTGTGTTGGTCTGCTCCCCGGAGCGGCGGGCCGACCACGCGCACCGCGAAGGGGAGGGCCTCGTCGTCGAGACCCTCGGCACCGAGGGCGACGGCACCCTGCTGGAGGGCGACGGCCGACACGACGAGGTCGTCGACGCGTCGGCCGACGACCCGGCGGCGATCCTCTACACCTCCGGCACCACCGGACGCTCCAAGGGCGCGGTGCTGACCCACCGCAACCTCGCCTCCAACTGCCGGGTGCTGCTGGACGCCTGGCAATTCACCGACCAGGACCGGCTGATCCACGCCCTGCCGATCTTCCACGTCCACGGGCTCTTCGTCGCCGTGAACATGACCCTGGCGGCCGGTGCCTCCATGTACTACCTGCCGAAGTTCGACGTGGAGACGGTCGTGGACCTGCTGCCCCGGGCCACGGTGCTCATGGGCGTCCCCACGTTCTACACCCGGATGGTGAGGAACGACCGGCTCACCCCGGAGACCTGCGCTTCGATGCGGCTGTTCGTCTCCGGCTCGGCCCCGCTGCTCGCGAGCGACCACGAGGCCTTCGAGGCCCGTACGGGCCACGCCATCCTGGAGCGCTACGGGATGACCGAGACCGGTATGAACACCACCAACCCGTACGAGGGCGGCCCGCGCAAGCCGGGCACCGTCGGCAAGCCGCTGCCCGGCACGGAGATCAGGGTGGTGGACGGTGAGACCGGACAGGCGCTGCCCGACGGTGAGGTCGGCAGCATCGAGGTCCGTGGCCCCAACGTCTTCAGCGGGTACTGGCAACTGCCCGAGAAGACGGCCGCCGAGTTCCGCGCGGACGGCTTCTTCATCACCGGTGACCTGGGCCGCATCGACGAGGACGGCTATCTGTGCATCGTCGGCCGGAGCAAGGACCTGGTGATCTCCGGCGGCTGCAACATCTACCCGAAGGAGATCGAGGAACTGCTCGACGCCCACCCCACGGTGCTGGAGTCCGCCGTGATCGGTGTCCCGCACCCGGACTTCGGGGAGACGGTCGTGGCCGTCGTCGTCCCGGCGCCGGGCCAGGAGCCCCAGGAGACCGAACTGCTGGAGTTCATCGCCGGCGACCTCGCCCGGTTCAAGCACCCGCGCGCCGTGCGCGTCGTCGAGGCGCTGCCGCGCAACGTGATGGGCAAGGTGCAGAAGGCCGAGCTGCGCGAGCGCTATCAGGACCTGTTCATGGACGCGAACGCCTGATCCGTAGCGGGGCTGACAAGAGCGGAAACGAGGTGAAGGGCCGTCGTGGAGACGGCCCTTGCCCGGTGGCGGCACGGGCGAGGCCGGCGCCGGTCAGGATGCCGGCACGTCCGCCACGCCCGGCTTCCGGTCCCGGCCTCGCCCGACTGGAGGGCCGCGTCGCACTGAACGCCCTGCTGGACCGTGCGTTCCCTCGGCCGCACAGGCCCCGACGCCGTAGCAGCACCAGCGTCCCGCAGCTTCTCACGCCCCGGAGTCGAACGGGGTTCGACGCCGTGGGAGCGCGCTTGCCCGCGGGCGCCTACTTGGCGTACATCAGCGTGCCGAAGCCGAGCTGGTCGTAGCCGCCGCTGGCGGAGCCGTAGTCACCTCCTCCGCCCTCGGGGGCGACCGAGAAGCACATCCGGGAGATGTACTTGTCGTCGAGGTACTTACGCCGGTTGTAGTGGTAGTGGAGCATCGCCCACACGGGGCGCGCCTGGCCGCGGCTCGCCGACGAGACGACGGTGTGGGACTGCCGGGCGCAGTTCTGGCCGGTGCCCCAGGTGTACGTGGTGAACGGCACTTCCTGGCCCAGGTTGTACTTGGCGACGTACTGGGCGGCCTTCATGAACCGGTTGCCGTCGTAGCCGTACAGGTCGTCGCCCTGGTTCCAGGCCATCTCGCAGAAGGCGCCCATCTGACCCATGCCCATCACGGTGTGGCCCTGGTCGCGGCCGGACTCCTGCCACTGTCCGAGGGCGTAGCCGTCGGAGTCGGTGTGCAGGTACGGGACGGCGTGTGTGATGGATCCGTTGCCGGCGCCGGACCTGAAGTACGCGACGGCCTGGTCGTACTTGGCGCGGTCCTCGTTGAGAATGCCGATGGCCAGGACCGAGGCCATGTTGCACAGGTCCCAGTTGGCCCAGTAGTTGGTGACGCAGGCATCGTTGTGCCGGGTGAGGAACTGGTTGTTGAGCGGGTAGAAGACGTCGGCCATCATCTCCTGGAAGGACGCCAGGTCGAACGCGGGGTGGTCCCGCAGGAGTTCGGCCGCGTTGGCGAGTTGCCAGCCGTAGATGCCGGCGGCGAGGAACCGGTCCGCGTTGCCGGTGACGGTCGTGAGGGTCGACGACCAGGCGTTGAGGATGCCGGCGGCGCACCGGGCGTTGGCCTCGGTGCCCCCGACCCGCCAGCGAAGGGCGTTCTGGTAGGCGGCGGCGATGTCGTTGGAGAGGAGCGAGTAGTTCTGACCGGTTCCGCCGCGGATGATCGTCGCAGTCGCCCGGGGTGTCCAGGTGGACTGCGCGTGCGGGTTGGCGGTCAGCTTGTTCCAGCCGGACCGCCAGGGGTCCGTGCCGGCGGCGACGCGGAGCCTGGCGCGGTTGATGTCTCCGGCGTTGTGCAGCATGCCCGGGTGGGTGAAGGCCAGGGGAGCTGCGCCCGCGGCGTTGGTGAAGGCGGCACCCGCGCCGGCCGCGGCGGCGAGAGCGCCGGCGGCCGTCAGCAGGCCGCGGCGGCTCAGCGCGCGGCTGTGGCTCGTGCGGGGGGAAGTGCGGCTCATCGCTGTGCGTCTCCCATCCTGTGAACGTCAGTTCCGGGTGATGCTCACCCTTTCGAACCTGGTGGTGCTGTGGACCAGGGGACTGCGGGAGCAGACCACGAGGCCCACGTAGTGGGGGGCGGTACCGAACCCGGGGACCTCGCCGGAGGCCAGCGCGGTCCAGGTGACGCCGTCATCGGTGGAGGCGTGGGCGGTGAAGGCGTTCCCGGTGCGCCTGAGCCGCAGCAGACAGGGGGTGGTGACCGCGGCGTTGCCGGTGAAGGCCGACTTCCCGGCCACCGTCGGGCGCAGCATCAGCTGGGCGGTGGTGCCGCCGGTGACGATGGCCCCGGCCGCCTGGTCGAACGGGTTGAGGGACTTGGTCATCAGCAGACCGACCCGGTCGTCGGTCGCACCGGTCCGGGAGCGCAGCCGGGCGGTGACCTCGCAGTCGCCGGTGACCAGGCGCCGTACGAACTGGCCCGTCATGCCCTGGTTGTTGACGTTGAGGTCGGTCCCGGCGCCCCGCACCACGAAGGTCCCGTCCTCGTACGCCGTACTGCCGGGTGTGCGGACGGCGACCACGCCCAGGGTGGCGAGGGCGCGGTCGTCCAGGACCACGTCGCCCAGGTCGCCGTACGTCCAGGGGGCGGGCGGGGGTGTGCCGACCGTGAGGACGAGGGTGCCGGCGCCGGTGCCGGCCGTGTTCCCCGCCGTCGTCATGACCGTGAACTCACCGGTGCGCGTGGGGGTGCCGGAGATCAGTCCGGTGCGCCTGTCGACGCTCAGACCGCCGGGCAGGCCGTGGGCGGTGTACCCGACGGGCTCGTGCGTGGCGCGCAGGAGATGGCGGAAGGCGACGCCCTTGTTCGCGAACACCGTCGTGGCGGAGCCGAGCGCGGGGACGGCCGGACGGGGCATGCGGGCGGACACGGACGCCGAGCGGGGACCGGGGCCGGAGCGGTTCGTCTTCGCGACGGCGTAGTGGTACGTCGTCCCCGGTCTGCCGGTCGCGTCGGCGTACCTGACCCGGGTGCCGAAGCCGACGGGGCCGACGTCGGTCGCGAGCGTCCGGAAGGGTCCGCCGGCGGCCGTGGCGCGCAGCACCGTGAACCGGGCGGCGAGGTCCGGGTCGGTCCAGGCCAGCTCGACGGCGTCGGCACCGGTGGTGGCGCGCAGGCCGATCGGGGTGCGGGCGGGACGGGGCACCGACCAGATCTCACCGGTCGCGGACTCCACGGTGACGTTGTCGAAGGCCCCGGTGCCGGTCTCGGCGTACTCCTCGTCGACGCCCAGGCAGGAGCTGAGGACGAGGCCCGCGTACACGGTGCGGCCGAGATCGACCTCGCTGGTGCCGACCTCGGTCCAGCGGACGCCGTCCGGGGAGATGGCCCCGGTGCAGCGGCGGCCCCTGCGGGTCACCCGGACCCAGTACGGCGCCCGCAGCCGGTAGCCGTCGCCCGCGCCCTCGACGTACGGGGCCTCGATGGGGGTCGCGGATGCGGGCAGGGCACCCAGGTCGGAGATCGGGAAGGACGCCTCCACCGTGATCGCCCGCTGCTGGGACGGCGGCACGGGCGTGCTGCCGGTCGCGGAGACGGTCGCGCCGGCTTCCGGGCGTACGGTCCACACGCCGCTCCAGGTGTGCAGCGGCAGTCCCTGGATCAGCATCGAGGCGTGCGCGGCGTCCGGGGCGAGCGAGCCGCGGAGGGTGACACCGGTCTTGGCGTACTGGGAGCTGAGCGGGAACACGACCCGCGCGGAGACGGTGCCGTCGCCGCGCAGCGGCAGGTACACCAGGTGGTGGCCGTCGGCCCTGCCGCTCGCCTCCAGCACGAAGCGCTCACCGTCGAAGACGGCGGAACCCGGGATCCGCACCGGGCCGAGGTCGCGGCCGGCCCAGGGGCGGGGGAGGCCCGCGGACGCGGCGACCGGACTCGAACCGGGCCCCCTCCCCAGGGAGTTGGCGGCGACCACCGTGTAGTAGCAGGTCCGGCCGGGACGTGGTGGGCGGGTGTCCGTGTACGTCGGCCCGTCCAGCCCCGAGGTGACCTCCGTGTAGGGCCCTTCGGGCCGGTCGGCCCGGTGGACGGTGTACGTCGTCGCTCCCGCGGACGGCAGCCAGGCCACCGTGACCTCGCGGTCGCCGCCCACCGCCGTGACCCCGGCGGGAGCCGTGGGCACCGTCGGGGCGGGGGCCTCGGTCCCGGCGTGGGCGAAGGTGCCGAATCCGGGGAGGTCGTCGTTGCCCGCCTCGACGACGCGGGCGCCGTCGGCGCCGCGGAAGACGGCGGCCCGGAGGTGCGGGGTGTCGAGGCCGCGGACACCGGCGTAGTGGGCGTAGTACATCTCGTAGGCCGGAGGCAGGGTGCCGCGGCCCTTCTGCGACACGGCCGTCTTGATGTACTTGCCGGTGCGGTCGAGGTCGGGGGCGAAGGGGACGTCGCCGCCGAGGTTGTAGCGGACGGCGTACTCGGCGCCCGCGAGGATGCGGTTGCCGTCGAAGCCCCACAGGTCGACGCCCTGGTTCCAGGCGACCTGGGCGACGTCGCCCATCAGGCCGACGGCCAGCTGCTCGTGCCCCTGGTCGCGGCCGGACTCCTGGCCCTGGCCGGCGTCGGTGACGACGCGGTGGCGGACGCTGCCGTTGCCCGCACCGGCGGCGGCGTAGCGCAGGGCGTCCTCGAAGAGGGCGCGCTCCTCGCAGAAGACGCCGATGGCCAGGATCGTCTGGATCGCGGCGAGGTCCCAGTTGCCGTTGGCGTAGAGCGTGTAGCCCGACACCGCCGGATACCAGACGTCCAGGAAGGACCGTTCGCAGCGGGCGATGTCCGCCGCCGCCCAGCCGTCGTAGCCGCTGTGGCGCAGCAGTTCGGCCGCGTTGACGAACTTGAAGGCCTGGAGCCCGGCGCCGAGCGGTCCGTCGGCGCCGGTGATCGTGGTCAGGGACGCGGACCAGGCGTCGAGGATGTCGCGGGCCTTGTCGGCGTGCGCCCGCTGTCCGGTGACACACCACATGAGGGCGTTCTGGTAGGCGGCGGCCGAGTCGCTGACGGCCTCGTTCATGTGGTCGCCGGGGCCGCGGCCCCAGGAGGTGACCTGTCCGGTGTTGCGGACGGTGTACGTCGCCCTGGAGCGGCTGTGGGCCGCGAGGGCCAGGTAGCCGTCGTGGACGGGTGACTCCTCGGCGGCGACCGCCGCCTTCGTCCGGGCGAGGTCGGCGGCGGTGTGCAGCAGGCCGGGATGGGTGAAGGACCGGGAACGGGCCTCCCCGCCGGCGGCCCGGGCCGGGCCGGGTGCGAGCAGTCCGCTCGCGCCCGACGCCAGCAGCAGGGCGGCGGTGCCGCCGAGGAAGCCGCGGCGGGTGGTCGACGGGACGCTCATGACGCGGCGGCCGCCTCGGCCTCGGCGGTGGTGAGGAACCTCAGGTTCGTCACGTGCTCGTTGACGTGCATCGGGACGAAGTCGGTGGTGAGGTACCAGGCCGGTTTCTTCATCGAGTCCGCGACGACCGTGCCGTTGACGACGAGGTTCTCGAAGGTGACGTTCTTGACCGGGTGGTCGGCGTCGTAGCCGAGCAGCATGCAGGTCGCGAGCGGCTTGCCGGTGTAGGAGAGGTCCTTGACGTGGACGTTCTCGATACCGCGGCCGACCGAGGTGTTGTACTTCGTGTTGTACATGACCCGCATGTGGATGAGCTGGCCCCAGCGGAAGTCCTCGACACGGACCCCGTCGACCCGCACGTTCCTGATCAGGTTGCTGTCACCGGCGTTGAGGGCGATGCACCCCTGGTAGCCCATCTGGGGTTCGCGGTGGTCGCAGATGTCGAGGTTCTGGAAGACGAGGTTCTCCAGGACCTCGGGGGCGTCCGTGTTGCCGTGCGTGCCCACGTTGACCGGGTGGGCGACGTCCGCCCAGAGGGTGGAGTTGCGCACGGTGATGTTGCGGGTGTCGCCGTAGTACTCCCAGCGGTGGGTGTAGATCGCGACGCAGTCGTCGGAGGTGCGCAGGAAGACGCCGTCGATCAGGACGTCGGTGCTGGAGAAGACGTCGATGCCGTCGCCCCAGCCCTTGGAGCTGAAGGCCGCCATGTCCTTGAGGGTGACGTCGGTGGACTGGCCGACCTGGACCGCGTAGCCGTTCGGGTTGAGCATGGTCAGGCCGTCGACGGAGACGTTCGACGAGCCCTCGACGAGCACTCCGCCCGCCGCGGTGCCGGCGAGCACGCCGCGGCCGGCGAGCCGGGCGTTCCGTACGTCCTTGAAACGGACCGTCGCCTTGAGAACGGCGCCGCCGTGGACGTACACGGTCTTGCCGGAGGGCACGTCGAGGAATCCGTCGGGGGTGGTGTGGACGCCGGGGCCGAAGTAGAGGACGTCGGGGTCGTTCTCCCTCGGCCGCCGCGGCTCGACCGCACGGGCGAACAGGTGGAGGCAGTCGAAGAGGTCGTCGTTGATCTGCACGACGACCTTCCGCGGCCGGTCCAGCCGGAACCGCAGCGTGTCGGCGCGCACCTCCGGGGTGATGCCGTACGAGTCCGGGCGCACCCGCACCTTCCGCACGCCGCCCTTGATGTACGTCACCTCGACCTCGACCTCGCCGGAGAAGTCGAAGCAGGCGAGGGAGGAGTCGAACTGCTTCTTTCTGCCCGTGGCGGGGTCGATCTCGGCGAGGGTGGGCCGGTACACGCCGAGCGTCTGCCAACGACGGCCGGGGGTACGGACCTTGACGGTGAAGCTGTCGGTCTTGACCGGTGCGCCGGCCGGTACGGGATACGTCACCAGCCGGTGCCGGCCGCCCGAGGACTCCTGCGCGTCGGCCGCCGTGGCCGTGAGGTGGGTGAAACCGGCGGCGAGCGCGGTGGCGCCGGCCGCCTGGAGGGCCGTACGACGGGTCAGGGGCGTGCTCATGCGGAACTCCGATCGGCGAAGGGGCGGGGGGTGCCGGGTGAGCGGCGGCGTTACTTGAGGCCCGTGGTCGACATGCCGGTGACGAACCCGCGCTGGGCGACCAGGAAGATCAGCAGGATGGGTACGACGTACATCACCGAGGCGGCGGCCTGGAGGTTGGTGACCGGTGTGCCGGCCGAGGTGACGTAGCTGCTCATGACGGCGACGGCGAGTGTGGAGCGGTCGGACGACAGCAGCAGCTGCGGGGCGATGTAGTCGCCCCAGCTCCAGGTGAAGGCGATGATGAAGCTCGCGGAGAGAACCGGCCAGGACTGCGGCAGGAAGATCCGCCAGAAGACCGCGGCATGGCCGCAGCCGTCGACGATCGCCGCCTCCTCCAGTTCGCGGGGCAGTCCGGCGAAGAACTGCCGGAAGAGGAAGACCAGATAGGGGGCAGCGGACAGGCCCCACAGCACCCACGGCCAGTAGGTGTCGACCATGCCGAGCCTGGCGAAGATCAGGTAGGTCGGCAGCAGGGTGATCATCTGGGGCAGCATCATCGAGCCGATGAGAATGCCGAAGAGCACCTTCTTGCCGGGTGCGGTCAGCCGGGCGAAGCCGTAACCGACCCAGGCCGAGCTGAGGGTGATGAGCGTGGCGTAGATCGTGGCGATGATCAGGGAGTTGCGGGCGTAGCCGAGGAAGTCGATCAGACGGTAGGCGTCGGTGAAGTTGTCCCATCGGAAGACGGCGGGAAGCCAGTGCACGGGCGAGGCCGCCAGTTCGGCCGGGGTCTTCAGGCCGGAGAGGACCAGCCATCCGAAGGGGCCGAGGAACAGTCCCGTGACCGCGACGAGAACCGTGTAGAGGACCAGGCGGGACCCCCGGACCCGGACCGTCGAGGCGGTGCCCGGGGCGGACACGGGGGCAGGGACGGCCGGGGACTCCCGGGGTACCGGGGGAGGAGCGGTCGGGCTGGTGGCGGTCACTTCTTCGCCTCCGGGTCGACGGTGTAGAACACCACGCCGGACGTGAACCTGAAGATGAGTCCGGTGGCGATGAGGATCAGGACGAAGAGCACCCACAGCAGCGCGGAGGCGTAGCCGTAGCGGCCGAAGGCGAAGTACTCCGCGAACACGTGCATCATGTAGAGGTAGTTGGACTGCGGGATCGCGGTGACGGCGGCCGTGGTGCCGCCCGGCGCCAGCAGCAGCGGCATGATGGTCTGCACCGAGGCGATCACGCCCGTCACGGTCTGGAAGAGCAGGACGGGGGAGAGCAGCGGCACCGTGATGCTGCGGAAGGTCCGCCAGGCGCCGGCGCCGTCGATGCGGGCCGCCTCGTGCAGTTCGCGGGGCACGTCCTGGAGCCCGGCCAGCGAGATGATCATGATGTTTCCGGCGCTCCACAGCACCGTCATCAGCAGGACATGGCGCGCGTAGGGGTCGGCGAGCCAGCCCAGCGCGTCGATGCCGAAGACGTTCAGGACGCCGTTCGCGGCACCGGAGTTCTGGTCGAAGAGCTGCTTGAAGGCGATGCCCGCGCCCACGGGCGGTATCACGGCCGGCAGGTAGAGCAGGGCGCGGAACACCCCGCGTGCCTTGAGCGGCCGGTTGACCAGGACCGCGAGCCCCAGCCCGGCGACGATCGACAACGGCACCGAGGTCACCGCGAACAGACCCGTGCGGCCCAGAGCACTCCAGGTCTGGGAGTCGGAGAACAACTCGCGGTAGTTGCCGAGACCGACGTAGCGCCAATGGGGCGAGATGCCGTCGAACGTGGTGAGGCTCAGCCACAACGCATAGGCCATCGGGACGATCGTCAGCAGGACGAACCCGATGAGCCAGGGAGAGACGAACAGATAGAACGCCCGGTGCCTGCGCGTGGTCATCGAGGACCGGGGGGTGCGGTTCACGGACGGTGCCGGGTGACCGGTGTGCAGGGCGGGGCCTGTCCGGTCGGGTGCGGAAGTGGTGTGCCTGACCGTCATCCCACCTGCTCCTTACCCCGCTCGAGCTGCTCGTTCATGGCCGAGTTCAGGTGGCGGGCGAGGGTGTCGACGGACATCTCGCCTCTCATGGCGGCCGGGGCGAACCGGTTGAAGACGGCGGAGAGCGAGTCCACCGTGGCGTAGGGAGTGAAGGCGATCACCGAGAAGTGCTTCAGCTCGGCCTCCTGCACCTTCAGCACGCGTTTGTGGTGGGCCTCCTGGGCGGGCATCAGCGGTCGCAGGGACGTCAGTGTGGGGATGCCCCAGCCACCGGTGGCGCGGGCCTTGGCCGGTGCCTCGCCGAAGAACCACTCGAAGACCCGCCATGCGGCGTCCTTGTTCCGGGCCTTGCGCGGCATCCACAAGCCGGTGCCCGCCTGACAGGGACTGACCCGTCGGCCGCCCTGGAAGACAGGGGCGGGAGCGAGGCGGGAGAGCGGTGCGAGCTTCGCGTCGGCGTTGATGACACCCCCCAGCCAGTAACCGGAGTTCGACATGGCCATCCGGTTCGCCTGGTAGGTGGGACCGTCCCAGCCGTTGGGGTCGGGCTGGAGGACACTGGGCCCGACCCCGGTCCTTCCGTACTCGACGTACCAGTTCAGCGCCTTGCGGGCGGCGGGCGCGGTGAAATCGACGCGGGTGAAGTCCTCGCTGAAGATGCTCCCGCCGGCGGCCACGGTCAGACTCGCCAGCAGGGTGGGGGCGCTCACGCCGTTGTAGCTGCCGCCGAAGACGGTGGTCTGCCCGTTCTTGCGCCGGGTGAGTCGCTTGGCGTTCTCCAGCCACTCCTCGTAGGTGACCGGTTCCAGCTCCGGCGGGTGGTCGACCCCCGCCCGGTCGAACAGTGCGGTGTTGTACCAGAACATGGAGTCCTGGGAGAAGTCCTTCGCCATGCCGTAGCGGGGGCCCTCGCCCTGGGTCCGTCCGTCGTAGCGCCACAGATCGTTCACCGGGTCCAGATCGGTGACATCGAGCACGCTGCTCCGGGCGAAGTACGGGTCCAGTTCCTCCATCACGTCGCGCGCCGCGAAGTAGGGCGCGTCCGTGGCACCGACACCGCGTACCAGGTCGGGCGGACTGCCGTTGGTCATCATCGCGATCAGCTTGGTGATGTCGTACGGGACCGTGGCGATCTTGACGCCGATGTCCTTCTGGGCCTGTCGGATCAGGTCCGGGGAGATGTCGTCCGGCTTGACCATCAGCGTGACGGTCTCCCCGGGCCCGCTGACGCCGGTGGACACCCGCATCGCGCAACCGCTCAGCGTCGCCGCACCGACGGCACCGCCGGCCGCCAGGGAGAGGAACCGGCGACGGCTGGGAGGGACACCGGCGTGGGCACGCATGTATGTCTCACCTTCGTTCGGGGAGCGGCTCATGGCGGGAGGTGCGGGAGGTGCGGGAAGCGCGGGAGGTGCGGGAAGTGTCCGTCCGACCGGCTGTATGGGTAGCAACCGATTTCCGTGAGGGACGGCCAGAGCTTCCAGCGGCTCCTGCGTGACGTCAAGGCTTCTGACCAACTTTCGGGAAACCGGTGAGTAACCGGTGGCAGCTGCGCCTCGGAGGTGCCGACCACGTCATGGCCGCGTGAAATTGCAGGTCAGCAAGGGGTTATGGGGAGCAGTGCGATGCGGCCACGGCTCGCGGGACGAGGGTGGAGCTCGGTCGACGGCCCTGACGAGAGGGGCCGGGGAACGGGAGCGGCAGGGGCGGCGAGGTCGAATCCGTCGATTGACCGGCCGCTCGGACGAGCCCTACGGTGGAAGGCGCTTTCAGAAAACGTTACCCCTGCGCTGTCTTCCGTCAGGAGCGTCATGCCCACAGCCCAGCGACCCAGGGCCGTCTTCGCCATGGACCCCGTGCACCTCCCGTTGCTGTTTCCGCCTCCGCTGATGGAGCGCCTGCGGCGGACCGCGCAGATAGACGCGTCGCTCGTCGTGCGGGACTTCACCGACCCCGCCACGGCCCGGGCGCTGGCACAGACGGAGGTGCTGATCACCGGCTGGGGCTGCCCCCGCCTCGACGAGGCCGTTCTGGCCGCCGCCCCCCGGCTGCGCGCCGTGCTGCACGCCGCCGGTTCCGTGCGTTCCCTGGTCGGTGACGCGCTGTGGCAGCGGGGAGTCACCGTCTCCAGCGCGGTGGCCGCCAACGCACGGCCGGTGGCGGAGTACACACTGGCCATGATCCTGCTGGCCGGCAAGGACGTCCTCGGTCACCGCGACCGCTTCCGCGCCACCCATCTGCCGCCCTCCCCGGCCGAGACCACCGGCATCGGCAACGTCGGCCGCCGGGTGGGCGTCATCGGCGCCTCACGCGTGGGCCGGAGGCTGCTGGAGCTCTTGCGGCCGTTCGAGTTCGCCGTCTCGCTGTACGACCCGTACGTGGACTCCGTGGAGGCCGGCGCGTTGGGCGCCCGGCCGAAGACGCTGGAAGATCTCCTGCGCGGCAGTGACATCGTCAGTCTGCACGCGCCCGACATCCCCGAGACCCACCACATGCTCGACCGCGCCAGGCTGGCCCTCATCCCGGACGGCGGAGTGCTGATCAACACCTCCCGGGGCGCCCTGGTCGACCACGAAGCCCTCACCGACGAGCTGGTCTCCGGCCGGATCCGCGCGGTCCTGGACGTCACCGAGCCCGAGCCGCTGCCCGCGGACTCCCCGCTGTACACGCTGCCCAATGTGTTCCTGACGCCTCACATCGCGGGTTCGCTCGGCAACGAGCTGGAGCGCCTGGGCCGCACGGCCGTCGAGGAGCTCGAACGGCTCGCGGCGGGCGTCCCGCCGGTCTGCGAGGTTCGCCGCGGCGACCTGGCCAGGGTCGCGTGAACCCCGCGCACCGGCCAGGGGCGGCGCGAAGAAACGATGGGATACGGTTCCGGCACCGGCGGGCCCGCTGCCCGGTCCGCCCGGTGAGGGAACCGCTACGGTGAAGGAGCCGCAAGGTGAGTCAGCGCAAGGCGTCGGCGGACGCCGGTCCGGCCACCATCCGGGACGTCGCGGAGCGGGCGGGTGTCTCGGTCGCCAGCGTCTCGCGCGTGCTGTCCGGCAACTACCCGGTCTCGGACGATCTGCGCCGCCGGGTCATGAAGGTCGTCCGGGAACTGGACTACGTCACCAACGCGCACGCCCGCTCCCTCGCCGGCGGCGGTACGCCGACGGTGGCCATTCTCATCAACCACATCACCGGCGCCGCCTTCGCCCATGTGGCCAAGGGGGTCGAGGGTGCCGCCTCGCTGCGCGGCTGGCTGACCCTGGTCGGCACCACCGGCGACGACCCCGAACGGGAACTGGCGCTGGTCAACCTCATGCGCCAGCAGGGCGTCGCCGCGGTCGTCCTGCTCGGTGGGGCCTACGACTTCGAGGAATACCAGTTGCGCATGGCCCGGTTCGCCCGCTCCCTGGACGCGGCGGGCTCGCACCTCGTCCTGGTGGGCCGGCCTCCCCTGGAGGGTGACGTCCCGGCGACGACGGTCGACTACGACAACGAGGGCGGCGCCTACGCCATGGCCAGTCACCTGCTGTCGGCGGGTCACCGACGTGTCCTCGTGCTGCCGGGCCCGGCCGAACTCACCACCGCGCAGGGCCGCCTGAACGGGGCACGGCGGGCGTTCGAGGCCTACGGCGTGCCGTTCCCGCCGGACATGGTGCACCACGGACCCTACGAGTTCGAGCACGGTCTGCGGGCGGTCGAGTCCGTCCTGAGGAACGGGTCGCTCTTCACGGCGATCCTCGCGGGTACCGACGTGGTCGCCGCCGGCGCCATGCAGGCCCTGCGCTCGGCCGGGTTGCGGGTGCCCGAGGACGTTTCGGTCGTCGGCTACGACGACATACCGCTGGCCTCCCAGCTGACCCCGAAACTGAGCACCGTGCACGTGCCGTACGAGGAGATGGGCCGCGTCGCCCTGCGTGCCGTGGCCGACCGGCGCGAGGGCGGCGGCGCCGGCCGCCGGGGCGGCGACGGGGCCCACCTGGTTCTGGGCACCCACGTCGTCGTACGGCAGTCGGTGCGGCCACCGGAGCGGCAGGGCTGAGCCCGGGACGGAACCCCTTCGACCGGAAGGGCGGGGTGCGGGGGGGGGGGGGGGGGGGGGGGGCCGGGGGGGGGGGGGGCGGGGGGGGGGGGGGGGGGGGGGGGGGGGGCGGCCGGGG
>NZ_JBIWJA010000006.1:170739-244095 GCF_044764905.1 Streptomyces sp. NPDC093586 | reverse complement strand
GCCCCCCCCGGGGGGGGCCGGGCGGGGGGGGGCGCCCCGGCGGCGGCGGGCCCCCCCCCGGCCCCCACCCCCCCCCCCCCCCGGGGGGGGCCCGGGGGGGGGGGGCCCCGGCCCCCCCGCCGGCCCGGACCCCGTTTCGTAATCGTTTTCTGTGTTCTCGCAGTACATCTCTCCGCCGGACCGAACGTCGGCACGAACCGGCCCCTCGTCGTGGTGGATGGTTCCTGGCCTGGGTGAATAGGGGAGCGGACGGTTGTGCCCCGCGACGCCTGCCGCTTGCTCGGACGACGGGCCGACGTAACGAATTCTTCCGGACCCCTTGCTCACGGTTCCGGATCCGCCTACCGTCTCACGACAACCGCTTACTACAGCTTGCGCCTGGCCTCCGCACAGTCGCGTGCCGGCGGTGTTCCGGTCGCCGTTCCTGGCCAGCATCTCCCGAGCCGCCGTCCTCTCGTTCTGAGAGTGCCTATGTCAAAGGACCACGGTCGATGAACTTCACTACCTCCCGGAGAAGGTTCGCCTCCGCCGCCGTCGCGGGTATCGCGCTGACGGGTCTGCTCTCCGCCTGCGGTGGCTCGGAGTCGGGGGACGACGGGGCCTCCGGCGCGTCCGGCCCGGTCACCCTCGACTTCTGGGGCTGGGCGAACGGCCAGGAGGCCGTCGTGAAGGCGTTCAACGCCTCGCACAAGGACGTCCGGCTGAAGTACACGAAGGTCACCGACCAGTTGACCATGCAGAAGCAGCTGACCAACGCGGTCAAGGCCGGCAACGCGCCCTGCCTGGTGCAGAACACCGCCGAATACGTGACCAGTTGGGTCTCGCAGGGCGCACTGGCCGACATCACGGAGTACGTCGAGGCCGACCAGGGAAAGTTCAACCCCGGCTCGTGGGCGAGCGCCCAGGTGCAGGGCAAGCTCTACGGCGTACCCACCAGCTCGGCACCGCAGTTCACGGCCTACCGCACCGACGTCTTCGGCAAGTACGGCATCAAGCCCCCGGCGACCTGGGACGACTTCATCGCGGCGGGCAAGGAACTGAAGAAGCACGGAATCGAGATCACCAACTACGCCGGTGAGGACCCGAGCACCCTGGAGGTGCTCGCCATGCAGGCCGGTGCGCACTGGTACGCCGTCGACGGCGACTCCTGGAAGATCGACTTCCAGGACGAGGGGAGCCTGAAGGCCGCCGAGGTGATCCAGGAGATCATCGACAACGACCTGAACAACAAGCTCTCCTTCGCCGACTACGCGGCCGTGCAGCGCAATTACGACAACGGTGACACCGTGACCCGGCAGATCTCCACCTGGCAGATGGCCGGCATGGTCCAGAACTTCAGCAAGTCCTTCGGCGACTGGGCCCTGGCCCCCTGGCCGACGTATCGGGGAGAGGCGCCCAAGACACCGGCGGGCACCAATCTCACCGGCGGTGTCACCCTGGTGACGAAGAGCTGCGACCACCGGGAACAGGCGGCCGAAGCCGCCCTGTGGATGTCCACCGACCCTGGTGCGGTCAGGACGATGGCGAGTCCGGAGACCGGCAACGGCGTGATGCCGGCACTGGCCGACAGCGGCGCGTACGTGGGCGAGTCGATCTCCCGGAAGCTGCTGGGACCGAACTACGGGCCCGCGCAGAAGATCGTCTCGGACAGCCTGGGCACCGTCACCACCGACTGGACCTTCGGACCGAACTGGACCGCGATGTTCACCGAACTCCAGGCCGGCTGGGCCAAGGTGGTCAACAAGGAGCAGAAGGTCACCGACCTGCTGGCCCACATGCAGAAGTGGACGGTCGACGACCTGAAGTCCCGCGGCATCAGCGTCAAGGGCTAGAGGCCGGGGGAACCCACTGATGACTCGCTCCCTGCGCTGGAAGGGCGCCGCCTTCACGGTCCCCTTCCAGCTCGGCTTCGCCTTCCTGTACCTGCTGCCGATCGGCTACGCCGTCCACCAGTCGCTGTTCGTGGAGCAGCGGTCCGGCCTCGGTCTCGACGGCTCGACGACCGAGTTCGCCGGCCTCGACAACTACGCACAGGGCCTGACCGACTCCGCGTTCATGACCTCCGTCCTGCGGGTGGTGCTGTTCGCCTGCGTCCAGATCCCGGTGATGCTCTTCGTCAGCCTGGTGCTGGCGCTGCTCCTGGACGCGGTCACCTCCCGGGTGGCGGGCCGGTTCCGGATCCTGCTGCTGGTCCCGTACATGATCCCCGGCGTGGTGGCCGCGATCGTGTGGATCAACCTCTACAGCCCGGAGGTCGGCCCGCTGACCCCGCTCGGCGAACTCTTCGGGTTCGACTGGAACTTCTTCGAGCCGTCCATGGTGTGGCCGTCCATCGGCAACCTGCTGACCTGGCACGGCATCGGCTACAACATGGTCATCATCTACTCGGCCCTGCAGGGCGTGCCCCGCGAACTGTTCGAGGCCGCCCGCCTGGACGGCGCCTCCGAGATCCGCATCGCCCGCAGCATCAAGATCCCTCATGTGCGCGGGGCCCTGGTCCTGACCGGTCTGCTGTCGATCATCCAGATGCTGCAGATCTTCAATGAGCCCGCCCTCTTCCGGAACGTCACCCCGCAGACGGTCAGCGACAGCTTCACCCCGATCATGATCATCTACAACCAGGCGTTCAACGCCGGCGACTACCACTACGCCGCGGCCCTGTCGGTGCTGCTCGCCTTGATCCTGGGCGTGGCCTCCTTCCTCTTCTACCGGTTCACCTCGAAGGAGGCCGACTGATGACGCTGACCGACGAGCGCGGGCACACCACCGAACGGCTCCCCGCCCGTGGCGTCCGGCGCCTGAGCAGCCCGGACCCGGCCTCCCGCGGGCGAGGCGGCCAGCGCTTCGTCCTCGTCGGGCTGGTCATGGCCGGCGTCTACAGCCTGTTCCCGGTGTGGTGGCTGATCGTCGCCGCGACCAAGGACCGCACAGGACTGTACCAGAGCAACGGCCTGTGGTTCTCCGGCTGGCACCTGTGGGACAACCTGCAGCAGCTCTTCACCTACGAGGACGGCATCTTCCTGCGCTGGACGGCCAACTCGTTCCTGTACGCGGGCGTCGGCTCCCTCGGCGGCACGCTGATCGCGCTGGCCACCGGGTACGGCCTGGCCCGGTTCGACTTCCCGGGCCGCAACGCCGTGTTCGCGTGTGTGGTGGGCTCCTTCCTCATCCCGATCGCTCTTCTCACGCTCCCCCTCTACCTGCTGTTCTCGTCGATCGGCATGGTCGACACCCCCTGGGCGATGCTGATCCCCTGTCTGATCAATCCGTTCAGCGTGTATCTGGCCAAGGTGTACACCGAGGCGACCGTTCCCTTCGAACTGCTGGAGGCGGCCCGCATCGACGGGGCCGGTGAGCTGCGTATCTTCTTCAGCATCGTGCTGCGGATGATGACGACGGGTGGCGCCACGGTGTTCCTGCTGGCTTTCGTCAACACCTGGAACGCCTTCTTCCTGCCGCTGACCGTGCTGCGCGGCGAGGAGAACTGGACGCTCAATCTGGGCCTGTACAACTGGTCGGGCAAGCGCCTGGAGTCGGGCGTCGACCTGACGAGTCTCGTGCTGACCGGCGCGCTGCTGTCCGTCGTCCCGATGGCGATCCTGATGGTCGCGATGCGCCGCTACTGGCGGTCCGGGGTCACGCTGGGGGCCCTCAAGTGAGCAGGGCGGGGCGAGGACCTTCCCCTCACCTCGGCCACCACCGCAGCCCGGTGCCGTCCACGTGCGAGATCGTGTCCGGGACCGGCTCGTCAGGGTGCGGACGCGGCGGTCGGCGTCGTCGGCCGGCCACCGCGGACGTCCACGGCTCGTGCCGGTCGGCTCGCTGGGCCTCGCCCTCGCGGACCCACGTCCGCGGCGACTCCGCGGTGACACCGAGCTCTGCGGCCACCGCCGCGTACGTCCGCTTCCCGGCCACGGCACGGCAGAGCGCGATCGCGTCCTTCCCGAACTCCTCCGGACACGCAGACTTGCGTCCCACGTGGACATTTCTCCCCGGACCATCAAGACCCATTGCCCAGGGTGTCCACTCCGGAGGAACAGCCTCGAGGTGTCCCGTGGCCGCAGTGGCGGACGTGGTCGGCCCGACGGTGAGCAGGCGGCAGTGACCGGCGTGCCGACCGGGGCGAGGGTTCCGCGCATGTGGTCCTGCGAGGAACGGCGGTGCTTTCCCGGCGTCCGCTGCGACGGCGGAAGCGGATGCACCCGGTTCGATGTGCGCCCGGTGGGCACGGAGCAGGACGACCGCGGTCGCCGCCCCGGCTCAAGGGCGGCGCGGAGTCCGGCGGAAGGCGCTTCGCGAACCTCGGACACGGCGGGACTCCGGGGCGGGTCGCTGTGGGACGTGGGCGCGCCGGCCGGCCACGTAGGTGGCGAGGACGTCGATGGAGGCGATGCGAGCGGGGTCGATCGTCAGGAGGTCCTCGGCCAGGACGGTCAGATCGGCACTCAGGCCGACCGCGACGCTGCCGCGCTGGTCCTCGGCACCGATCGAGCGGGCCGAGTGGGTGGTGTACCCCTCGAGCGCCATCAACGGCGTCAGCGCCTGCTCGGGTTGCACCGGCGCGGCATCGGGACGGGCGGCCGGGCGCCGGAGGATCGCGTCGGTCATCATCGCGCGCGGGTCGAAGGGGGTGACCGGCCAGTCCGAACCGAGCGCGAGGGTGGCGCCGGCCTCGCGCAGGTCGCGGCAGCGCCAACCGCGCGCCGCGCGCTCGTCTCCGAGCCGTTCGGACCAGTTGTCCGTGCGGTCGGCCCGGGTGTGGTGCGTCCCGTGGATCGGCTGCATGCTCGCGCTCACCCCGAGACGCGCGAAGCGGGCGATCGTCTCGTCGGGAACGGTCTCGATGTGCTCGATCCGGTGCGGGGCACGCTCCGCTTCGGCGCCGAGCTGTTCAAAACAGTCCAGGACGAAGCGGATCCCGCGGTCGCCGATGGCGTGGGTGCAGGTCGGAATCCCGCGCCGGGCGAAGAACCCCAGTGCGGCCCGGTAGTCCTCCGGGTCGGTCCACACCGAGGTGATGCCCTGACCGCGGGAGTCCGGCGCTTCGAGCCAGGCCGACCCGTTGTCGATCGTGCCGTCGATGAAGAACTTCACGCCCTCGACCTGCCACCGTTCCCCGCTCAGCTTCTGCCAGGCGACCAGTCGCTCCCAGATGTCGGGCCCCGAGCCCGCCGGCACCCAGGGCGAGAGACGCAGCCGCACGGGGAGCGGCCCCCGCGCCTCGGCGGCGCGCAGCAAGGGCACCTGCTCCTCGTCGAAGTCGAGGACGTGGTTGCCGGTGAGCCCGGTGGCGGCCATGTCTCGCAGCACCTGCACGAGGGCGTCGACGCGTTCGGACATGGTGAGCGGCGGGATGTGTGCCTCGGCGAGAGCCATCGCGCTGGATTCGACCAGGTAGCCGGTGGGCAGGCCGTCGCCGTCGACATCGACGCGGGAGGCATCGTGGAACGCTGTCTCGCCGCCGATGATGCCGCACACGCGTACGGCCGCCGAGTTGATGATCGCCGCATGCGCGTCGCGCATGCGCAGGAACATCGGGGTGTCCTTGGTGGCGGCGTCGAAGACCCGGCCGGTGAAACCCGTGTCGTTGAAGAGGTTCGGGTCGAGCCCCCATCCCAGGACCCACCCGCCGGGGTTCAGCCGTGTCGCCTCCTCGGCCAGCCGCCGGGCGACCTCCTCGATCGGTCCCACGTCGGTGAGGTCGAGCCCGCGCGCGAACGTCGCCCCGGACACGGTGTGCGTGTGGGAGTCGGTCAAGCCCGGGACGATCGTGGCGTCACCGTAGTCGTGAACGACGGTGTCGGGGCCGGTCAGGTACCGCAGGCTCTCCTGGTCACCGACCCCGGCGATGCGGCCGTCGGCAACGGCGATCGCGGTCGGGGCGGTGGCGCTCCCGTCCAGGGTGTGAATGGTCGTCGCCAGAACGAGGGTGTCGGCAAGAGGCATGTGAACTCCTCGGTAGCTGGGGTGGCTGGGCTGTCGGGGTCCGGGTGTCACGGTGCCGGAACCGGTGCCGGTGCCGGCCCGGCGGACGTCCGGGTGTGCTGCGGGCCACCGTCCAGTTCGCGGTGGCGGTGGGAGATACCGATCAGCAAGAGGCCGAAGACGATGCTCGGAAGCGCCACGATCAGCGCGTATCCCCAGGCGGGAACCGCGGCGAGCAGGTGGCTGCCCACGAACGGGGCTGTGCCGATGCCGACGACATAGACGCTGTTGACCAGCGAACCGGTCCGCCCGCTGGGGTCCAGTGCCGAGGCCAGGCCGAGAACGAGAGCGAGCACCGTCGCGTACACCACGCCCCATGAGACAAAGGCGACGGTGAACACGACAGGTGTCGGGGCGAGCACGATCGTGCACTTGGCGATGGTGCTCACCACGATGATGACGACCAGGGCCCGGCCCCGGCCGAGGGAACGCATGAGGAAAGGAGACGCCAGCGCTCCCAGGAGGCCGCCGCACACCTTGGCCGCCAGCAGCGGCCCCAGGCTCGCCCCGGGGACGTCCGCGTGGGCGGCGAGCGGTCCGGCCATGGTGTAGACCATGTCCTCGGTCAGCGACCAGCAGCCCATCGACAGCGCCAGAACCAGTGCGATGCGGGTGAGGGGGGCCCGCACCCGCCCGGCCGCACGCACGGCGGGACTTTCGACGGCATTGGGCAGTCCGCCGGCGAACGGGAATCCGATGACGCCGATGGCGGCGAGCACGAACAGGATCGACCGCAGGTCGGTGCCGAGCAGAGGGGTCAGCGCGAGCACCACCGTGACGAGGACACGGTTCAGGATCGTGGTCAGGGTGACCGTGCGGTCGGGATCGACGGTGGCTGAAGACGCGGCCATGGAGGCGGCTCCGACAGTGCCGCCGCCGAGGCCGCCGACGGCCAGGCCGATGACGACGGTAGCCGGCGTCATGCCGAGGGCGCCGAGCCCGAAGCCGGCGGCCATGAGGGCGAGCCCTGTACGCGCGACGGCCGGACGGTCGACACGGGCGACGATGGCGGTCACCCCGAACATGGCGACGACTGTCCCGGCGGTCATCGCGGTCATCGCCGATCCGGCCTGGGCGATGGTGAAGCCCAACGTCGCCTGAAGGGCGGCGATGATGACCGGCACCATGTTGGCGGCCGTCGTGCACAGCACCCCGGTACCGATGAAGCCCAGCAAGGTGCGTCGGGTCAGAGGTGCCGGTTGAGGGAAGCGGAGCATACGAAACCTCGATCTGCCGATGCGTTGCCGGATCGATCCGGCAACGAATGGGCATCATGCTCCTGTGCGCGGACACCCACAAGAGGGTGGACGGTTAAAGTGGCTGCGATGAGCGCGAACACCGTGACGCTGAAGGACCTGGCCCGCCACCTGAAGCTGTCCAGGACGACGGTTTCCGACGCGTTGAGCGGCCGGGGCCGGGTGTCGGAGGAGACCGTTCAACGGGTCCGAGAGGCCGCCGAGGAGCTCGGGTACGTGGTCAACCGCGCCGCTCGGCAGCTGCGCACCCGCGGCGTCGGCGCCATCGGGTACTACGTTCCCGCCGAGGCGCGAGACCTCGACTTCTACATGAGATTCGCCTTCGGCGTCGCCGGAGCTGCCCAACGGTGGGGCGTGGACACGGTGTTGATGGTGGGCGAGGAGTCGCTGCACCGAGGCGTCCACCTGGGAGGGGTCGTCGCGGTCGACCCGCGTCCCGAGGACCACGTGGTGGCCGGTCTCGTCGACGCCTCGATTCCCGTCGTCGCGGTCGGGGAGTACGTCTCGCGCAGTGGGCGGCGAGCCGACGTCACCTTCGAGGCGCGGCACGAGGAACTGGAGCGCTCGCTGCTCGACCGGTTGTGGCGGCAAGGCTGCCGGCGGTTCGAGATGTGGGGGCCCATGGACTGCGCGGCATCGTCCTTCGCCGCCAATGCTCGGTACAACTTCGAGACGTGGGTGGCCGGCCACGCCACGCAGGGAGCAGAGGGGCGGGTGCGGAGTCTTCCTCTCGGTGCGGGCGGGGAGCACATCCATGCCGCTGTGCGCGATGCGGTCCGCCGTGGTGCCGACGCGGTGGTGTGTGGACTGCAGGGCATCGCGCCGCACGCCGCGGCTTCCCTCGACCTGCTCGAGGACGAGCGGGCGCGCAGGGTCGTCGTGTCGTCGATGGCCTCCGATGTCCCACTGGCCCGGGGCCCAGTGATCGATCTCGCACCGCGGAAGTACGGCGAAGAGGCCGCGGAACTGCTCTGGCGGGTCATCTCGGGCGCTGAGGTCGAGCAACACGTGTGGTTCGAGGGGGCGCAGATCGTGTGAGATGCCGAGCGGCCCGGAGAACGTGCCGTCACCACGGCTCGCGTCTCTCCGGCAACGAGGCCCGGGGTGACGAACGGCGGGGTGGGGGCCCTGACCCGTCAGGAGTCCCACCGGGCGGCAGGGCTGTGTCCGGACCCGTTGCCGGGTCACCCGGCGGCTTCCGCGCCCGGCAGCTGCGCAACGCCCGCGGCCTGGCCCTGCTCCCGGCGCGTGTAGTACCCCGCGCTCACTCCGGCGAGCTGAGCGAACTCTTCACGTCTGAGACGGGAGTGTCTGATCAACGGCGGATCCGGTGAGCGAGGGGACGCCGGAGATGACCGACACCGTCGTTGAACCCGAGCCCGCTGGACAGCCGGTCCGGGCGCCGTCGAGTACGGCGACGCGCGAGCAGTTGATCGCGATGCTGATGGAGGGACACCAGGGGATATCGGGAGTAAGGGTGTGTCTCGCCTTACCGCTCAGTCGTGCGCCACGAAGGGCGCCTGACGGGCGACTTGCCTGGTCAGACGCCCTTTTCTGTGCCTCTAGAAGAAGCCGAGCTTCTTCGGCGAGTAAGAGACGAGGAGGTTCTTCGTCTGCTGGTAGTGCTCCAGCATCATCCTGTGGTTCTCCCGGCCGATCCCCGACTGCTTGTAGCCGCCGAACGCGGCGTGCGCCGGGTAGGCGTGGTAGCAGTTCGTCCACACGCGTCCCGCCTGGATCGCGCGGCCCGCGCGGTACGCGGTGTTCATGTCGCGGGTCCACACCCCGGCGCCGAGGCCGTACAGCGTGTCGTTGGCGGTCTTGATCGCGTCGTCGAAGTCGTCGAAGGACGTGACCGACACGACCGGGCCGAAGATCTCCTCCTGGAAGATCCGCATGCGGTTGTGGCCCTCGAAGATCGTGGGCTGGACGTAGTAGCCGCCCTTCAGCTCGCCCTCGTGCTCGAAGCGTTCGCCGCCGGTGAGCACCTTGGCGCCCTCCTGCCGGCCGATGTCCAGGTAGGAGAGGATCTTCTCCAGCTGGTCGTTGGACGCCTGGGCGCCGATCATCGTGTCGGTGTCCAGCGGGTGGCCCGGTGTGATCAGCCGGGTGCGGGCGACCGCGGCCTCCATGAACTCGGCGTAGTGACCGCGCTGGATCAGCGCCCGGGACGGGCAGGTGCACACCTCGCCCTGGTTGAGCGCGAACATCGTGAAGCCCTCGAGTGCCTTGTCGCGGAAGTCGTCGTCCCGCGCCCAGACGTCGTCGAAGAAGATGTTCGGCGACTTGCCGCCGAGCTCCAGCGTGACCGGTTTGATGTTCTCCGAGGCGTACTGCATGATCAGCCGCCCGGTGGTGGTCTCCCCGGTGAACGCCACCTTCGCCACCCGCGGGCTCGACGCGAGCGGCTTGCCCGCCTCCACCCCGAAGCCGTTGACGACGTTCACCACTCCCGGCGGCAGCAGATCCGCGACCAGGCTCAGCCAGTAGTGGATCGACGCCGGGGTCTGCTCGGCGGGCTTCAGGACCACCGCGTTGCCGGCGGCGAGAGCGGGCGCGAGCTTCCAGGTCGCCATCAGGATCGGGAAGTTCCACGGGATGATCTGCGCGACCACGCCCAGCGGCTCGTGGAAGTGGTAGGCGACGGTGTCGTCGTCGACCTCGCCGATCGAGCCCTCCTGCGCGCGGATCGCGCCCGCGAAGTAGCGGAAGTGGTCGATGGCGAGCGGGATGTCGGCCGCCAGCGTCTCGCGCACCGGCTTGCCGTTCTCCCAGCTCTCGGCGACCGCGAGGCGTTCCAGGTTCGCCTCCATGCGGTCCGCGATCTTCAGCAGAATGCCGGAACGCTCGGTGACCGAGGTGCGGCCCCAGCCCGGGGCCGCCTCGTGCGCCGCGTCGAGCGCCCGCTCCACGTCCTCCGCCGTACCGCGCGCGATCTCCGTGAACGGCTGCCCGTTCACCGGGGACGGGTTCTCGAAGTACTGCCCGCGCACCGGCGGTACGTACTCGCCGCCGATGAAGTGGTCGTAGCGCGACTCGTAGGAGACGATCGCGCCCTCGGTGCCGGGCGCAGCGTAACGGGTCATCCTGGTCTGCCTCCCTCAACGTGCGCTGCCCGCCGTTGGACAGCTCACCGGGAGGCTAGGGAGCGCGAGGTTGCGGGTACGTTGCGTGAGCGGCGGCCGCTTCGGACCGGTGCCCGTCACTCACCGGCGGGCCTTCACCACGTGCGGCGCGGCGAGCTCGGACTCCAGTGCGGCGAGCCGGGACAGCACCGCGGCGGTGGGCCGGACGGAGGCCAGCGCCCGCCAGACGTCCAGGTCGTTCTCGCCCCATGGCGCGTGTACCCAGTCGGCCAGGAGGTCGGGATCACGACAGGCGATCAGCGCGGTGCGCAGGCCGTCGGCGAGCCGGCGCCGGTGCCGGGCCACCGCCGGGGCCTGGGAACCGGGCAGCAGCGGACCCGCGTACGCCGCCGCGGCCGCCGTCACACCGCCCGCCCGCAGACGACGCTCGACCACGGCGACGTCGGACTCGACGGGCATCGTGAGCCGGTACGGGCGTGAGGCCAGCACGCCCGGCCCCAGCACCCCGCGCAGCCTGGTCAGTTCGGCCCGCAGGGTCACCGGAGGCACCGTCTCGTCCTCGTACAGCGCGCACAGCAGCTCGTCACCGGTCAGGCCCTCCGGATGGTGCGCCAGCAGCACCACGATCTCGCTGTGCCGTCGGCTGAGCCGGATCCTGCTGCCGTTGTGCCTCAGCAGGGCCTCGTCACGGCCCAGCGCGGTCAGCTCGGCCGTGACGTCGGCGGGCCGCTCCGGTGTGAGCAGCGCCAGCTGGGACTCCGCGGCACGGGCCACCGCCTGGACGAAGCCCAGGCTGTGCGGATGCGCCAGCCCGTCCCCGCCCGTGATGTCCACGGCGCCCAGCACCCGCCCGGTGCGCGGATCGTGCACCGGAGCCGCCGCGCACGTCCACGGCTGGACCCGCCGGATGAAGTGCTCGGCCGTGAAGACCTGTACCGGCCGGTCGACGGCCACCGCCGTGCCCGGCGCGTTCGTCCCCACCGCGGACTCCGCCCACCGGGCACCCGGCACGAAGTTCATCCGCCCCGCCCGCCGCCGGGTGGCCGGATGGCCCTCGACCCACAGCAGCCTGCCGTGCGCGTCGCACACCGCCAGCAGGTGCTCGCCGTCGGCCGCGAAGGCGCCCAGGAGTTCACGGAACAGCGGCATCACCCGTGCCAGCGGATGCTCGGCGCGGTAGGCGCCGAGGTCACCGTCCATGAGTTCCACGCTCGCGGTGCCGTCCGGGCCGACACCCGCCCGGACGGACCGCCGCCACGACTCCGCCACCACGGCGCGCACGGGCCGCGGCACCGTGCCCGCCTCGGTGAACGTCTCGTGCGCTCGGCGCAGCGTCCGCGCGTGCTCGACAGGGTCGGTCCCAGGTTCCAGAGCCAGCCACGAACCGGTCAACTCGGCCTCCCCGGAGAGCGATACGACGGGGACATCGTCACTCCGCGGAGGGGCTCGGACAACCACTTCGACCGGCTCGATCACCCGAACGTGGCCGTCCGCCGCGGGTCAGGCGAAGTTGACCAGTCTGATGTACCGGGTCCAGTCCCACAGCGGTCCCGGATCCGTGTGGTCGCTGCCCGGTACCTCGTGGTGTCCGATGATGTGCGCGCGGTCCTTGGGGATGCCGTACGTGTCGCAGATCGCCGCGGTGAGCCGTGCCGACTGCTCGTACAGGGCATCGGTGAAGTACTCCGGCCGGTCCACCCAGCCCTCGTGCTCGATGCCGATGCTGCGGGTGTTGTAGTCCCAGTTGCCGGCGTGCCAGGCGATGTCGGACTCGAGGACGCACTGCGCGATGTGCCCGTCGGCGGACCGGACGACGTAGTGGGCGGACACCTGCTTGTCCGGATCGCGGAAGATGGAGAGCGTGTCGGCGTACGTCTCCTGGGTGACGTGGACGACCACGTGGTCGAGGGGATAGGTGAGGGGGCGGCTCGACCGGCTGTAGTTGGACGCGTTCGCCGGTTGCCACTCGGCGGGCGGGCGGTCGGCGGCGCGGGGCCGCGCGGCGGCTCGCGTGCCGGACAGGAGTGTGGTCGAGACGGTGGCGAGCGCTGCGCCCTGCAGGAGTCGCCGCCTGGTCGGGGAAGGTGTTGCCCTTTCCGTTTCCACGGGGAGGACCGCCTTTCGCGGGTGGGGGTGGTGCGCGGGTGGGGGTGTGCGGTTCCACGGCGCGGCGCCGTGCCGCACACGGTGGCAACGGCGGGGCGACGGCTTGGTTGCGAGGAGCGGGGCCGAACGCCGAGGTACGGGCTGGACGTCGCGGTGCCCTTGTGTCGTGGTCACGCAGGGCGTCGCGTGAATCACCGTACGGGGAAGGCGGGTTGGGCGTCAGTACGCGTCGCGGTTCGGTGGACGACCGCGCTGTTGTGGATATGGCGCTCACTCGATGGAGTGGACGCCATGAGAAGCCGGGCGCTGCTCCCGGACCCTGATCTTCTCCGACTGCTGCCGTTCCCCGGCTGCTGCTGTTCCCCGTCGGCCGCCGCGGTCCGCCCGCACGGTCCCGGTCCCGCCCGGTCTCAGCCCCGCTCGGCCACCGCGGCCGCCGGATCGTCCAGGACACCCCGGATCACGGAGTGCGCCGCGCCGAGCAACGGCCCCTGCGGGCCGAGCTCCGACACGGACACGGGACAGGCGGGGCCGGCCGTGCGCCGGGCCAGCTCGTCCCGCAGGGACGGCAGCAGCCAGGGCGCGAGTCCGGCCAGTGCGCCGCCCAGTACCACGCTCTCGGGGTCCAGCAGGTTGACCGCCCCGGTCAGCGCGATGCCGAGCGCGGTTCCCGCCTCGCGCAGGGCGCGCCGTACGGCCTCGTCGCCCTCGGCGGCGCGCCCCGCGAGCAGCCCGACCCGGTCCTCGACCGGTTCCACACCGGCCGCGCGCAGCACCGCCTTCTCACCGGCGTACTGCTCCAGGCAGCCGCGCCCTCCGCAGGGGCACTCCGGCCCGTCCGGATGCACCGGCATGTGTCCCAGCTCGCCCGCGAAGCCCCGGGTTCCGCGCAACAGGCGTCCGTCGACGACGACGGCCGCGCCGATGCCGATCTCGGCGGAGACGTGCAGGAAGTCCCGCGGGGTGCCGTCACCGAGCCAGAGTTCGGCGAGCGCGCCGAAGTTGGCCTCGTTGTCCACGGCCAGCGGGACGTCGGAGGGCAGCAGTGCGCCGAGGTCGGCGTCGTGCCAGTCGAGGTTCGGGGCGCGTACGACGGTCCGTCCGTCCCGCGCCACGAGACCCGGTACGGCCACGGCCAGCCCGGCCGGCCACAGGCCCTCCGCCTCCGCCTCCGCGGCGACCGTCCGGACCAGGCCGGTGAGCTGCTCGGTCACCGGCTCCAGCGAGCGGCCCCGATTGCTGCCGTACCGCACGGCCCGCGCCCGTACCTCGCCGCGCAGGTCGACCGCGCAGACCGCGAGGTGGTCGACGCCGATCTCCGCGCCGATCCCGGCCGGGCCCTTCGCGCTGACGGCGAGCGCGGATCCGGGCCGGCCCACCCGCCCGGGACGTTCGGGCCCCAGCTCCTCCAGCAGGCCCGAGCGGATGAGCTCGTCCACGAGGGACGACACGGCCGCGCGCGTCAGTCCGATCCGGGAGGCGACGGCCGCCCGGGACAACGGCCCCTCGGCGCTGACGGCGTGCATCACCCGGGACAGGTTGCGGCGGCGCATGCCCTGCTGGGTGTCCGGCAGCGCACGCCCGGAGCGGGTCGGACGCGCTTCGTGCGGGGGTGCGGTCATGCCTCCGTCAGTCCTCGGTCGATACGTGTGCGGTGCTCGGTCGGTGCGCGTCGGTCCTCCGGTCGGTCTCGGCCGCCCCCGGTCACGCGCTCGTCCGCGGACGACCGGTGGACGCCTCGGCCGGAGCCCGGCGGGGGCCCGCACCGGGACGGCCCCGGCGGGGTGCGCCCGGAGGCGTCCCGCCGGACCGGCTCGTGACGGTGCCCGTCCGTGACGCCGCCGCCCGTGCGAGCACGTCGTCAGCGAATGCTCCCGTCCCGCTCCAGGAGCGGCGCCGCGTCGGAGACTACCCCGGCGATCCTGGTCAGCGTCGCCTCGTCCCGTTCCACGGCGTCGAGCACCGGCCCGGCGGCCGTGTCCCAGCGCCGGGCGACCGCCGCCGGGTCCTCCCCGGTGAGCAGGCCGGCCGCCTGTGCCGCGGCGCCGAGCGCCACCAGTTCCTTCGCCTCGGGGATCTGGACGGGACGTCCCGAGAGGCGTCGCACGGTCTGCTGCCACGCCGTCCCGCGCGCGCCGCCGCCGATCAGCAGCAGCGGTGCGGAGGGATCCGCGTCCGCGTCGAGAACCAGGTCGAGGGCGCCGAGCAGCGAGTGGACGGCGCCGTCGTACGCGGCCTGGAGCAGCTGGCCGGCGGTCGTGTCGTGGCGCAGCCCGTACAGCAGGCCGGAGGAGTGCGGCAGGTTCGGGGTGCGTTCGCCGTCCAGGTAGGGCAGGAGCGTGACGTCCGTGCCGGGTTCGACGGCCTCCCGGTCCAGACCCAGCAGGGCCGCCACGCGGTCGACGGCGAGCGTGCAGTTCAGGGTGCAGGCCAGCGGCAGCCAGTCGCCGCGCGCGTCGGCGAAACCCGCCACGGTGCCGGTCGGATCGGCGGACCGCCGCTGCGACACGGCGTACACCGTGCCGGAGGTGCCGAGGCTCATCACCGGAGTTCCGGGGCGCACCCCGAGGCCCAGCGCGGCGGCGGCGTTGTCGCCGGTGCCGCCGGCGACCAGGGTGCCCTTGCCGAACGGCAGGCCGTGGCTGTCGCGCACGGTGCCGGCCGGCTCGCCGGGCCGGACGATCCGGGGCAGCAGCGCCGGATCGAGCCCCACGCGCGCGAGGGTCTCCTCGTCGTACGACTCCGTGCCGGACGCCCACCAGCCGGTGCCGGACGCGTCACCGCGGTCGGTGGTCCCCTCGCCGGTGAGCCGCTCGGTGAGGTAGTCGTGGGGGAGGCGTACGGCCTTGACGGCGCGAACCGCCTCCGGTTCGTTCTCGGCCAGCCAGGCCCATTTGGTGACGGTGAAGGAGGCGCTGGGCACGCTGCCCGTGCGCTCCGCCCAGGCCTTGGCGCCGCCCAGTTCCTCGATCAGGCGGCGGGCCTGCGGCGCCGAGCGCACGTCGTTCCACAGCAGGGCCGGGCGCACCGGGTCGCCACCGGCGTCCAACGTGACCAGGCCGTGCTGCTGCCCGCCGATCGACACGGCGGAGGCCTCGCGGGCCGCGTCGCCGCACTGGTCCAGGGCCGTGCACAGGGCGTCCCACCACTGCCGCGGGTCGCTCTCGCGGCCGGCGCCGGAGGACACCGTGTGGGGCGCCTGGCCGCTCGCGACGACCCGGCCGGTGGCCGCGTCGACGACCAGGGCCTTGGTGGACTGGGTGGACGTGTCCACGCCGACGACGAGCGGACCCTCGGCTGCTGACATCGGGCTACTCCCTCTTCCGGGGCTTGCGGCTCTATGGCTCAGACCGGTCTGAGCTGGGGTTCTGCGGCGGTACCGGATCGCCGGGACCCGGACGTGATCCGTCGGGGACACCGTGTTCCCTTCCCGGCACCGCGTGTGCATACTAATTTGTAAACCGCCATGACGAAATAGTCATCAGCGAGCAAGGAGCCGTGGAATGAACTACCAGCCCACTCCCGAGGACAAGTTCACGTTCGGTCTGTGGACGGTCGGCTGGCAGGGCCGGGACCCGTTCGGGGACGCCACCCGTCCGGCACTGGACCCCGTCGAGACGGTGCAGCGACTGGCCGAGCTGGGCGCGTACGGCGTCACGTTCCACGACGACGACCTGATCCCGTTCGGCTCGAGCGACGCGGAGCGGCAGGCCGTCGTCAAGCGGTTCCGGCAGGCGCTGGACGCGACCGGCATGAAGGTGCCGATGGCGACGACGAACCTGTTCACCCACCCGGTGTTCAAGGACGGCGGCTTCACCGCGAACGACCGTGACGTGCGCCGGTACGCGCTGCGCAAGACGATCCGCAACATCGACCTCGCGGTGGAACTGGGCGCGTCGGTGTACGTGGCCTGGGGCGGCCGCGAGGGCGCGGAGTCCGGGGGTGCCAAGGACGTGCGGGACGCGCTCGACCGGATGAAGGAGGCCTTCGACCTGCTGGGCGAGTACGTCACCGGGCAGGGCTACGACATCAGGTTCGCGATCGAGCCGAAGCCGAACGAGCCGCGTGGTGACATCCTGCTGCCCACCGTGGGCCACGCGCTGGCGTTCATCGAGCGGCTGGAGCGCCCCGAGCTGTACGGCGTGAACCCCGAGGTCGGCCACGAACAGATGGCCGGGCTGAACTTCCCGCACGGCATCGCACAGGCGCTGTGGGCGGGCAAGCTGTTCCACATCGACCTCAACGGCCAGTCCGGCATCAAGTACGACCAGGACCTCCGCTTCGGCGCCGGCGACCTGCGCTCCGCGTTCTGGCTCGTCGACCTGCTGGAGCGGGGCGGGTACGCGGGGCCGCGGCACTTCGATTTCAAGCCGCCGCGCACCGAGGACTTCGACGGCGTGTGGGCGTCGGCGGCCGGCTGCATGCGCAACTACCTCATCCTCAAGGAGCGGGCCGCCGCCTTCCGCGCCGACCCCGCCGTGCAGGAGGCGCTCACCGCGGCCCGCCTGGACGAGCTCGCCCAGCCCACCGCCCCCGACGGGCTCAAGGGCCTGCTCGAGGACGCCACGGCCTTCGACACCTTCGACGTCGACGCCGCCGCGGCCCGGGGCATGGCCTTCGAGCACCTCGACCAGCTCGCCATGGACCACCTCCTCGGCGCCCGCTGAGCGCTCCCGGGAGGCCGCTCCGGCCCCGCCCACAGGGCGGGGCCGGAGCGGCCGGTGGCACGTCTTTGTCTTCGCCCTCTGGAGACCTGGGAGGATGACGGACATGACACAAGAGCGCGGAGTGACGGTTGCCCCGGACTCCGGTGAGGGAGAGTCGCTGGCCGTCGTGGCGGCGGCAATCGTGCAGGAGGGGCGGCTGCTGGTCGTGAGCAAGCGGGCCGCCCCCGACGTCTTCTACCTGCCCGGAGGCAAACCCGACGCGGACGAGGGGCCGTTGGAGGCCCTGACCCGAGAGCTGGACGAGGAACTGGGCGTCGAGCCACGACAGCCCCGCCTGCTGGCCCGGGTCGATTCCGTCGCGGTCCTGGAGGGAGTGCCGATGCGTCTGACGCTCTTCGAGGCGCGCATCGACCGGCCGCCCCGGCCCGCGGCCGAGCTGGCGGACATGAGGTGGATCTCCGGACGCGAGAGCGGCATCCGGCTCGCCCCCGCGGTCACCGACCACGTCCTGCCGCTGCTCCGGCGAGCCGGTTCCATGGCTCCCTAGCGGCCGGGACGGGCCACGGGCCCGGCTCGCGGACCGGCGGGGTGCAGCCCCGCCGAGCCGCGTCCGGTCCCGCCCGGGCCGTGCGGCGCTCACGCGGACGCCAGGCGTACGCGCCCGACACCCTTGCCGCCAGGGGCCGTCACGGTGTCACGGCTCGTCCCCGGCCGCGAGCGCCGCCGAGGCCAGGGCCGTCGCCGGATCCTGCGCCGGGCCGCCCACGGGGACCCAGCGGCCGCCTTCCTCGCGGAACGGCCACCAGCGGCCGTCCCGGTCCAGACGGAGCTGGAACGGCGAACCGACGACGGTCCAGCGGTTCGCCCGCGCCCGCAGGTACGGCCTCTCGTCCCCGTCCCACGCCGACTCCAGCGCCGCACGCGCGCGTACGAGCGCGTCGCCCCGCACCGTCCACTCCTCCTCGAGCACCGACAGCGCGGCCCCGCCCCCCAGCCGCCACGCGCGCACGGCGTCGGCCAGCGCCTCGCGGTCGCGCCCCGAGCCGACGCCGAGACGGTCCCGCACGGCCGCCTCGGGGTCGCCCGCGGCCAGCCGAACGGCGTCCTGCGCGGCCGTCGGCTCCACGCCGGCCGGCTGCCGGTCGTGCCCGGCACGCAGGGCGTCGGCGAGCAGGCGGTGCGCCTGAGCCGCCGTACGGGAGGCCAGGAAGACCAGCGCCGCCGGATCCACACCGGGCGGGGGCACGGTCTCGGTGTCCAGGGCGGGCGGTTCCCCCGGTCCGTCCGGAAGCGGGGGAGGCGGGGGCGGCGGAGGCAGCACCTGCCCCGCCGCGTACGCCTCGGCGGCGTCCACCCCCTCCGGCCGGGAGGCCGCCGCCTCGGCGGACGTGCCGTCGCGTGTCTCCAGAGCGGACAGCACGGCGCTCTCACCGCGTCCGCGCATCAGCAGCAGTACGAGGGGATCCTGGTCCAGCAACCGCGCCACCTGGTAGCAGAGCGCCGCGGTGTGCCCGCAGTGGTCCCAGGCGCCGCAGTCGCACTCCGGTTCCAGGTCGCCCAGACCGGGCAGCAGGTCGATGCCCGCCGACGCCGCGTCCTCGACGAGATGCGGGGGCATCTCCCGGTCCAGCAGCGCCGCGACATGCCCGGACCGCTCGACCGTCATGTCGACAAAGCGATCCCACTGTTCGTCGGACAGCTCCTCCAGCAGGACATCGGCGCGGTGCGCCGTACGGTCCCGGTCCTGGACCACCGCCGTGATGCGACCCGGCCGCACCGAGACGGCCCCCACCGCGCCCGCGCGCGCGAGACGCCGCCCCGCTTTCACCTGCGCCCCGTCCATGGCGGCGTCCTCCAGAGCCTTCAGCCAGGCCTGACCCCACCAGGTCAGCGCGAACGCCCTGCCGGGCGGGGGCGGCAGCGGAGCGAAGGTCCGCTCCTCGCCATCGCTGGCGCCGCCGTCGCCACCGAATCCGTCGTGACCGTCGTACCGCGTCATCGCGCACCTCCGCGCAGGTCGACCAGATCGGCCAGTTCCGCGTCCGTCAGCTCGGTGAACGCCGCCTCGCCCGCTCCCAGCACGGCGTCGGCCAGGGCGCTCTTGCGGCTCAGCAGGGCCGCGATGCGGTCCTCGACCGTCCCCTCCGCGATCAGCCGGTGCACCTGCACCGGCCGGGTCTGGCCGATGCGGTGCGCGCGGTCGGTGGCCTGGGCCTCGACCGCCGGGTTCCACCAGCGGTCGTAGTGCACGACGTGCTCCGCGCGCGTGAGGTTCAGCCCGGTGCCCGCCGCCTTCAGGGACAGCAGGAAGACGGGGACCTCGCCGTCCTGGAACCGCCGTACCAGCGACTCCCGTCCGGCGACGGACGTACCGCCGTGCAGGAACAGCGACGGCACGCCGCGGGCGGCCAGATGCTGTTCTAGGAGCCGTGCCATCTGCACGTACTGGGTGAACACGAGCACACTCGCGTCCTCGGCGAGAATCGTGTCGAGCAACTCGTCCAGGAGTTCCAGCTTCCCGGAGCGGCCCGCGATCCCCGGACCGCCGCAGCGGTCCTCCTTGAGGTACTGCGCCGGATGGTTGCAGATCTGCTTCAGGCTCGTCAGCAGTTTCACGATCAGCCCGCGCCGCGCCATGCTGTCGGCCCCGGAGATCTCCGCGAGCGCCTCGCGCACCACCGCCTCGTACAGGCCCGCCTGTTCCGCGGTCAGCGACACGGGATGGTCGGTCTCGGTCTTCGGCGGCAGTTCGGGCGCGATCCCCGGGTCCGACTTGCGGCGCCGGAGCAGGAACGGCCGTACGAGCCGGGACAGCCGCTCCGCCGCGGCCGGGTCCTGGCCGCCCTCGACGGCCTGCGCGTAACGCCTGCGGAAGGTACCGAGCCGGCCCAGCAGCCCCGGGGTGGTCCAGTCCAGGATGGCCCACAGCTCCGACAGGTTGTTCTCCACCGGGGTGCCGGTGAGCGCCACGCGCGCGCGTGCGCCGATGGTCCGCAGCTGCCGCGCGGTCTCCGAGTAGGGGTTCTTCACGTGCTGCGCCTCGTCCGCCACGACCATGCCCCACTCCACGGCGGCCAGCCGTTCCGCGTCCAGGCGCATGGTGCCGTAGGTCGTGAGCACGAACTCGCCGTCGGCCGGGGCCGTCAGGTCGCGCCGGGGGCCGTGGAAGCGCCGCACGGGCGTGCCGGGCGCGAACCGCTCGATCTCGCGCTGCCAGTTGCCCATCAGGGACGTCGGGCAGACGACCAGGGTGGGCCCGGCGGCCGACGCGTCGGTCTGCCGGTGCAGGTGCAGGGCGATCAGGGTGATCGTCTTGCCGAGCCCCATGTCGTCGGCGAGACAGCAGCCAAGGCCCAGCGACGTCATGCGGGCCAGCCAGTTCAGGCCCCGTCGCTGGTAGTCGCGCAGTGTGGCGGCGAGGGCGGCCGGCTGGGCGACGGCGTCCTGCCCCTCGGGTTCGGCGATCCGCTCCCGCAGGGCCGCCAGCCAGCCGGTGGGCCGCACCTCGACGCGGTGGCCGTCGACCTCCGCCGAGCCGGTCAGGGCCGCGGCGAGCGCGCCGACGGGCGTGACCTTGTGGTCCTGTCGCGCGCGGGCCCGCCGCACCTCCTCGGGGTCGACGAGGACCCACCGGTCGCGCAGCCGCACCAGGGGCCGGTTGGCCTCGGCGAGCCGGTCCAGCTCCTCGCGCGTGAGCCGCTCGCCGCCCAGGGCGAACCACCAGTCGAAGGCGAGCAGAGCGTCGGCGGACAGGAACGACGGCGGGCCGCCCCCGGCGGCGGTGCCCGGCACCGGTTCGCCGTCGGACGGTCCGACCTCCGCGCGCGTGGTCAGGTCACGGGCCAGTTCGCGAGGCCAGTGCACGTCGACGCCGGCGGCTGCGAGTGCCCGGGTGCCCGCTCCGAGGAGCTCGGTGACCTCCTCGTCGGCGAGCTCGACGGCCTCCGGCACGGCGGCGGACAGCAGCGGGGCCAGCGGCGGCCAGGCCCGTGCCGCACGACGCAGCGCGAGCAGGGTGTCCGTCCGCGCGCGCGTGCCGAACGCGTCGCCCACCGCGCCCGACCACACCCCGGCGGCGTCCGTGACACGCGCGGGATCGCTCACGCTGTGCACCTGCGGGACGGCCCGGAACGCCGGCGACGCGTCCCCGGAGGCGGCCGGCAGGTTCCGTACCTCGACGCGCAGCGACAGCCGGACGCCCGTGTCGTGTCCCGCGGCGACGTCGGCGGCCCAGACGCGCAGCTCGGGCAGCTTCCGAGGCTCCGCCGCCGCGTAGGCGGGTCCGCCCGTCACCAGCGTGGCGGCGGGAGAGCGGGGCAGCGCGTCGGCGACGGCGTCCAGGAAGGCGCGCACCAGCCGCTCCGGGTCCGGCAGCCGCCACGGCTCGCCGTCGTCCACCGGGACGGCGTGCGCCTCGGGCGGCATGGCGGCGGCGAGGTGGCGGATCCGCTCGGTGTCCCGCGCGTCCAGCGGTCCCACGCGCCACGCGTCGTGGTCGGTCTCGGTCAGGCCGGGCAGCAGCAGCCCCCGCGCCACCAGGTGCAGGGCCTCCACGGCGACGGCACCCCAGAACACGGCCGCCCGATGGCCGGACGCGCCGGCACGCGCGCGCGTGAGGACCGGCAGCGCCTCCCGGACCGGCAGCAGGACGGCGGGCGCGTGGGCCGGTTCCACACCGTCGCCGTCCGGTACCAGGACCGTCAGGTCCTCCACGGACGCCGAGGGGACGGCCGGTGGGTCCTCGCCGTCGGGCCGCCAGAAGGCGACCGTGCCGGTACGGGCCGGGTCACCGGGTACGAACACGGCGCAGCACCGGGTGAGTTCTGACATGGAGAAGGCGGTTGCGGGAAGAGCCGTCTGCGCAGCGATGACGTATTCCTCAAATTTGACTAGTGGGGTTCGCGGTCGCCGATTGTACATGGTCGGCGCCACCGCGGGCGTCGCTGCGCTGTGTTCCGGGTCACTGTCGGTGGGGGCGCTCCGGGTGCCGTCGCCGACGGCGTCTCAGGGTTGTGTAGGGGGCCGGTCTCAGGGGTGTCTCAGGGATGAGGTGAGGAACCGCCGGGAGCGCGGACCCGTTTCCAGGACAGAGGCGGCAGTTGCCGCGAAGGAGGCGCACCATGTCGAAGAACGCCAAGACCGCCGCGGGGGGTGTGGCGGCCGGGCTCATCCTGCTCATCTGGCTGCCCTGGTGGGCCGCCCTGCTGATAGTCCTCGGAGTCCCGGCCGCCGCGTACCTCACGCTGGACCCCTCGCAGCGGCGCAGGCTGCGCCGTGTCACGCGCAAGGAGCTCGGTCGCTGACGCGCTAACGCCGTGCCGAGGCGTTCCCGCTCAGGTCGCAGGAGTCGACCACGTCGCCGTCCGCCGGCCGGCCGACCGTGTGGTCGGCGGGCGGCGGGGTGCCCCGCTCCACCCAGCCGGTGAGGGCGTCGAACGCCGACCGGAAGCAGGGCAGGATCGGACGCAGCCGCGTGGAATGGGTGTCGTACAGCCCATCGACGTGGGTGCCGTCCTCGACCGTGTAGTAGCGGTGCAGCCGGCCCCGTCCGCTCGCGTCGATCATGCGCGCGTACACGTCGGAGTCGGCTGCCCGGGGCAGCAGCGCGTCGAGGTCGCCGTGCAGGGTGATCAGCGGCTTCCCGATGCGCCCCGTCAGGGCCACCCGGGCCACGGCGCGGTGGACGGACGCGGGACGCGCCGCGTAGTCGTACGTCGCGTCGGCGGGGCACGGCGCCAGGATCTCCGCCGGCGACGACCCGGCCGACGGGCCGGGGCAGGCGGGATCGTAGGCCGGGTCGAACTCGGCGCGGTAGATCTTCTGGGTCAGGCCCCAGTAGGCCTTCTCGTGGTACGGCCACAGGAACTCGGAGCCGCGTGCGAACCCCGCCGCGTACATGTCCTCCTCCCGTGCCGCACCGAGCGTGCGGGCCACCGCGGTGGGCAGGGACGTGAGCAGGCCGGGACCGTCCGCAGTCCACAGCGCGCCCTCCCAGTCCACGCCGCCGTCGTACAGTTCCGGGTGGTTCTCCAACTGCCAGCGGGTGAGGTAGCCGCCGTTGGAGATGCCGGCGATGTACGTACGGCGCGGCGCGTGTCCGTAGCGCTGCGTCACCGCGCGCCGGGCGGCCCGGGTGAGCTGAGTGGTCCGCGTGTTCCACTCGGCGACCGCGTCTCCGGGCCGCGTGCCGTCCCGGTAGAAGTCGGGCCCGCTGTTGCCCTTGTCGGTCGCGGCGTAGGCGTAACCCTGTGCGAGGGCCCGGTCGGAGATCGCCGTGTCCGTCGCATACTGCCTGCGCGTGCCCGGCGCGCCCGTCACGACGAGGCCGCCGTTCCAGTGGTCCGGCAGCCGGATCACGAACTGGGCGTCGTGCTGCCAGCCGTGCGTGGCGTTGAAGCGGGAGGAGTCCGGAAAGTAGCCGTCGACCTGGATCCCCGGGACCCCGGAAGGCCTACGGGTGCCCGCGGTCGTCAGACCGGCCTGGTCGGCCATGTCCGTGTACCCGGTGCCCGCAAGCCCGGTGGTCGTCAGGTCGGCCAGACAGACACTGCGCTGCAGGGCGGCACCGGGCACCCGCACGCGCTCCTGACGGACGCAGTGATCACCGCCCTCCACAGCGCCGGCGGGGGACGGCCCGGTGAGCGCCGCCGCCGTCAACGCGGCGGCGAGCAACGGGACGGCACGGGACAGACGCATGGGAAGACCTCCAGGAGCGCGACGGGGGAGTGGAGCCGACGGCCGCCCCATCGTGCGGGCGCCCCCCGCCCTCATCCATGGGTTGGCACCACATGGGAGGAGGGCTGCGCATGGAGGTTGAGAACAGCTGGAACGTGAAGCCCCCCGATCAGCTCGGTCGGACGGCCATCTTGTCGAGAGCGTCCAGGAGGCCGGGCAGCTCGGGGCCACGGCCCACCGGCAGTACCTCACCGGGTTCCTCGTCGAGCAGGACGAAGGCGATGTCGTCGGTTCTGGCCACGAGGGACCAGCCGGGTCCGTCGGCCCGCAGGGTCCGCGCGTCACCCGGTGCGAACGACGACCGGACCCGGCCGAGCGGCGGTGGTGTGTCGATGTAGGCACGGGCTTCCGCGAGCACGCGCCGGACACCACCGTGTCCCGGGGTACCGGCCGCGGCGGTGGCATCGGCGGCCCGCGTGGCGGCGTCCGCGGTGTCTGTGGTGTCTGCGATGTCTGTGGCGTCTGTGGTGACTGGGGCGTCCACGCCCTCCGTGTCCGTCCCGCCCTCCTGTTCCGCACCGTCCGCCGGACCGGAGCCCTCCGCCGGCACCGGGAAGTCGGCGTCGTCGACCTGCTCCCGCCACCGCGCCCACTGGAGCGCGATCTCGTCCGCCCCCAGACGCCGCTGGGCCGGTCCCCACACCGTGGTGTCCGGCGGCGTCAGCGGGGGCCGGTCGGCGGAGTCGGGGCCGGGATCGTGCGGCGCGGGCACGCCGGGGGCCGTCACGGCGACCGCGAGGGGCCAGCCGGGCAGGGCGGCGACGACCGTACGCTCGTCCGGCGACAGGTCGTACTCCATCCCGCAGTCCCAGGAGGCCACGGCGACGGCGACCAGCGAGACGTCGTCGACGACGACGGTCCACCGGGCGCCGTCCCCGTCCTGGCCGAGCACCAGGCCGTAGCCGTCGGCCAGCGGGGGGAGACCCAGCGCGGCGCACGCCTCCGGATAGTCGTCGCCCAGCACGCTCGGGAACTTCGCCGGTGTCAGCAGCACCGCCGTGAGCACATAGAGCGCATCATCCGCGGCGGCGACGGTGTCCTCGTCCGTCCCTGCCATCCCAGCCTCCCCATCGGTTCGTCCAACGGCGCGCACCCTAGTGCGGTCAGGAGGTCCTTGTCACGAGCCCCGCACCCGGCCGAGCTGCAGCTTTCCGACTGGACGGGCGAACCGACCAGATTCCGGGCGCGCTCGTCGCAGCTCCGGAAGCCCGAGCAGCGCACGGGCCGCATCGCGCGGCGACTCGTCGCGTTCCCGCGCGAGAGCGAGGACCGCCCGGCACGCCGGCTCGTTCACCCCGAAGGACAGGGCCTCCGGTGACACCCGGCCCGCCGCCTCGTCGATGCCGTCCTGGTCGTCGTCCGCACACGCCGAGACGTACGCGGCGGCGGCCTCGAACAGGTTGTGCGAGCACGTGTCCCGCTCCGCCTCCCCCTCCGTGCGCCGGGTGCCGACCCACCTGCCCCAGACCTCGCGGGTCCTGCCGAGCATGCTGACCACCCTCCCCTGCCGTTGCCCTGGCCGATCGTGCATCCCCGCTGCCCGACGTAGAGTTGAAGCCTCGGCAGCAGAAGGGGACGGCCACCGTGAAGCGCTTCGAACGACTTGAGGAGATCCGGCGGTTGGACCCGTACCGGGACGCTTCGGAGATCTACCGGCTCTCCTCCGCCTACGAGTTCCCCTGGGACTTCACCCGCGCGCTCGAACTCGCCCTCTACCGCACCTACGCCGTGCCGAGCATCGGCCGGCTGCTGGCCGAGACGGCGGAGCTCACGGACCGCCCCCAGAAGCGGTACGACGACACCGTGCTGCTCCTCGACGCCGTCGTGGAGCACGGTTTCGGCAGCGAACAGGGGCGTACGGCGATCCGCCGCATCAACCGGATGCACCGCAGCTACGACATCTCCAACGAGGACATGCGGTACGTCCTGTGCACGTTCGTCGTGATGCCCAAACGCTGGATCGACGCCTACGGATGGCGCAGGATGTCCGGCCACGAGACCGTCGCCTGCGCCGTCCACTACCGCACCCTGGGACGGCACATGGGCATCAAGGACATCCCGGAGACCTACGAGGAGTTCGAGGCCTGCCTCGACGCCTACGAGCAGGCCCACTTCGCGTGGGACGAGGGCGCGCGCCGGGTCTCCGACGCCACGCTCGACCTCATGACCTCCTGGTACCCGCGCCCCCTCGCGCCCCTCCTGCGCACCGGCACCCTCGCCCTGCTCGACGAGCCCCTCCTGCGGGCCTTCCGCTACACGCCGCCGGCTCCCGCCACCCGTGCGATCGTGCGCCGCGCGGTACGGCTGAGGGGACGCGCGGTCCGTCTCATGCCACCGCGGCGCGCCCCTCACCACGCCCGGCAGAACTGGGAGATCAAGGGCTATCCGAACGGCTACCGGCTGGCGGACCTGGGCACCCGCCCGGTCCCCGGCGTGGCGGGCTGCCCCGTGCGCCACATCGGCACGTCAGCCGTCGAGTGAACCGATCGTCTCCCGCAGCCAGCTGAGTTCGGCGCGCGAGGTCGCCCGCGCGATGGTCAGCACGCCGCGCCGGAAGGGATCGTCCAGTTCCTCCGCGCGCAGCGGCCGGTCGCCGTCGTAGAAGAAGCTCGCGGGCTCCTCCAGGAAGGCCAGCCGGCGGCGCAGTACGGCCGCCTGGGCGGTGGCGTCGTCCAGGTGGCGGAGGAAGGCGAGCACCGTGAACCAGCGGTTCTCGTCGGTGATGTCACGCGGCGCGGGATCGGCGAGCCGGCGGCGCAGTTCACGCCCGCCCTCCTCGGTGAGCGTCAGGACGTGACGCGGGGCGGCGACCGATCCGGGCTGCGTGGCGCGCGCGAGCAGCCCTGCCTTCTCCAGGCGCTTGATCGCGGGATAGAGCGTGCTCTCGGCGACGGGGCGCACGTGTCCGGTCAGCGCGCTGATGCGCTTGCGCAGTTCATAGCCGTGCAGCGGGGCGTCGTACAGGAAACCGAGGATGGCGAGCTCGAGCATGCCCGCATTCTCGCGCATGTCCGCTGTACATCGACTGCCATCTACCTCGTTCCATGGGTACCTTGTCCCATGTATGCATCGAACCATTGATACATCGCTTCCGATGTATTCTTTCTGGTGTGCGGGAACGCCGTGGTCCGCCTGAGGAAGGGAAGACGGGATGAGAGAGACCGAGTTCGACGGCAAGGGCAGCCGCATCCGCTGGACGGAGACACCGGGGGAGGAGCCGGCACGGGTGTACGTGCACGGGCTCGGGGCGATGTCGTCCGTGTACCACGCGCACATCGCGGCCCGCCCCGAACTCGCGGGCCGGCGCAGCCTCTTCGTCGACCTGCCCGGCCACGGCACCAGCGACCGGCCCCAGGACTTCGGCTACACCCTCGACGACCACGCCGGGGCGCTCGCCGCGGCGTTGGACGCGGCGGGTGTGTCCGGCGCCGAACTGGTCGCGCACAGCATGGGCGGCTCGGTCGCCGTCGTCCTGGCCCACCGGCGGCCCGAACTGGTATCCCGCCTCGTCCTCGCCGAGGCCAACCTCGACGCCTTCCCGCCGCCGGCCGCCGGTAGCAGCGTCATCGCCTCCCACGAGGAGGACGACTTCGTGAACGGCGCCCACGCGCGCGTGCTCGACAGTGTCGGCCCCCAGTGGGCGGCGACGATGAGGCTGGCCGACCCCCGCGCCCTGCACCGCTCCGCCGTCGGCCTGCGGCGCGGATCGGAGCCCGTGATGCGCACCCTGCTCGAAGGGCTGGACATCGACCGCGTCTATCTGCAGGGCGAGTACAGCGGTGAACTGGCCGGCCACCGGGCCCTGGAGACCACGGGTGTGCGGGTGGTGACCGTGCCGGGCGCGGGGCACAACGTGATGTTCGACAACCCGGACGCGTTCGCGGCGGCCGTCGCGGGACGGGCCTGACGGTCAGCCCTCGCGGACGGCCAGGGCCAGGAACCGGGCGTCCTCGTCGGCGTACGACGTCATGCGCCACCCGGAAGTGGCCAGCAGCGGCCGGAGGTTGGGCTCGGCACGCAGATCGTCGGGGGTGATCCGCCGCCCCTGCCGTGCGGCGAGCGCCGCCCTGCCGATCGGGTGGAACAGCGCCAGCACACCACCGGGCCGCACGACCCGCGCCAGTTCCCCCAGACCGCGCGCCGGATCGGGCAGATGGGCGATCAGTCCCGCCGCGAACACGGCGTCGAGCGACCGCGGACGCAGCGGAAGCGCGGTCACGTCGGCCAGCAGCAGACGCCCGTCCCGGTCCCTCCCGGCCCGTACGGCGGCCTCGAGCATGGCCGGGGTCAGATCGGCACCGACGACCACTCCCGACGGGCCCACGGCCGCCCGCAGCGGTGGCAGGGCGCGTCCGGTGCCGCAGCCGGCGTCGAGCACCCGGCCCCCCTCGCGCAGGCCCATCTCGGCGACGGCGGCCGCGTAGGCGGGACCGTCGTCGGGGAATCGGCTGTCCCAGTCGGCGGCGCGGGCCGCGAAGAATTCCTGGACGTGTGTGTGGTCGTCGCTCATGTTCCGCATGATCCCCCAACCGGCAACCAGGTCGCCGCAGTGCACACGTTCGAGCGTGACGCGATCGTTCCAGCACCTCTCTGTGTCATATTCCAACAGCTTTCGAACGCGCCCCCGTTGCGCGCCCCTGGCGGGACTAGCGTCCCGGAGCCATGGGACACCTGGACCACGCCGCCCTGGGCTGGCTGACACCCACGCTGTCGTACGCGATGGCCTGCACCGGCGCTGCCCTCGGGCTGCGCTGTACCGTGCGCGCCCTCGGCGCCACCGGGCGCTCGCGCCGCAACTGGCTCCTCACCGCGGCCACGGCGATCGGCACCGGTATCTGGACGATGCACTTCGTCGCCATGCTCGGCTTCCGGGTCAGCGGCACCGACATCCGCTACGACGTACCGCTCACTCTCGTGAGCCTGCTCGTCGCCGTGCTCGTCGTCTGCGCCGGCGTCTTCGCGGTCGGGTACGGCCGCGACCGCGGACGCGCGCTCCTGGCCGGCGGACTCACCACGGGACTCGGCGTCGCGAGCATGCACTACCTCGGCATGGCGGCCGTACGCCTGCACGGCGACGTGAGCTACGACCCGACGCGGGTCGTCCTCTCCGTCGTGATCGCCGTCGTCGCGGCCACGGCGGCGCTGTGGGCCGCGCTCGACATCAGGTCGCCCCTCGCGGTCACCCTCGCCTCCCCGGTCATGGGAGCGGCGGTGAGCAGTATGCACTACACCGGGATGTTCGCGGTGAGTGTGCGTGTCACGCCGTCCGGCGAGGCCCTGCCCGGGGCCACGGCGATGCAGTTCATCTTCCCCCTCGCCGTCGGCCTCGGGTCCTATCTGTTCCTGACCTCGGCATTCGTCGCGCTGTCACCGACCGCAGGGGAACGCGAGGCGTCAGCTTCGGCTCAGCAGCCCGTCGAGAGCCCCGCACGGTAGCGCGGCCCGGGCACCGGCGGCCCGGAGACGGGGCACCCCCCGAACCAGTCAGAAGCGAGGAGGCCATGCGCCCACTCCGTACGACCCCCGCGACCGGCGCCGCGGCGCCGCCCGCACGCGGCCGTCGCGCGCACGCCGGACCACCGGCCGACGAGAGGCCGGTGGAGCCCGCGGGTGAGACGCCGGGCCCGGCCTCCACGCGCGCGTGGCGCCGTCGCATACGCCCGCGTACCGTACGGGCCAAGATCGTCTGCCTGCTGATGGTGCCGGTGGTCTCCCTCCTGGCCCTGTGGGCGTACGCCACCGTCACCACCGCCCAGGACGTCTCCCGGCTGCGCCAGGTCCAGCGGGTGGACGCCCAGGTCAGGGCACCGGTGAGCGCCGCCGTCGCCGCGCTGCAGGCGGAGCGGACGGCAGCCGTACGCCGCGCCACCGACCCGACCGCGGTGCCCGCCGGCGACTACGAGGAACTGTCCGCCCGCACCGACCGGGCCGTGGGAAAGCTGCGGCTCGGCGAGCACAGCACCGTCGCCGACAGCGGGGAACTGCCCGCCGGAGTGGCGCGGCGGCTCGAGGCGTTCGTCACCGGTGCCGAAAGGCTGGACCCGCTGCGCAGCGCCGTGCTCGAGCGCCGCGCGGGCTGGAGGGAGGCATACCAGCGGTACACGACGACCATCTCGGCGGCCTTCGGAGTGGGCGGCGCGCTCAGCGGTGTGCAGGACGCGGACCTCGGGTCCGACGCGCGCGTGCTGGTCGAGTTCGCCCGCGCGGGCGAGGCGCTGGCCCAGGAGGACGCCGTACTCGCCGGTGCGCGGCTCACCGGCCGCCTCGACGGCGAGCGGCTGCACCTGTTCACCGGCGCCGTCGGTGCCCGCCGCGCCCTCACCGAGTCCGCCGTCGCCGATCTGCGCGGTACGGAACGCGCCGCCTGGCTGGAACTCGCCGACGGCGCCGCCTACACGGTGGTGGGCTCCACCGAGGACCGGTTGCTGGACGGCGGGGCGCACGTCCGGTCGATCGAGGCCGTGGCACCCCGCGGCGCCTGGGACACGGCCCACGCGCGCGTGCAGGACGGCATGCGGACCATCGAACAGGACGCCGGACGCGGAGTCGCCGACCGGGCCGACCCGTTCACCCGGGGCGTGCTCACCCCGGCCGGGGCCGCCGTCCTCTTCGGCCTCCTCGCCGTCGCCGCGTCGCTGGTCATCTCCGTCCGCATCGGCCGCGGCCTCGTGGTCGAGCTGGTGAGCCTGCGCAACAGCGCCCTGGAGATCGCCCGGCACAAACTTCCCGAGGCCATGCGCCGGCTGCGCACCGGAGAGGAGATCGACATCCGGGCCGAGGCCCCGCCGGGAGCACCCGCCGAGGACGAGGCCGGGCAGGTCGCCGAGGCCCTGGGCACCGTGCACCGCGCCGCGCTGCGGGCCGCCGCCGAGCGCGCCGAGCTCGCCAGCGGCATCTCCGGTGTCTTCGTCAACCTCGCCCGCCGCAGCCAGATCCTCGTCCACCGCCAGCTGAGCCTCCTCGACAGCATGGAACGCCGCTCCGACGACCCGAACGAACTGAGCGACCTGTTCCGTCTCGACCACCTCACCACCCGGATGCGCCGCCACGCCGAGAGTCTGATCATTCTCTCCGGCGCGGCCCCCGGACGCGCCTGGCGCATGCCGGTCCCGCTGACCGACGTCGTCCGGGCGGCGGTTTCCGAAGTCGAGGACTACGCGCGCGTGGAGGTACGGCAACTGCCCGAGGCGGCCGTCGTCGGCGCCGCCGTCGCCGACCTCACCCACCTCGTCGCCGAGCTCATCGAGAACGCCGCGCAGTTCTCACCGCCCCACACGCGCGTGAGCGTGACCGGGGAGCCCGTCGGGAACGGCTACGCGCTCGAGGTGGAGGACCGAGGGCTCGGCATGGGCCAGGAGGCCCTCGCGAAAGCCAATCGCCGCATCGCCGAATCGGAGGCGCTCGACCTGTTCGACAGCGATCGGCTCGGCCTGTTCGTGGTCAGCCGGCTCGCGTCCCGGCACGGCATCAAGGTCCATCTGAGGACCTCGCCCTACGGCGGCACCACCGCCGTCGTCCTCGTGCCCACCGTCCTGCTGCACAACGGAGCGGCGAAACGTCCGCCCGGGGACCCCCGACCGCTGCGCGCGCAGTCACGCCTGGCCTCCGCGGCGGCGCGGAGGGAGGTGCCGCAGGAGGAAGCGGTACAGGAGGAAGCGGCGCAGAGAGCAGGAGAGCCGGGGGAGCACCGGTACGCGCGCGTGCCCGTCGGTGTCCCGCGCCAGGAGCCCGTCCCCGCACCCGCCGGCCGGCCCGCACTGGTGGCACCCGTACCGACCGCGGCGGAGGCCGCGACCACGAGCCGGCCCACAGGAGTCCCCGCCTTGCGTCTGCACCCGTCCACCGGCCGCTCTCCCGACCGGTCCGCCGAGCGAGCCACGGGGGCCGACGACCTTCCCCGCCGCGTACGCCAGGCCAGCCTCGCCCCCCAACTGCGCAACGGGCGACCGGAGGAACCCGCGCAGCCCCTCCCACCGCACGACGACGAGCGCACCCCCGAGCGCGTACGCGACCGCATGGCGGCATACCGCGACGGCTGGACACGCGGTGGCGGCAGGCGACCCGGCCGCGGAGTCCCGCCCGGCGCGACGACCCCCCGCGACACCAGTGAAGGAGACCCGGCATGATCCAGGACCCCCGCACGACCGCCGACCGGCGGACCGGCGAACTCGACTGGCTGCTGGACGACATGGTCCTGCGCGTGAGCGAAGTGCGGCACGCCGTCGTGCTGTCGAACGACGGACTCGCCGTGGGCGCGTCGACGGGCCTCGGACGCGAGGACGCCGAGCACCTGGCCGCCGTATCCTCCGGTTTCCACAGCCTCGCCAAGGGCGCGGGCCGGCACTTCGGCGCCGGGGGCGTGCGCCAGACCATGGTGGAGATGGACGATGCCTTCCTGTTCGTGGCCGCCGCGGGGGACGGCTCCTGCCTAGCCGTCCTCACCACCGTGACCGCCGACATCGGCCTGGTCGCCTACGAGATGGCACGGCTGGTCAGGCGGGTCGGCGAGCACCTCCACACGCCGCCGCGCACCGCGGCCCGGCCGCCCGCCGCCGGATGACGCGGAAGGGCGGTCCGCGCAGATGACCGACGACACGACGGGCGGCGTGCCCGACCGGCCGGGCAGCCAGTGGTACGACAACGAGGCCGGACCGCTCGTCCGCCCCTACGCGATGACGGGCGGCCGCACCCGGCCGGGCCCCACCGGAGTGCGCTTCGACCTGATCGCCCTCGTCGCCCTGGCCCCGGACGCACCCGAAGCCGGCCACACGGCGCTGGGGCCGGAGCACCGGGCCCTGATCGAGCTGTGCCGCACGGAGACCCAGTCGGTCGCCGAGCTCGCGGCCGGCGCGGACCTGCCTGTGGGAGTCGTCCGGGTGCTCCTCGGCGACCTGGTCGAACTGGGCTCCGTGACCGTCAGCCGTCCCGTACCGCCCGCGCAACTTCCCGACGAGCGCATCCTGCGCGAGGTGATCAACGGGCTGCGCGCCCTGTAGCCACGTCCTGCGGGGGCCGCCCGAACCGAGGAGAAGAGGTCGCAGTCCATGTCAGCGAAGAACGCCCACGACGACCCGCCCGCCCGTGGCACCCGCGCGCGCACGCCGAGGCCGCCGCACACACCCACGGCCGCCGGCCGCCGCCCGCACTCCCGAGAGAAGTGATCGATGGTCTCCGAGCACTCCGACGCCACCGGCGGCGACACGACCGCGCTGGCGTTGAAGATCCTGGTCGCCGGAGGGTTCGGCGTGGGCAAGACCACCCTGGTGGGAGCGGTCAGCGAGATCAGGCCGCTGCGCACGGAGGAACTGCTCAGCGAGGCCGGCCGGACAGTGGACGACACCGGCGGCATCGACCAGAAGGTCACCACGACCGTCGCCATGGACTTCGGACGCATCACCATCCGGTCCGGACTCTCCCTCTACCTGTTCGGCACCCCGGGCCAGGACCGCTTCTGGTTCCTGTGGGACGAACTCGCACAGGGCGCCCTCGGCGCGGTCGTGCTCGCGGACACCCGGCGCCTGGCGGACTGCTTCCCGGCGGTGGACTACTTCGAGCACCGGCACATCCCGTTCGTGGTGGCCGTCAACTGCTTCGCGGGCGCTCGCCACCACGGTGCCGACGACGTCCTGCGCGCTCTCGACCTGGACAGTGGAACGCCCGTGGTGCTGTGCGACGCACGGGAACGCGACTCGGGGAAGGAAGTGCTGATCCGGCTGGTCGAGTACGCCGGGCGGATGCACACCGCCCGGCTGCTCGACTCCGTGCGGTGACCGGCCCACCGCCCCCGCGGCGACCTCGCGTCCGGGCCGGCGCACCGTCCTCTCCGCGGCGGCCTCGCCCCGGCTGCCGGCCCTCCGCTGCGCCCGGAAGGGAACCTCAGTCCGCCACGGCCTTCAGCGCCACGACCTTGTCGACCGTGACGCGGACCAGGAGCTCCCCCGGTACGCCGTTGCGGGCCCCGAACTCCTCGGCGCGTTCCTCGCCCATGTACCGGGCCCCGATCCGCGCGGCCCAGCGCCGGAGTTCGCCGGAGTCCTCCACGATCCTCGCGCGGCCCTGCAGCACCACGAAATCGAAGGGCGGCCGGTCGTCGTCCACGCACAGGGCCACCCGGCCGTCCCGGACCAGGTTGCGTCCCTTCACGGTGTCCTCGCCGGTGTTGAACACCACCTCGTCCCCGTCCAGCAGGAACCAGACCGGCGCCACGTGCGGGCTGCCGTCCGCGCGAACGGTGGAGAGTTTCGCCGTGCGGGTGCCGTGGGAGACGAACGCCCGCCACTCGTCATCGGTCATCTTCTGTGCCATGCGCCCCATCCTCCTTGCCCGTGGCCCGGGTGTGGGGAAGGCTGGCGGGCAGATCCCCCGGGCAGGGGGAGACGAGGCATACGGGGACAACACGGGGAGACCGGATCATGGCGCAGAAGCAGGGACTCGGCTGGCTGCTGGACGACCTGACCGAGCGGGTGGAACACGTACGGCATGCGCTGGTCCTGTCCAACGACGGACTGGTGACCGGCGCGAGCACGGGACTGCGGCGGGAGGACGCCGAGCACCTCGCCGCCGTCTCGTCCGGACTCCACAGCCTGGCCAAGGGCTCGGGCCGTCACTTCGGGGCCGGCGGGGTACGGCAGACGATGGTCGAGTTCGACGACGCGTTGCTGTTCGTCACGGCGGCGGGCTCCGGCAGCTGTCTGTGCGTGCTCAGCGGGGCGGAGTCCGACATCGGGCAGATCGCCTACGAGATGACACTGCTCGTCAACCGGGTCGGCGAACACCTCGACGTCGACGCGCGGCAGCCGGACCGGAACCCGTTCATAGAGCCATGACCAGGTCTTTCATGGCTCGTTGAACGGCAGGTGCGGAGTTTTCCACAGGCTCGTCACGGGTGGCGCGGCAGCGGCTACGGTTCTGTGTCGAGCGGCCGAGGACGGCGTCGGCCGGCACACTCCACGGGGGAGACGAGCATGTCCGCGAAGACCATCGGGAACGACGGCACGACCACCGCCGAACGGATCACCACCGCCCGGGAGAGCGCGGTCGCGCCGAGCCGGGCGGCACGGGAACTCGGTCTGAGGCGAAGCGAGTTCGACCTCGCCGTGCATCTCGGACGCATCCGCACCGTCCCCGACGAGGGAGGAGGCGGAGGGCGCGTGCCCCGCGCCGAGATCCAGCGGATCCGTGCGGACGTGGGCTTTCCCGACGCCTTGCGGGAGAGGGTCCGGACGGTGGGCACGACGGACGGCGCGGCCCTCCTGGAGGTGACGAAGGCCCGGTTCACCCGCCTCGCCCGACTGGGGCTGCTGGTGCCCACGGCGTTCTCCATCAACCGCTACCGGGCCGTCGTCTGGAGGTATCTCGTCGACGACCTGAGGAAGTTCGCGGCCGACGAGCACAACGCGGCGCTGCTGACGGGGCGCACACCCCAGGGCCTGCGGGACCGACTGACGGAGGGGCTGGACCTGCGCCCCCGCAACTGGCGGGGCCGGCACCTCGAATGCCTGCTCCGTCGCACGGACGACCCGTGGGCCCGGGCGGCCGCCGTGGCCTCGCTGCTCGATCCGGTCGACGTCTCGGAGGTGGTCGCGGACCCCTACGAGCGTTCCCACCTGAGCCGGTACCGGCCGGCCCGGCCGGCCCACGGCTCACCGGGTTCCCCAGCCGCGCGGATCGCCGAAGAACTCATGACGGCGGCCGATCCGGACGAGATCGACCGGCTCCGGGCCGGCCTGGCGCGCGCGGTGCGCGACGCGCGCTTGCTCCACCCGGCACCACGCCCGGCCCCGCGGGAGCACCGGCACCGCCCGGCACCGACGGCGCACGAGCACCGCCGGGCGCGGACGGCACACGGACACCGGGCCGCGCGCCCCGCCGCTCAGCCGATGCCGGACCCACCCTGTCCGGTACCCGTGCGGCACCGGACCGAGGACTCCGGACGGCTGCGCGGCCTGCTCGGCCGGCTCCGGCGCAGAGGGGCGTGACCTACAGGGACCGGAACAGCCCCTCCTGCACGACGGACACCAGCAGGCGCCCCTCCACGTCGTAGATCCGCCCACGGGCCAGTCCCCGCCCGCCGGTCGCGATCGGGGACTCCTGGTCGTACAGGAACCACTCGTCGGCGCGGAACGGCCGGTGGAACCACATGGCGTGATCCAGCGACGCCATGTCGAAGCCCCGCGGCCCCCACAGCGGCTCCACCGGGATGCGCACGGCGTCCAGGAGGGTCATGTCGCTGGCGTAGGTCAGCGCGCAGGTGTGCACGAGCGGGTCGTCGCCGAGCGGTCCGACCGCGCGCATCCACACCGCGCTGCGCGGCTCGGCGCCCTCGACCTCCTCGGGGGTCCAGCGCAGCCGGTCGACGTAGCGGATGTCGAAGGGCTGACGGCGGGCCATCCGCTCCAACTGCTCCGGCAGCGCGCCCAGGTGCTCCCGGATCTCCTCGGTGACCGTAGGCAGCGACTCCGGGTCCGGGACCTTGCGCGCCGGAGGCAACTGGTGCTCGAAACTCCCCTGCTCAGGCTTGTGGAAGGAGGCGGTGAGCGTGAAGATCGTGCGGCCCTGCTGCACGGCGGTGACCCGGCGGGTCGTGAACGACCGCCCGTCCCGGTCCCGTTCGACCTGGTACACGATCGGCACGCCCGGACGCCCGGGACGCAGGAAGTACGCGTGCAGCGAGTGCACCGGGCGGTCGCCCTCCGTGGTACGCCCGGCGGCGACCAGCGCCTGGCCGGCCACCTGGCCACCGAAGACCCGCTGCAGGGACTCCTCGGGGCTGCGGCCGCGGAAGATGTTGACCTCGATCTGCTCCAGGTCGAGCAGGTCGACGAGGCTCTCGGCCGGGTTCGTCATCGGTGGGGTTCTCCTGTGCTCACAGCTGGCCGACATCGGTGACGCGGACGACCGCCCGGCCCTCGGCGTCCGAGGCCGCGAGATCGACCTCGGCGCTGATGCCCCAGTCATGGTCGTCGTTCGGGTCGTCGAAGATCTGCCGCACGCGCCACAGACCGTTCCTCGGCTCTTCCTCGATCACCAGCAGCTTCGGGCCGCGGGCGTCGGGACCGGTGCCGAGGTCGTCGTACTCGTCCCAGTACTTGTCCATGGCCTCGCCCCACGCGTCGGCGTCCCAGCCGGCGTCGCCGTCCATCTCGCCCAGCTCCTCCACCTGGTCGAGGGCGGCGAGCTCGACACGGCGGAACATGGCGTTGCGGACGAGGACGCGGAAGGCGCGCGCGTTGGCGGTGACCGGCCGCACCTGGTCGGCCTTCTCCTGGGCCTCCTCGGCGGTCATCACCTCGGGGTTGGCCAGCTGCTCCCACTCGTCCAGCAGGCTGGAGTCGACCTGGCGCACCATCTCGCCGAGCCACTCGATCAGGTCCTGGAGGTCGTCGGACTTCAGGTCGTCGGGGACGGTGTGGTCGAGGGCCTTGTAGGCGCTGGCGAGGTAGCGCAGCACGATGCCCTCGGTGCGGGCCAGCTCGTAGTGGGAGACCAGCTCCGTGAAGGTCAGCGCCCGCTCGTACATGTCGCGGATGACCGACTTCGGCGACAGCGGATGGTCACCCACCCACGGGTGGCTCCTGCGGTAGGTGTCGTAGGCGTGGAAGAGCAGCTCCTCCAGCGGCTTCGGGTACGTGATGTCCTGGAGACGCTCCATGCGCTCCTCGTACTCGACGCCGTCCGCCTTCATCGCGGCCACCGCCTCACCGCGCGCCTTGTTCTGCTGGGCGGCGAGGATCTGCCGCGGATCGTCCAGCGTGGACTCCACGACGGACACCATGTCCAGCGCGTACGACGGCGACTCGGGGTCCAGCAGCTCGAACGCGGCGAGCGCGAACGTGGACAGCGGCTGGTTCAGCGCGAAGTCCTGCTGGAGGTCCACCGTCAGACGGACGATGCGGCCCTCGGCGTCCGGCTGGTCGAGCTTCTCGACGATGCCGCCGTCCAGCAGCGAGCGGTAGATGGCGATCGCCCGCCGGATGTGCCGCAGCTGCTGCTTGCGCGGCTCGTGGTTGTCCTCCAGCAGGTGCCGCATCGCCGCGAAGGCGTTGCCGGGCCGGGCGATCACCGACAGCAGCATCGTGTGTGTGACCCGGAACCGGGAGGTCAGCGGCTCCGGCTCGGAGGCGATGAGCTTCTCGAAGGTGCTCTCCGACCAGGCCACGAAGCCTTCGGGAGCCTTCTTGCGGACGACCTTGCGCCGCTTCTTCGGGTCGTCGCCGGCCTTCGCGAGCGCCTTCTCGTTCTCGATGACGTGCTCGGGCGCCTGGGCGACGACGAAGCCCTCGGTGTCGAAGCCCGCACGCCCGGCCCGGCCGGCGATCTGGTGGAACTCCCGCGCCCGCAGCGTGCGCACCCGGGTGCCGTCGTACTTGGTCAGCGCCGTGAACAGCACCGTGCGGATCGGGACGTTGACGCCCACGCCGAGCGTGTCGGTCCCGCAGATCACCTTCAGCAGCCCGGCCTGGGCCAGCTTCTCCACCAGACGCCGGTACTTGGGCAGCATGCCGGCGTGGTGCACACCGATGCCGTGCCGGACGTAACGGGAGAGATTGCGGCCGAACTTCGTGGTGAAGCGGAAGCTGCCGATCAGCTCGGCGATCTTCTCCTTCTCCTCGCGCGTGCACATGTTGATGCTCATCAGCGCCTGCGCGCGCTCCACGGCCTGCGCCTGAGTGAAGTGCACGATGTAGACGGGCGCCTGCCGGGCCTCCAGCAGGTCGGTGAGCGTCTCGGTGAGCGGCGTGTAGCGGTACTCGTACGACAGCGGCACCGGACGGGTGGCCGAGCGGACCACCGCCGTGGGGCGGCCGGTGCGGCGCGCGAGGTCCTTCTCGAAGAACGAGACGTCACCGAGCGTGGCCGACATCAGGACGAACTGGGCCTGCGGCAGCTCCAGCAGGGGGATCTGCCAGGCCCAGCCGCGGTCCGGCTCCGCGTAGAAGTGGAACTCGTCCATGACGACCTGGCCGATGTCCGCGTACTTGCCGTCGCGCAGCGCGATCGACGCCAGCACCTCGGCGGTGCAGCAGATGACGGGGGCGTCGGCGTTCACCGAGGCGTCGCCGGTGAGCATGCCGACGTTCTCGGTGCCGAAGAGCTTGCACAGCTCGAAGAACTTCTCCGACACCAGCGCCTTGATCGGAGCAGTGTAGAAGGTGACCTCGTCCCGGGCCAGGGCGGCGAAGTGGGCACCCGCCGCGATCATGCTCTTGCCGGAGCCGGTGGGCGTCGACACGATCACGTTGGCGCCGGAGACCACCTCGATCAGCGCCTCCTCCTGATGGGGGTAGAGCGTGAGACCGCGCTCCTGGGCCCAGGACTCGAAGGCTTCGTACAGGGCGTCGGGATCGGCGGTCGGCGGGAGCTGGTCGATGAGGGTCACGCCCCCATCTTGCCTGGCCCGGGCCGCGAGGGGGGAATCGGATGCCGGAACGAAGATCACGGCCGCTACGCTGGGTCGCCGACGGCGCATCAGCGGATCCTGGATCGGACCCGGACAACTGGACAGCGGCAGACGAGGAATGGGGCGGGCAACGGCGATGATGGGACCAGCACACTCACTGTCGGGCGCCGCGGCCTGGCTCGGCGTCGGGGCGGCGACCGCCGCGGCCGGACACCCGATGCCCTGGCCGGTGCTGCTCGTCGGGGCCCTGATCTGCGCGGGCGCCGCCCTCGCCCCGGACCTCGACCACAAGGCGGCCACCATCTCCCGGGCCTTCGGGCCCGTCTCCCGGTGGCTGTGCGAGATCGTCGACAAGCTGTCGTACGCCGTCTACAAGGCCACGAAGAAGCGGGGCGACCCGCGCCGCTCCGGCGGACACCGCACGCTGACGCACACCTGGCTGTGGGCCGTCCTGATCGGCGCCGGCACCTCGGCCCTGGCCATCACGGGCGGACGATGGGCGGTGCTCGGCATCCTCTTCGTGCACATGGTGCTCGCCATCGAGGGCCTGCTGTGGCGGGCGACCCGCGGCTCCAGCGCCGACGTACTGGTCTGGCTGCTCGCCGCGACGAGCGCGTGGATCCTCGCCGGGACGCTGGACGAGCCGGGCGGCGGCTCGGACTGGCTGTTCACCGCGCCCGGCCAGGAGTACCTGTGGCTGGGGCTGCCGATCGTGCTGGGCGCGCTGGTGCACGACATCGGGGACGCGCTGACCGTCTCGGGCTGCCCGATCCTGTGGCCCATACCGGTGGGCCGCAAGCGGTGGTACCCCATCGGTCCACCGAAGGCCATGCGGTTCCGGGCGGGCAGCTGGGTGGAGCTGAAGGTCCTGATGCCGGTCTTCATGGTGCTCGGCGGAGTGGGCTGCGCGGCGGCACTGAACGTCATCTGAGGCGTCCGGGCCGTCCGGCGGGCGTTCGTCCGAGGCGTCCGGCGGGCGCCGGCCGCGCCCGGCCCGGACGGGGTGCCGGCTCCCCGGAGGCGCGCCCGGTCCGCTCAGCCGGCCCCACCACCGGTACCGCCCTGCCCCTCGCCGCCCCCGTAGCGCCGCTCGAAGCGGGCGACGCGACCCTCCGAGTCGACCGTGCGCGCCTTGCCCGTGTAGAAGGGGTGGCTCTCCGAGGAGATCTCCACGTCCACCACCGGGTAGGTCTCCCCGTCGTCCCACGCGATGGTCTCCTCGCTGGTCGCGGTGGACCGGGTGAGGAAGGCGTATCCGGCGGCGCGGTCACGGAAGACGACGGGCCGGTACTCGGGGTGCTTGTCCTGCTGCATGGCTGCTCCTCGTACGACGCGGATCATCGGGGCGGCGGCACGGGAACGCCGCGGCGGGTGGTGTCAGCCGGGCAGGGAGTCCTCGTCGACGATGTGCATCGCGGCCTCCTCGGCGGACGCCGCCGCGCCGTCGATGCCCACGTCGGTGGCGACCAGCGCCGGCTCCTCGTCCTCGCGCGTCCCCTCGTCGGGCGCCACGAGCCGGCCGGAGCGGTCCGCGCCGACCTCGTTGTCCAGCAGTTCGCCGTCGGTGCCCTCGGAGTCGCCCAGACCGTCGCCGTCGGGGACGGCGGGATCCGGCAGTTCCTCGGCGAGCCGCTGCTCCAGCGTCTCGCCCCGCCGGCGTTCGGCGGCCGTCACACCGGTGTGCTCGACCGCCCAGGGGCGCTCGGGCGGGGACCAGCCCCGGTCGAGGGGATCGTCGACACCGTCGTACTCGAGGGTGTCCTCACCGTCGAGCAGCCCGGTGTCCTCCCTCTGTTCGGACCCGTCGGGCTGATAGACGTCGTCTCCCCATCCGTCGGCGCTGTTCACGGGTACCTCCAGGGGGTGGGGGCCGTCCCCTTCTCGCCGTGGGCCGCGGCGGGCCGCCGCTGCACGGGGCACAGGCGTCACCCGTCGCCGGACCATGCGGTCCCCGGGCCTTCCCCGAGCCGGTGCCTCCTCCCAGCCTTCCACCCCTGTTCGGGACCGCGCAACGGCACGGAGCCCGGCCGGGGCGGCTCCTCCGGTGCCTGCCCGGTGCCGGGCGGCGCAGCATGCCCAGGGGCGCGGGGAACTGCGCGACAAGCCACGGACCACCCGCAGCCGCCGACGACGATCAAGCCCACGGCCCTCTGCGCCGCCCCGCCCGCAGTGACCGGCGTGTCCCCGTCCGCATGGCCGAGCGGCGAGCGGCGAGCCCCGGTCACCCGTGCCACGACCGCCACAGCGCCGCGTAGGCACCGTCCGCCGCGACCAGCTCGTCGTGACTGCCCAGCTCGCTGATCCTGCCGTTCTCGACGACGGCGATGACGTCCGCGTCGTGGGCGGTGTGCAGGCGGTGCGCGATCGCGATCACCGTGCGGCCCTCCAGGACACGGGCCAGGGACCGTTCGAGGTGGCGCGCGGCCCGCGGGTCGAGGAGGGACGTCGCCTCGTCCAGCACCAGGGTGTGCGGGTCGGCCAGCACCAGCCGGGCGAGCGCGACCTGCTGGGCCTGCGCCGGCGTGAGCGCGTACCCGCCGGAGCCGACCTCGGTGTCCAGGCCCTCGTCGAGCGCGCGGGCCCAGTCGTCCGCGTCGACCGCGCCCAGCGCCGCCCACAGCTCGGCGTCGGTGGCACCGGTGCGGGCGAGCCGGAGGTTGTCGCGCAGGGAGCCCACGAAGACGTGGTGCTCCTGGTTGACCAGGGCGACGTGCGAGCGGACCTGCTCGGCGGGCATCCTGGACAGTTCCGCGCCGCCCAGGGTGATGCTGCCGGCGCGGGGTCCGTAGATGCCGGCGAGCAGCCTGCCCAGCGTGGACTTGCCCGCACCCGAGGGGCCCACCAGGGCCAGCCGCGTCCCCGGGGCGACCTCCAGGGACACCTTGCGCAGGACGTCCACGCCCTCCAGGTAGCCGAAGTGCACCCGGTCCGCGCGCACGTGCCGTCCGTCCGGCTCCAGCGAGGCGTCACCGGCGTCCGGCTCGATGTCCCGCACGCCCACCAGCCGGGCCAGCGACACCTGGGCCACCTGCAGCTCGTCGTACCAGCGAAGGATCAGCCCGACCGGGTCGACGAGCATCTGGGCGATCAGGGCGGCCGTGGTCAGCTGGCCGACCCCGATCCAGCCCTGCAGGACGAACACACCGCCGATCAGCAGGACGGAGGCGAGCACGGTCACATGGGTGACGTTGACGACCGGGAAGAGCACCGACCGCAGCCAGAGCGTGTAGCGCTCCCAGGCGGTCCACTCCTTGATCCGGCGTTCCGACAGCCCGATGCGGCGGGCGCCGAGGCGGTGGGCCTCGACGGTGCGGCCGGCGTCCACGGTCTCCGCGAGCGCGGCGGCCACGGCGGCGTACCCGGCGGCCTCCGAGCGGTAGGCGGAGGGCGCCCGGCGGAAGTACCAGCGGCAGCCGATCACCAGCAGCGGCACGGCGAGCAGCACCACCGGCGCGAGCGGCGGGGCGGTGACCGCGAGTCCGCCGAGCAGCAGCACCACCCACACCACGCCGATGGACAGCTGGGGCACGGCCTCGCGCATGGCGTTGGCGAGCCGGTCGATGTCCGTCGTGATCCGGGACAGCAGATCGCCGGTACCGGCCCGCTCCAGCACGCCCGGCGGCAGTCCGACCGACCGCACGAGGAAGTCCTCGCGCAGGTCGGCCAGCATGCGCTCGCCGAGCACGGCACCGCGCAGCCGCACCTCCCGTACGAACACGGCCTGGACGACCAGCGCCAGCACGAACAGCGTGGCGGTGAGCCCCAGACGCAGCTCGCGGGCGTCGTCCGAGACGCGCTCCACGAGCCCGCCCAGCAGGGAGGGGCCCGCCATGGAGGCGATCACGGCGACGGTGTTGACGGTGACGAGCAGGAGGAACGCCCGGCGGTGCCGGCGCAGCAGTTCGCCCGCGTAGGCGCGGACGGTCGCGGGGGCTCCGACGGGCAGGGTGCTCGCCGCCGTCGGGGCCGCCGGGTCGTACGACGGTGGCGCCACGCCGATCATGCCGTCTCCTCGATCTCTTCCAGTCGGTGCAGGACGTCGTCGTCCAGCGGCTCGCCGAGACGGCCGCCGTCACGGTCCGGCGCGTTGCCGCCGTCGTGCCCGGTGCGCCGCGCGGCGGTCTCCTCGTCGGTCTCGCGGGTGACGACGGCCCGGTACCGGGGCTCGGTGTGCAGCAGGTCCCGGTGGGTGCCCACCGCCGCCACCCGGTCGTCGTGCAGGAACACGATGCGCTCCGCGCGGTCCAGGAGCAGCGGTGACGAGGTGAACACCACCGTCGTGCGCCCCGCGCGCAGGCTCCGCACCCCTTCCGCGATCCGCGCCTCGGTGTGCGAGTCGACCGCGGAGGTCGGCTCGTCCAGGACGAGTACCTCCGGGTCCGTGATCAGGGACCGGGCCAGGGCGAGCCGCTGGCGCTGGCCGCCCGACAGGGAGCGGCCCCGCTCGGTGATGCGGGCGTCCATCGGATCGTCGGCGCCGAGCGATCCCTGCGCGAGCGCCGCCAGCACGTCCCCGCACTGGGCCGCGGCGAGCGCGTCCCCGGTGGCGACGGCGCCGGACGCGGGTACGTCGAGGAGTTCCCGCAGGGTGCCGGAGAGCAGTACCGGGTCCTTGTCCTGGACCAGGACGGCCGTGCGCGCGCAGTCCAGCGGCAGCTCGTCGAGAGGCACCCCTCCCAGCAGGGCCGAGGTGCCCTTTTGGGAGGGGTGCCCGCCGAGACGTTCCGCGAGGCGGCCGGCCGCGTCGGGGTCGCCGCACACCACGGCGGTCAGCAGTCCCTTCGGCGCGAGCAGGCCGGTGGACGGGTCGTACAGGTCTCCGGCCGGCGCCTCGGCGGTGCGCGTCCCCGCGGTGTCCGTGGCCCGCTCCAGCGCCAGCACGCGTGCGGCCCGCTTGGCGGAGGGCCGGGAGAAGGAGTACGCCATGGCGATCTCCTCGAAGTGCCGCAGAGGATAGGTGAGGATCATGACGGAGCTGTAGACGGTGACGAGTTCGCCGACGCCGATGCGGCCCTCGCGGGCCAGGTGCACGCCGTGCCAGACCACCGCGATCAGCAGCAGTCCCGGCAGCAGGACCTGGATCGCGGAGATCAGGGACCACATCCGGGCGCTGCGGACGGCCGCGTGACGCACCTCCTGGGAGGCGCCGCGGTAGCGGTCGAGGAAGAGCTCCTCGCCGCCGATGCCGCGCAGCACCCGCAGTCCCGCGACGGTGTCCGAGGCCAGTTCGGTGGCGCGTCCGGCCTTCTCGCGCTGGACGTCGGCCCGCCGGGTGGCGCGGGGGAGCAGGGGCAGCACCGCGAGGGCCAGCACCGGCAGACCCGCCGCGACGACGAGCCCGAGCGACGGCTCGTAGACGATCAGGCCGACGCAGACCAGCACGATGGTCACCGCCGCCGCGGTGAACCGGGACACGGCCTCCACGAACCAGCCGATCTTCTCGACGTCGCCGGTGGAGACGGCGACGACCTCGCCGGCCGCGACGCGGCGGGTCAGGGCCGAGCCCAGCATCGCGGTCCTGCGGGCCAGCAGTTGCTGGACGCGGGCCGCGGCGGTGATCCAGTTGGTGACCGCGGAACGGTGCAGGAAGGTGTCGCCGAGCGCGTTGCCCACGCAGCACAGCGCCATGAGACCGCCCGCCGCGGCGAGCCGGGCGCCGGACCGGTCGACGACGGCCTGCACGGCGAGACCGACGCAGAAGGGCAGCGCCGAGACGGAGGCGAAGTGCAGCAGGCCCCAGGCCAGCGACTTGAGTTGGCCACCCAGCTGGTTCCGGAACAGCCACCACAGAAATCGGGGGCCCGAACGCGCGTCGGGCACGCCCGGGTCGGGATACGGAAGGTCTTGGATCTGCATGACGTCCCAGAGGCTCGGGTCAGGGGTGCCGCGCGACACGGCATCAAGAGGCTGCAAACCGTGAAAGGTTCGCTTCGCGGCGTACCCGAAATCAAGCGGTTTTCCGCGAGGGGGCACGAATCCGGCTGCGGTGCGTCAGGGGGCCGGTGCCCGGGCCGGTGCCATGCCCGGAACGTCCCCGGGGCGGCCGGGAACGTTCCGGACGGCGAGTGCGACCATGGACCGATGCGAAGTGGTGGAACACGGCGTAGGGCGGCCACGATGGTGGCACTCGGTTCTCTGGTGGCGGCGCTGTCCGCCTGCGGCGGCGGACCGTCCGGGCACGGTGGGGAGGCGGGCGCGAGCCGGTCCGCCGGCGGGGCGGCCGGCACGAGCGGAGCCCCGGCCGACACCACGCGGATCCCGGGTGTCGGTGACCGGCTGCAGCAGCGCATCCCCGCGAAGTCCCGTCAGGTCGTCGCGGTGTACGGCGAGGGCAAGGACTCCGCCTCGTCCACGGTCGTGCTGTACACGAAGCAGGGTTCCGTCTGGCACCGGGCCCGCAGTTGGGCGGCGCACAACGGCCGGAAGGGATGGACGACCGACCACCACGAGGACGACCAGCGCAGCCCCGTGGGCGTCTTCACGCTCAGCGACGCGGGCGGCGTGCTCCCCGACCCGGACCCGGCCCCCGGCGCGGGACTGCCCTACACCCGCTCCTCCGCCTTCGCGGCGCCGCACTCGTGGGGCAAGGCGTACTGGCACGACTTCGACTACGTCGTCGCCATCGACTACAACCGGGTCAAGGGCACGCCCCCGAACGACCCGACGCGTCCCGAGGGCACGTCCAAGGGGGGTTCGATCTGGCTGCACATGGACCACGGCAGCGGCACGTCCGCCTGCGTCAGCCTCCCCAAGGCGGCGATGGAGTACCTGCTGCGCACGCTGGACCCGGACCGGTACCCCGTGGTGGTGATGGGGGACCGGGCGGACCTGGAGGCCTGACCGGCCCGGAGGCGGCACACCGGCGACGCGGGGTGGGCCAAAGGGGGGCGTCGCGGTCGGTGCCCCTACGCCGTACCGGGCCCGCGTCCGCTCCCGGGTTCCGTGCCGGGGCCGTCGACCAGAGTGTCCAGGAGGCCGCCGAGCACCGCGCGCTGCTCGTCCGTGAGCGGGGCGAGGATCTCCTCCGCGGCCAGCCGGCGTGCGCTGCGCACCTCCCGCAGGGCCGCGCGCCCGTCGTCCGTCAGCTCGATCCGGATCACCCGGCGATTGGCCGGATCAGGCGCCCGGCGCACCTTCCCGGCCGCCTCCAGACCGTCGACCAGCGTCGTGACCGCCCGTGGCACGACCTCCAGCCGCTCGGCGAGATCGGCCATGCGGGGCGGCGACCCGTAGTGCGCCAGGGTGCGCAGCAGCCGGGACTGGGCCGGTGTGATGCCGAGGCCGCGCTGTGCGAGATGGCGTTTCTGGACGCGGTGCACCCTGCGGGTGAGCCGCAGCAACTGCTCGGCGAGCGGGCCGTCGGGATCGGGGGCGGTCATGCGGGAACAATAACAGGACCACGTTCATTGTGAGCATAGGTAACAATGAACTGTGTCCGTCGTCCGTCAGGCCGCGACCGGCGAAGTCCCGCCGGCCCTCCGTTTCCCGTAGGAGCCCATGCATCCCGACCGTGAAACCAGCTGGACGCCACCCGCCGACGCCGGGGAACAGCCCCGGCAGGTGCGTCGCATCCTGAAACTCTTCCGCCCCTACCGAGGCCGTCTCGCGATCGTCGGACTGCTCGTCGGCGCCGCGTCCCTGGTCTCGGTCGCCACGCCCTTCCTGCTCAGGGAGATCCTCGACGTCGCGATCCCCGAGGGGCGCACCGGCCTGCTGAGCCTGCTCGCCCTCGGCATGATCCTGGGCGCGGTCCTCACCAGCGTCTTCGGTGTGCTGCAGACGCTGATCTCCACGACGGTCGGCCAGCGCGTCATGCACGACCTGCGCACCGCCGTCTACGGCCGGCTCCAGCGCATGTCCCTCGCCTTCTTCACCCGCACCCGCACCGGCGAGGTCCAGTCCCGCATCGCCAACGACATCGGAGGCATGCAGGCCACCGTCACCTCCACGGCGACCTCCCTGGTCTCCAACCTCACCAGCGTGGTCGCCACGATCGTGGCGATGGTCGTCCTGGACTGGCGCCTGACCGTCGTCTCGCTCCTCCTCCTGCCGGTCTTCGTGTGGATCAGCCGCCGGGTCGGCCGGGAACGCAGGAAGATCACCACCAGACGTCAGAAGCAGATGGCGGCGATGGCCGCCACGGTCACCGAGTCGCTCTCCGTCAGCGGCATCCTGCTCGGCCGCACCATGGGCCGCTCCGACTCGCTCACCCGCGCCTTCTCCGACGAGTCCGAACGCCTGGTCGACCTGGAGGTCAGATCGAACATGGCGGGCCGCTGGCGCATGGCCGTCATCACGATCGTCATGGCCGCCATGCCGGCCGTCATCTACTGGACCGCCGGCATCGCCCTCCGGCTCGGCGGGCCGGACGTCTCCCTCGGTACCATCGTCGCCTTCGTCTCGCTCCAGCAGGGGCTGTTCCGCCCGACCGTGAGCCTGCTGTCGACCGGCGTCCAGATCCAGACCTCCCTCGCCCTCTTCCAGCGCATCTTCGAGTACCTCGACCTGCCGGTCGACATCACCGAACGGGACGAGCCCGTCCGCCTCGACCGGGTCAAGGGCGAGGTCCGCTTCGAGAACGTCGAGTTCCGCTACGACGGCAAGGGCGCCCCGGTCCTCGACGGCATCGACATCACCGTCCCCGCGGGCGGCAGCCTCGCCGTCGTCGGCCCGACGGGCGCGGGCAAGTCCACGCTCGGCTACCTGGTGCCGCGGCTGTACGACGTGACGGGCGGCCGGGTCACCCTCGACGGGGTCGACGTGCGGGACCTGGACTTCGACACCCTCGCCCGGGCGGTCGGCGTCGTCTCGCAGGAGACGTACCTCTTCCACGCCTCGGTCGCCGAGAACCTGCGCTTCGCCAAGCCGGACGCCACCGACGAGGAGCTGGAGGCGGCGGCGCGGGCGGCCCAGATCCACGACCACATCGCCGCCCTGCCCGACGGCTACGACACGGTCGTCGGCGAACGCGGCCACCGCTTCTCCGGCGGGGAGAAGCAGCGCCTGGCCATCGCCCGCACCATCCTGCGCGACCCGCCCGTCCTCGTCCTCGACGAGGCGACCAGCGCCCTGGACACCCGTACCGAGGCCGCCGTGCAGGACGCCCTCGACGCCCTGTCCGCCAACCGCACCACCATCACCATCGCGCACCGCCTGTCCACCGTCCGGGGTGCCGACCGGATCGTGGTCCTCGACTCGGGTCGCCTGGCCGAACAGGGCACGCACGAGGAGCTGCTGGCACGCGACGGGCGGTATGCGGCCCTGGTGCGGCGGGACGCCCGACTGGAGTCGACAGGATGATGATATGTCGGGATTGAGATGATAAGAGGGTTACCGTGCCCGCATGCAGATGAACACTCCGCGACGGAGCGCGAGGAGTCCGAGGAGCCTGCGAACCCCGGGATTCCCGACGCCGCCCAGAACCCCGAGGCTCCCGAGGCCCCCGAGACCGCCCAGGGGCACGGTCCGGCTGACGCGCCGGGGCCGCATCGCCCTGGTCGCGGCCGGAGCCCTCGTGACCGGAGCCGCCGTGGTGGTGCCGCTGCTGATGACGGACGACGAGGGCGAGTCCCGGCCCACGTCCCTGGTGATCCCGGAGGGCCGGCGCGCGACCCAGGTCTACGAGGTCGTCGACGAGACCCTCGCCCTGCCCGTCGGCACCACCAGGAAGTCCCTGGCCAGGGCCGATCTCAAGCTGCCGAAGGACGCCGGGGGCAACCCCGAGGGCTATCTCTTCCCGGCGACCTATCCGCTCGGTGAGCAGCCGACCCCGGAGAAGCTGCTGGCGACCATGGTCGACACGGCGAAGAGGAAGTTCCACGGCGCCCCGATCGCCGCGGGCGCCCAGCGCAACGCGCTGAACGTCTACCAGGCGGTCACCATCGCGAGCATCGTCCAGGCGGAGGCCGCGACCAAGGACGACATGGGCAAGGTGGCCCGGGTGATCTTCAACCGCCTGGAGCGGGGGATGCCGCTGCAGATGGACTCCACCATCAACTACGCCCTGGGCCGTTCCACCCTCGCGACGAGCACGCAGGACACCCGGATCGACAGCCCCTACAACTCGTACCAGCGGATGGGTCTGCCGCCCACGCCCATCGGCAACCCGGGCGACGAGGCGATGCGCGCCGCGATCACCCCGACCCCGGGCGACTGGCTGTACTTCGTCACGGTCAAGCCCGGCGACACCCGCTTCACCGCCGACTACGCCGAGCACCGGCGCAACGTCGCCGAGTTCAACCGCAACCGGCGCAGCGCCCCGCCCCCGGCCGATGCCGCGTCCGGGTGATCCGGCGGGGCGTCACGCGGCGGCCGGCTCCTCCTCGGCCAGCAGCCGCCTGATGTCCCGTACGGCCGCGCGTCCCGCCCGGTTGGCGCCGACGGTGCTGGCCGACGGCCCGTAACCGACCAGGTGGACCCGTGGATCGGCGACCGCGCGCGTCCCCTCGACGCGGATGCCGCCGCCCGCCTCCCGCAGCCGCAGCGGCCGCAGATGCTCGATGGCGGCCCGGAACCCGGTGGCCCACAGAATGACGTCGGCGGCCACTTTCCGGCCGTCGCCCCACTCGGCCCCGTCGGGGATGATCCGGTCGAACATGGGCTGCCGGTCCAGCACGCCGGACTCCAGGCCCGCGCGGACGGCTTCGTTGAGCGGCAGTCCGGTCACCGAGACCACACTCTTCGGCGGCAGCCCCCGCCGCACCCGCTCCTCCACGAGCGCGACCGCCGCCCGGCCCGCGTCCTCGTCGAAGGGCCCCTCGCGGAACACGGGGGGCCGCCTGGTCACCCACGTGGTGGCCGCGGCGTACGGGGCGAGCTCCAGCAGGTGCTGCGTGCCCGACGCGCCCCCGCCCACCACGATCACGCGCCGCCCGGCGAACTCCTCGGGCCCGGCGTACCGAGCGGTGTGCACCTGGCGCCCCCGGAAGGTCTCCTGGCCCGGGTAGCGCGGCCAGAAGGGCCGGTCCCAGGTGCCGGTCGCGTTGATCAGCGCCCGCGTCGACCAGGTGCCGTCCGAGGTCTCCACGAGCAGCCGCCCACCGCTGCCCTCGCGCACCGCGCGGACGTCGACGGGACGCCGCACCCGCAGGTCGAAGGCGCGCTCGTACGCCGCGAAGTACTCGGCGACGACCGCGGCGGACGGCCGCGCCGGATCGGCGCCGGTCAGCTCCATGCCGGGCAGGGAGTGCATGCCGTGCACCTTGCCGTACGTCAGCGACGGCCAGCGGAACTGCCAGGCGCCGCCGGGCCCGGGGGAGTGGTCGAGCACCACGAAGTCGCGCTCGGGCTCGAACCCGGTGCGCCGCAGGTGATAGGCCCCGGCCAGTCCCGCCTGACCGGCTCCGACGACGACGACCTCGACCTCGCGTGTGTTGTTCACGTTTCCACCAACGGTGCGCCCGCTCCCGGTCTTCCCGGTGACCGTGTCCCCGGCCCGCCGCTCCCACCCGTCACGCGCCGGGTACGTCAGGATGGGGGCATGTCAGATGCCTTCACCACCCGAGTCATCACTCTCACCACCGGCTCCGCGGAGCGCGTCGCCGACATCACCGGTGACTGCGAGTCCTTCCTCCGCGAGGTGGCGGCCGGCCGCGACGGCCTCCTCAACGTCTTCGTCCCGCACGCCACCGCCGGGATCGCGATCATCGAGACGGGCGCGGGCAGCGACGACGACCTGCTGGCCACGCTGCACACCCTGCTCCCGGCCGACGACCGCTGGCAGCACCGCCACGGCAGCCCCGGCCACGGCCGCGACCACGTCCTGCCCGCCCTCGTCCCCCCGCACGCCACCCTGCCGGTGGTCGACGGCCGCCTGGAACTGGGCACCTGGCAGTCGGTGTGCCTGGTGGACACCAACAGGGACAACCCGCAGCGGCAGGTCCGTCTTTCCTTCCTGGGATAGCCCCGACCGGGCCCGAGGGCGTGTCCGGAGGCGGTCAGCCGGCGCCCTCGATGTGCAGGGTCAGCTGCTTGAGCAGTGAGGCGAGGCGGGTGCGGTCCTGGTCCGTGAGGACGCCGAACAACTCGTCCTCGGCCTGGCCGCGCAGCGCCATCGCCCGCTTCCAGACGGCGAGGCCGTCCTCGGTGACCTCGATGTCGACGCGACGCCGGTCGCCGGCGACCGGTGACCGGCGGACCCAGCCGGACCTCTCCAGCACGTCGAGCCGGCCGGTCATGCCGGCGGCGCTCACACCGAGATCGGCGGCGAGCGCGGAGGGGGCGGCCAGGCCGGGAGTGTCCCGGACGATCAGGTGGTGAAGGGTTTCGTACTCGTGGATCTGGAGTCCGGCCACCTCGACGGCGCGGCGCGTGCACTGCTTGAGGTGGCGCCGGATCCTGTCCAGTCGGACCGTGATCGCCTCGGTCTCGTCGTCGAAACGGATACCGGTCCACTGGTCCCGCCACCGCTCGACATGCCGGTCCGCCCAGTCGTGCGGTGAGTCGGGACGGAGCTCCTCCATGGGGTGATCGTAACCCAGTGATTCGCTCACAGATAATTAATTGACGAAAAGTTCAGTACCGAATTACCTTCCTCGCCGTGAAGCGACGAAGCCTTCGAGTCCTGCGTCATCGCGGCTACCGCCACCTGGTCTCCGGTAGCGCGGTCAGTGCGCTGGGCAACGCCATCACGCCGGTGGCGCTGGCGTTCGCCGTGCTCGACCTGGGCGGCTCGGTCGTCCAACTCGGTCTGGTGGAAGCGGTGTTCGCCGCATGCCAGGTCGTCACCACGCTGGCCGGCGGTGTGCTGGGCGACCGGGTCTCCCGGCAGTTGATGATGACGGGAGCGTCGGCCGCCAGTGCCCTGGTCATGGGAGGGATGGCCGGTGCGCTGCTGCTGGACGTCGCCACCATCCCGCTCATCGCGACGCTGGGCGGGCTCGGCGGTGTGGTTTCGGCGCTGGGCCGTCCCTCCGCCATGGCGATGACCCGGCTGGTGGTGCCCGAGGACGAACTGGGTGACGCGGTCGCGCTGCGGACGCTGCTCCAGACCTCCGCCTCCACGGTGGGATACGCCGTGGCCGGAGCGCTGGTCGCCGCCGTGGGCTCGGGGTGGGCGATCATGGCCGACGCCTGCACCTTCGTCTTCGCCGCGGTGGCCTTCGCCCTTTTCCGCGTCCCGCACGTGCGCACGCCCCGGGCGGCATCGGCTCTCGCCGACCTGAAGGACGGCTTGCGGGAGGTGATGCGGCACAGCTGGCTCTGGCTGCTGATCCTCCAGGCCCTGCTGTACCACCTTTTCTACGGCGGGGCGCAGGCGGTGCTCGGCCCGGTCGTCGTGGGGGACGGGATCGGCCGGTCGGCCTGGGGGCTCGCCCTGTCGGTCCTGATGGCCGGGTTCGTGGTCGGCGGCCTGCTCTGCCTCCGGGTCCGGCCGGGACGGCCGCTGGCGGTGGGCGTGGTCCTGCTCGCGTTCACCGGCTTCTTCCCGCTCGCCATGGCGCTCTCCGACACGCTCTGGCCCATCCTGCTCGGCGCGTTCCTGCACGGCCTCGGCCTGCAGATGTTCGACGTGTACTGGGAGCAGTCCATCCAGAGCCACGTGCCCGAGGACAGGCTCGCCCGGGTCTACGCCTTCGACACGGTCGGCTCCTTCGTGGCCCGTCCCGTGGGCCTTGCCCTCACCGGTCCGGTCGCCACCGCCGTCGGTTTCGACGTGTGGCTGCTCGTCGTCGCCGCGGTCATCTCCGGAGTGTCCCTCGTCGCGCTGGCCGCCCGGGGAGTGCGCCACCTGGAGCGGGTGAGCTGAGAACCGGGCCGAAAGGCCCCGGCCGCCGGGCGGAACGCACCGCCCCCGGGCCTCGTCGAGGCTCCGGGGGCGGACGGGCGGATCATCGCCTCACGCGCGTGCGCGTACCACCACCCGCCTCAGCAACGGCCACGCCAGCAGCAGCACGATCACCGCGTACACCGCCACCGCGAACGGCGTGTTCACCAGGCCCGTGACGCTGCCGTCGCTGATCTGCAGGGCGCGGCGCAGCTGCTGCTCGGCGTTGGGGCCGAGGATGACGCCGATCACCGCGGGCAGGACCGGCAGTCCGTAGCGCCGCATGCCGAAGCCGACCAGGCCGATGACCAGCAGGATCACCAGGTCGACGACCTCGCCGCCCACCGCGTACGCGCCGACCGCCGCGAAGAACATGATCCCCGCGTAGAGGTAGGGGCGCGGGATGCGCAGCAGCTTGGCCCACACCGGTGCCAGCGGCAGGTTGAGCGCGAGCAGCAGCACCATGCCGACGAACAGGGAGGCGATCAGGCCCCACACCAGCTCGGGTTCGCGTTCGAACAGCAGCGGTCCGGGCTGGATGCCGTACTGCTGGAACGCGGCCAGCATGACCGCGGCGACCGCGGTGGTCGGCAGACCGAGCGTCAGCATCGACACCAGCGTGCCCGCCGCCGAGGCCGACGCCGCCGACTCGGGGCCGGCCACGCCCTCGATGGCGCCCTTGCCCCACTCGTCCTTGTGCTTGGACAGCCGCTTCTCCGTCACGTACGACAGGAACGTGGGGATCTCCGCGCCGCCCGCCGGGATCGCGCCGAACGGGAAGCCGATGAACGGGCCGCGCAGCCACGACTTCCACGTCCGCCGCACATCGGCGCGACCGAGCCAGGGACGGCCCACCGGGATCGGCTCCGCCGCCCCGCGCCGCAGGTGCGCCGCCACCCACAGCGCCTCGCCGATCGCGAAGAGACCGACCGCGACGATCACCACGTCGATGCCGTCGGCGAGTTGCAGCGAGCCGAAGGTCAGCCGCTGCTGGCCCGTCATCTGGTCCAGGCCCACCAGACCGATCGTCAGGCCGATCAGCAGCGAGGCCAGGCCCCTGACGCGCGACGAGCCCAGCACCGACGTCACCGCGATGAACGCCAGCACCATGATGGCGAAGTAGTCGGGCGCGCCGATGTCCACCGCCAGGTCGGCGACCGTCGGCGCCAGCACCACCAGCAGGATCGTGCCGATCATGCCGCCCGCGAAGTGACCGATGGCGGCGGCGGCCAGCGCCTGGGCGCCGCGACCCGACTTGGCCATGGGGTTGCCCTCCATGGCCGCGACCACCGCGGCGCTCTCGCCGGGGGTGTTGAGCAGGATGGAGGTGGTCGAACCGCCGAACATCGCGCCGTAGTAGATGCCCGCGAACATGATGAACGCGGCCACCGGGTCCAGCCCGTACGTCACGGGCAGCAGCAGGGCCACCGCCATCGCGGGGCCGATGCCGGGCAGCACGCCGATGGCCGTGCCGAGCAGGACGCCGAGGGCGGCCCACAGGAGGTTGAGCGGGGTGAGGGCCGTGCCGAAGCCGTCCAGGAGGGAGTTGAGGGCGTTCATGTCAGAGCACTCCCATCAGCGGACCGCCGGGCAGGGGCACTCCGAGAAGCTTGTCGAAGACGACGTAGGTGATCAGGGACAGCACCGCGGCGATCAGCGGATCGCGGTCGACGCGCCGGCTGCCCAGGGCGAAGGCGGCGCCCCAGAACAACAGCGCGCCCGCGGCGGGGAAACCGGCCGGCTCGATCAGCACGGCCGCGCCCAGGAAGATCCCGGACAGCAGCAGCACCGTGCGCCAGTCGGCCGGTTCGGACAGGTCGATGTCCTCGCCCCCCTCGGCCTCGCCCCGGCCGCCGCGCAGGACGTCCACGGCGAGCAGCGCGGCGATCACCAGCAGGCCCGCGCCGACGACGAGGGGTACGGTCCTCGGGCCGACCGGGCCCCGCTGGGTGAGGTCGACGTCCATGGTCAGCGCGTCGGTCAGGACCAGGACGCCGAGCGCCAGCAGCAGCACGCACACGCCCAGTTCGGAGTGGTCGCGCAGCCACGAACGCCGCTCGGCGGCCGGTTCGGTGGGCGTCTCGGTCCGCGTCGTCACAGTCCCAGCTCCTTCAGCACCGACACCACGCGCTTGTCCTGGGCGTCCAGGAACGCGCCGAACTCCTCACCGGTCAGGAAGGCGTCGTCCCAGCCGTTCTGCTCCAGGGACTTCTTCCACTCGGGAGAGTCGTGCAGCGCCTCGACCAGGCGGGTCAGCTTGTCCCGCTCCGCTTCGGTCAGGCCGGGCGGGGCCACGATGCCGCGCCAGTTGGTGAAGTCCACGTCGTAGCCGGACTCCTTCAGCGTCGGGGCGTCCTCGAGTTCGTCCACGCGCTCCGGGCCCGTCACCGCGAGCACCCTCAGCTCGCCCGCCTTGATCTGGTCCAGGTACTCGCCGACGCCGGAGACCCCGAAACCGACCTTGTTGCCGAGGATCGAGGCGAGCAGCTCGCCGCCCCCGTCGAAGGGGATGTAGTTGACCGACCTGGGGGAGATCCCGGCGGCCTGCGCCATCAGCATCGGCGCGAGGTGGTCGGGCCCGCCCGGGGACGAGCCGCCACCGACGGGGATCTTGCCCGGGTCCTTCTTCCAGGCGGTGATCAGCTCGTCGATCGTCCGGTACGGGGAGTCCTTGCCGACCACGACGACATCCTGCTCCTCGGTGAGCCGCGCGATCGGCGTGGTGTCGGCGAGCGTCTTGGGTGCGTGGTTGGAACGGGCGGCGCCCACGACGCCGAGGCCCATGGACATGGCGAGCTTGCCGTTGCCGTGCTCGCTCACCAGCCGGCTCAGCCCCACGGTGCCGCCCGCACCGGGCAGGTTGAACACCTCGATGTTGTGCGTGAGTCCGGCGTCCTCGGCGTTCTTCGCGGCCGTGCGGGCGGTGATGTCGTAGCCGCCGCCGGGCGTGTTGGGGACCATGAGGCGCAGGCCGGGGATCTGCGTGCCGGTCTCGGACTCGCTGCCCGTCGAGAGCAGCGGGGGACCGGCGAGGACGAGCACGGCGGCCCCGAGCAGAGCAAGGGGGGTGCGCAGGCGCACGAATGCCACCACCTGTCGGTTGGGTAGATCGGTACGGGGAGCCCTGTGGGGGAGGGTGACGTGGGCCACATGGTGCCCGCGGCCCGGCGGCGTGTCTTCCTTGCGGAACCAAGGGAGGTTGTGGTCTTTGCGGTCACTGCCGCGCGCCGGTCCACAGGGGTCCTCGCCCGTCCTCACCGGCCCTCGCCGCCGTGTCCGTGACGCGTCACCGGGTACCACCGGGGCGTCGGACCGCCGGGGCCGGATCGCGGACCGCCGGGGTCGGATCGCGGGGCGCCGGCGCGCGGTCCGCGTCACCGGCACATCGCCGGTTCATTGCGAAGACGGCACATCCCTTTCCCTCGCCGCAGGTGGGCGCCATGATGGCGACCCGGCACCCCGCCCCCGACGCCCCCGACGCGCCCCGCCCCGCCCCCGTCAGCCGAGATCGAGTACGCCGTGGCCCCCACCTTCCGCCGTCACACCCTCGCGGGCGAGATGCTGGTCCTCCAGCTCGCCATCGTCGTGGTGGTGCTGCTCGCGGTGGCCGCCGTCTCGCTCGCCCAGTCGAAGGCCACGTTCAACCGGGTCGAGGGTCGCCGCGTCGCCGCCCTGGCCGAACAGCTGGCCGCCACCCCGCTGGTCCGCAGCCAGCTGCTGCGCCCCGTACCGCGGGAGGCCCTCGCCCCGCTGGTGAACTCCACGCAGACCCAGTCCGGGGTCACGTCGGTCACGGTGGCCGACGCCGGCGGCCGCGTCGTCAGCTCCACCGACCCGACGGTGATCGGCACCCGGCTGCCGCTCGCCGACGACGCCGTCGAGGGACGCGGCTGGTCGGGGGCGCTGACGCTGGGCGGCAGCCGGGAACTCGTCGCGCAGGTGCCGGTGCTGGGGGACACCCCGGAGACCCTCGGCCGGCACCTCGGCACGGTGATGGTCGGCGAGGCCGACCCCACGGTGTGGCAGCGGCTCGGCGGCGCCTCCTCCTACCTCCTCGCCTACCTCGGCATCGCCAGCGGCCTCGGCGTGGCCGGTTCCTGGCTGCTCGCCCGGCGTGTCAAACGGCAGACCCTCGGCCTGGAGCCCCGCGAGATCACCGGGCTCGCCGAACACCGGGAGGCGATGCTCTACGGCATCGCCGAGGGCGTGGTCGCCCTCGATCCGCAGCACCGGCTCACCCTGGTCAACGAGATGGGACGGCGCCTGCTCGACCTGCCGGGGGACTGTGTGGGGCAGAGCCTGGACGGCCTGGGCATCGAGGGGCGCCTGCGGGACGTCCTGACCGGCGCCACGGCGGACGCGGACGGCCGGCCGGAGACGGGCGGGCGGCGGGACGAGGTCGTCGTCCGCCACGGCCGGGTCCTGGTGATGAACCGCATGACCGTCACCAAGGACGGCCGCTCGCTCGGCTCGGTCACCACCCTGCGCGACCGCACCGAACTGGCCCGCCTGGAACGGGAGATCGGTGCCTTCCGCAGCACCTCCGAGCTGCTGCGCGCCCAGGCCCACGAGTTCGCCAACCAGCTGCACACCATCTCCGGGCTGATCCAGATCGGTGAGCAGGAGGAGGTGGTGCGCTACATCCGCGCGCTCAACCAGCGCCGCCAGTCCCTCGACGTCGCCCTCAGCCGCCGCGTCCGCGACACCGCCGTCGCCGCGCTGCTGACGGCCAAGACCTCCCTGGCGGCCGAGCGGAAGGTCGCCCTGCGCGTCTCCGAGCGCACCGCGCTCGGCCGGCTCGCCCCCGAGGACGCCGCCGACGTGGCGACCGTGGTCGGCAATCTCGTCGACAACGCGGTGGACGCCGCCGCGTCGCCCGGCGACGACGCCGCCTGGGTCGAGGTCGAGCTGAGGCAGGACGCCACCGGCGTGGAGATCGTGGTCCGCGACTCGGGGCCCGGCGTGGCGCCCGCACTGGCCCGCGAGGTCTTCTCCCACGGCTTCACCACCAAGGTCGCCCGGCAGGGCGAGCGCGGCATCGGCCTGGCGCTGACCCGGCTCGTCTGCGAACGCCACGGCGGCGAGATCTCGGTGACCAACACCTCCGAAGGGGCCGTGTTCACGGCACGCATGACGGTCAGCCACCTCACCGACGCGGTGGCGGAAGGAGCAGCACCATGAAGGGGACGATCGGCACCGGCGACGCGAGGACCGCCACCGACGCCACCGACACGATCGGCGTGCTCGTCGTCGACGACGACTTCATGGTGGCCCGGGTCCACCGCGCCTTCGTCGAACGCGTCGAGCACTTCCGGGTCGTCGGCGTCGCCGGTACCGGCGAGCAGGCCCTCGCCGCCGTCGACGAACTCCGCCCCGATCTGCTCCTGCTCGACCTGTACCTGCCCGACCTCTTCGGCCTGGACGTCATCACCGGGCTGCGCGCCGCCGGCCACGACTGCGACGTCATGGTCATCAGCGCGGCCCGGGAGGCGGACACGGTGCGCGGCGCCGTCCGTCACGGTGTCGTCGACTACCTGCTCAAGCCGTTCGACTTCGAGGACCTGCGGGTCCGGCTGGAGCGCTACGCCGGCCGGCGGGGCCGGCTGCTCGGCACCGTCGTGCGCAGCCAGGCCGACGTCGACCGCGTACTGGCCGGGGCGGCGGCGCCGGCCGCCACCGTCCCGGCGCTGCCCAAGGGGATGAGTGCGGAGACGGCCGAGCTGGTCGAACGGACCCTCCGCGAGGCCGAGGGCACGCTGTCCGCCAGCGAGTGCGCGGCGCTGACCGGCGTCTCCCGGGTCAGCGCCCGCCGCTACCTGGAGTACTTCCACACCGTCGGCAGGGCGGAGGTCTCCCTGCGGTACGGGGTGACGGGCCGCCCCGAACGCCGCTACCGCTTCCGGGGCGTGGTCACCGGCCTGGCGCTCCCGCCCGCAGCCCGTCCATGACGAAGTCCAGGAACCGGGTGGCCCGAGGTTGCCAGTCCTCGCCGGGAGCGATCAGCCACAGACCGCCGATGACGAGGAAGAAGTCGTCCGCGGTGATACCGGGCCGGATGGTGCCGGCCTCCTCGTTGGCGCGGAGCAGCAGCCCGGCCGCGTCCATGATCGGAGTGGGGTGCGGCTTCTCGGGGCTTCCGGGCGCGCTGGTGACCAGCCGGATCGCGTCCGCCAGGCCCGCCTTGGTCATGGCGAACCCGGCGAGGCGGTCCATCCACTCGCGCAGGGCCCGTTCGGGCTCGCGGGTGGCCAGCAGATGGGGCGCGGCCTCGGCCACCTGCTGCATCTCGTAGCGGTAGACCTCCAGGACGAGGGCCTCGCGGTTGGGGAAGTTGCGGTAGAAGGTGCCCTGCCCGACGCCCGCCTTCTTCGCGATGGCGCTCAACGGCGCGTCCGCGCAGCGCGTCAGTTCCTCCGTGGCCACGTGCAGGATCCGCTCGCGGTTGCGCTGGGCGTCCGAACGCAGGGGAGTGTCCGGCCTGTCCCTCTTCGACGGCGGCACCCGTCCTCCTTCCGGGTTCGTGGCCGAATCCCGTTCTTGCTAACCGGACAACTGTCCGTTACGTTTCCAGTGAGCGGACAGCTGTCCGGTTATCGCCCACTGTAGCGGCGGATGCGGCCGGTGGCCCCCGCCCGCGGACGCCCCCACTGCCTCCAGCCCGTTTTCCCTGTCACCAGACACCAAGAGAAGGCTGACCATGGCCCCAGCGCCCTCGTCGACGTCCAGTGCCATCACCCTGAACATCAACGGCGAGAAGCACCAGCTGACCGTCGACCACCGCACCACCCTGCTCGACGCCCTGCGCGAGCGCCTCGACCTGACCGGTACCAAGAAGGGCTGCGACCAGGGGCAGTGCGGCGCCTGCACCGTCCTGGTCGACGGGCGACGCGCCGTCTCCTGCCTCAACCTGGCCGTCGCGGCCGAGGGACGCGAGATCACCACCATCGAAGGCATGGCCGAGGGCGACCGGCTGCACCCGGTGCAGCAGGCCTTCCTCGATCTCGACGGCTACCAGTGCGGCTACTGCACGCCCGGCCAGATCTGCTCGGCCGTCGCCGTCATCGAGGAGCACGCCGCCGGCTGGCCGAGCGCCGTCACCGAGGACGTACGGCCCGAGGCCGGACCGCCGCCCCTGACGCCCGACGAGATCCGTGAGCGGATGAGCGGCAACCTGTGCCGCTGCGGCGCCTACGTCTCGATCCTCCAGGCGGTCGCCCGCGCCGCCGAGGCCCACGGGACCACCGCGGCGGACGACGCCGAGGAGGCCGCCGCATGAGGGAATTCGGCTATCAGCGCGCCGACGACGTCCAGGGGGCCGTGGCCCTGCTCGCCGCCGACCCCGACGCCCGCTTCCTCGGCGGCGGCACCAACCTCGTCGACCTGATGAAGACCGGCGTCGAACGCCCCGCCCTGCTCGTCGACGTCCGCGAACTCCCCCTGGACGGCATCGAACCGACCGGCGACGGCGGCCTGCGCATCGGCGCCACCGTCACCAACAGCGACCTCGCCGCCCACCCCGAAGTCCGCCGCCGCTACCCGGCGTTGGCCCAGGCCGTCCTGGCCGGAGCCTCCGGGCAGCTGCGCAACATGGCCACCGTCGGCGGAAACCTGCTCCAGCGCACCCGCTGCGGCTACTTCACCGACGTGAGCAAGCCGTGCAACAAGCGCGTCCCCGGCAGCGGTTGCCCCGCGATCACCGGCGAGCACCACAACCACGCCGTCCTGGGCGCCTCCGACCACTGCGTGGCCGTCCACCCCTCCGACATGGGCGTCGCCCTCACCGCCTTCGACGCGGTCGTCGCCTACGAAACCGCCGACGGGCCGGGGAAGTTGCCGCTCGCCGACCTCTACCTCCCCGTCGGCGACACCCCGCACCGCGAGACCGCCCTGCCGCCCGGCGCGCTGATCACCGGCGTCACCCTGCCGCCCGCGCCCGTCGCCGCCCGCTCCCGCTACCGCAAGGTGCGCGAGCGCGCCTCGTACGCCTTCGCCATCGGCTCGGTCGCCGCCGCGCTCGACGTCGAGGACGGCGTCGTGCGCGAGGCGCGGCTCGCCCTCGGCGCCGTCGCCTCCCGCCCCTGGCGGGCCCGCGCGGCCGAGGCCGTGCTGACCGGCGCGCCCGCCGGCGGCGACACCTTCGCCGCGGCAGCCGACGCCGAACTGGCCGCGGCGCGCCCCCTGCCCGGCAACGCGTACAAGGTGACGCTCCTGCGCAACCTCGTGGTCGCCGTGCTCACCGAACTCGCCGAGGAGGCCACCCGATGACCACCGCCACGACCGGCCGCACCCCGGTGAAGGGCGCCGTCGGCACCGCCCACACACGCGTCGAGGGACGGGACAAGGTCACCGGCGCGGCCCGCTACGCCGGCGAGATCCCCTTCGCCGACCTCGCCCACGGCTGGCTGGTGCTGTCCACCGTCGCGCGCGGCCGCATCCGCTCCCTCGACGAGGACGCCGTCCTCGGCATGCCGGGCGTGCTGGCCGTCCTGCACCACGGCAACGCCCCGCGCCTGAAGACCGACTACATCGGCATGCTGGGCGTCCCCGACCCGACCGCCCTGGTCTTCCAGGACGACCGGGTGCCGCACGCCGGCTGGCCCGTCGCCCTCGTCGTCGCCGAGACGCCCGAGCAGGCCCGGGAGGCCGCGGAGTCCCTCGCCGTGACCTACGACGAGGAACCGCACGACACCGTGCTGGACGCCGGCCACCCCGACGCCTACCCCGCGAACGGGCACATGCCGGCCGAGACGGAGAAGGGCGACCTGGAGGCCGGACTCGCCGCGTCCGCCGTCGTCGTGGACGCCGAGTACACCACCCCGGAAGAGCACCACAGCATGATGGAGCCGCACGCGGCGACCGCGCTGTGGGACGGCGGCCGGCTGGAACTCGTCGACTCCAACCAGGGCGCCACCTGGGTGCAGAGCGAACTCGCCAAGATGTTCTCCCTCGACGAGTCCGCGGTACGGGTGCGCTCCGAGCACATCGGCGGCGGCTTCGGCAGCAAGGGCGTGCGCGCGCACCAGGTGTCCGCCGCCATGGCCGCGACCGTGCTGCAGCGCCCCGTGCGCGTCGTCATGACACGGCGCCAGATGTTCTCCCTCGCCGGGTACCGCAGCCCCACCGTGCAGCGCGTCAGGCTCGGCGCCGACGCCGACGGCAGGCTCCGCGCCCTGGAACACCGCTCGCTCAACCAGACGTCCAGGGTGTACGAGTTCGTCGAGCCCGGCGCCGGCGTGGCCCGCGTGATGTACGACGCCGACGCCCACCGCACCGCCAACCACGTCGTCCGCCTCGACGTGCCGTCCCCGACCTTCATGCGGGCCCCGGGCGAGGCACCGGGGTCGTTCGCGATCGAGTCGGCGCTCGACGAACTCGCCGAGCGCTGCGGCGTCGACCCGATCGAGCTGCGCCTGCGCAACGAGCCCGAGGTGGGCCCGGTCTCCGGACAGCCGTTCAGCACCCGCCGACTGGCCGCCTGCTTCCGCGAGGGCGCCCGCCGCTTCGGCTGGGCGGACCGCGACCCGCGCCCCGGCGTCCGCCGCGACGGGCGCTGGCTGCTGGGCACCGGCACGGCCGCCGCCTCCTTCCCGGCCGGCGCCGGGCCCTCCACGGCCCTGCTGACCGCGGAGGCCGACGGCACCTTCACCGTGCGCATCGCCGCCGCCGACATCGGCACCGGCGCCCGCACCGCCCTCACCCTGATCGCCGCCGACGCCCTGGAGGTCACGCCGGACAGGGTCCACGTCCGCATCGGGGACAGCGACTTCGGGCCCGCGATGATCGCCGGCGGCTCCATGGGCACCCGCTCCTGGGCCTGGGCGGTCACGGCCGCCGCCGGCGAACTGCGCGAGCGCCTCGCCCTCGGCGCCGACATCCCGCCCGAGGGCATCACCGTGCGCTCCGACACCACCGCCGCCCTCGGCGCCCTCGCCCAGAAGGAACGGCACTCCTTCGGGGCGCAGTTCGCCGAGGTCGCCGTGGACACCACCACCGGCGAGGTGCGGGTGCGCCGCATGCTCGGCATCTTCGCCGCGGGCCGGATCGTCAACCCGCTCACCGCCCGCAACCAGCTCGTCGGCGGCATGATCTGGGGCATCTCCATGGCCCTGCACGAGGAGGCGGTCCGGGACCGGACCACCGGCGGCCTGTACGGGCCAGACCTCGCCGGGTACCACGTCGCCACGCACGCCGACGTGCTCGACGTCCAGGCGGACTGGGTGGACGACCCCGACCCGGACGACCCGGTCGGCATCAAGGGCGTCGGCGAGATCGGCGTCGTGGGTGCCGCCGCGGCCGTCGCCAACGCCGTCTGGCACGCCACGGGCGTCCGCCACCGCCACCTGCCGATCCGGCCCGACCGCGTCCTGACGGGAGCGGTGCCCGCCGACGGGGGAGCGGCGGATGCTTGACATCGCCGGCGAGCTGCACCGCTGGATCGAGGAGGGCCGCGAGTTCGCCGTCGCCACCGTCGTCTCCGTCGGCGGCAGCGCGCCGCGCGGACCCGGCGCGGCCCTCGCCGTCGACAGCGAGGGCACGGCGCTCGGCTCCGTCTCCGGCGGCTGCGTGGAGGGCGCGGTGTACGACCTGTGCACCGCGGCCCTGCGCGACGGCGAGACGGTGCGCGAACGGTTCGGCTACAGCGACGAGGACGCCTTCGCGGTCGGACTGACCTGCGGCGGGGTCATCGACGTGCTGGTCACCCCGGTCGGGGCCGACGCGCCCTCGCGGGCGGTGTTCCGGGCGGCGCTGTCGGCCGCCGCCCGGGACGAGCCCGCCGCCCTCGCCCGGGTCGTCCGGGGCCCGGCCGGGCTCCTCGGGCGGGCGCTGCTCGTCCGCGCCGACGGCTCGCACGAGGGCGGGCTCGGCGGCCCGCCCGAGCTGGACCGCACCGCGGTGACCGAGACCCGGGCGCTCCTTGACGCGGGCCGCACCGGCACGGTCGCCCTGTCGGAGGACGGCACGCACTGCCCCGGCGGGCTCACCCTGCTCGTCGAGTCCCGGGTGCCGCCGCCCCGCATGATCGTCTTCGGCGCGGTCGACTTCGCCGCGGCGCTGGTGCGCGCCGGCAAGTTCCTCGGCCACCACGTGACCGTGTGCGACGCCCGGCCCGTCTTCGCCACGCGGGCCCGCTTCCCGGAGGCGGACGAGGTCGTCGTCGACTGGCCGCACCGCTATCTGCGGAGCACCCCCACCGACGGGCGCACGGTGCTGTGCGTGCTCACCCACGACGCCAAGTTCGACGTACCGCTGCTGGTCCAGGCCCTGCGCATGCCGGTCGCCTACGTCGGCGCGATGGGCTCGCGGCGCACCCACGAGGACCGGGAGCGACGACTGCGCGACGCCGGGCTGGGCGAGCGGGAGCTGGCCCGGCTGCGGTCGCCCATCGGCCTGGACCTCGGCGCCCGCACCCCCGAGGAGACGGCCCTGTCCATCGCGGCGGAGATCGTCGCCGCCCGACGCGGCGGAACGGGCCGACCGCTGACCGGCGGCGCGGCGCCGATCCACCGCGACCTGTCGGAGGCCGCCGCCTGACGGACCGGGTGCGGCGTCCCGACGGTTCACGGCCGCGTCCGGAGACCTCGCGGCCAGGACCCGAGGTCCCGGGGCCGACGACCGGTCAGGACGCTGCCCGGAGGGTCCAGGACGCTGGCCGGAGGGGCGGGGACAGTGCCCGGCGGGTCAGGGCAGTGCCGACACGCCGGCCAGGCGGACCGCGGACTCCAGCATCGTCGCGTGCACGAAGGCCTGGGGGAGGTTGCCTCGCAACTGACGCCGGCGCACGTCGTACTCCTCGGCGAACAGCCCGGGCGGCCCACAGGCCGCCCGGGCGCGCTCGAACCAGCGGAACGCGCCCACCCGGTCGCCGAGCCGGTGGGCGGCGAGCGCCATGGCGAACCCGCACAGCAGGAAGGCCCCCTCCGCCTCGCCGAGCGGCCTGCCCGGATGCTCGAAGCGGTACAGGTACCCGTCCTCGGCGAGCCGGGACTCGATGTACGCCCGCGTGGCGGCCCCGCCGTCGTCGCCGAAGGCGCAGCCGCGGGCCAGCGGCACCAGCAGGGCCGCCTCCGGACCGTCGTCGTCGGCGGCCCGGCGCCAGCGTCCGTCCGGGCGCAGGCAGCGGCGCCGGGTCTCCCGCAGCACGGCGTCCGCGAGATCGTCGCAGCGCCGCCGCGCGCCCGCGGGCAGCACTTGGGCCATGTGCCGCAGACCGCACACCACGCTCAGCCGGGAGTGGGTCCACCACCGGTCCTCCAGCTCCCACACCCCGGCGTCCGGCCGCGTCCACTGCCGCTCCACGACGTCCACGGCGACGGCCGCGGCGCGCTCCGCGTCCTCGGTCAGCCGGTCGTGCGCGGCCGCCGCGGCGAAGAGCTGGAGCGCCTCCCCGAAGGTGTCCAGCTGGAACTGGGCCCCCGCGTCGTTGCCGATGTGGTCGCTGCCGCCGGGATAGCCCGGCAGCCGCAGGGAACGTTCCCCGCCGACCGGCCTGCCGTCGACCGTGTAGGCGGGACGGACCTTGTCACCGTCCTCGAGGATGCGTTCGGCGACGAACCGCACGGCGTCGTCGACCAGCGGGTGGGGCCCGTGCGCGGCGACGGCGAGACCGGCGTAGCACTGGTCGCGCAGCCACGCGAAGCGGTAGTCGTAGTTGCGCCCGCTGTTGGCCCGCTCGGGCAGGGACGTGGTGACGGCGGCCGCCATGCCGCCGGAGACGCTGGTCAGCCCGCGCAGGACGGCGTACGCGTGCCGGGCGTCGCGGGGTGCGGCCAGTCGTGAGCAGTCCGGGACCGCCCGCCGCCACTCCCGTTCCGTGGCCCGCCACAGCGTGTCGGCGTCGAGCGGCTCCGTCTCCGGTCCCTCGGACAGCTCCAGCACGAGGTCGTGCGACTCGCCCTCGCGCAGCGAGAACTCGCCGACCAGTCCCTCGCCGGGCCGCCAGACCGCGTCCGGCGCACCCGAGAACCGCATCCGCAGCCCTCCACCCTCCGCCGTCCACGCCCCGTCCTCGCGGCGGGGGTCCGCCATCCGGCCGGTACCGAAGCCCGGCCGCGCGTCCAGCACCAGGCGCAGCCGCGGCCGGCCCCGCACCGCCCGCATCCGGCGCAGCAGCACGAGGCGGTCCGGGCGGGCCGGCACGGCCAGCGCCTCGCGGCACTCGGCCACGCAGCCGGAGGTCACCCAGTGGCTGACCCGGATGAGCGTGCCCTCCTCGTAGGAGCCGCCCCAGACGTGCCGGGGGTCCGCCGGCCCGACCGTGAAGTGCCCGGGGCCGCCGATGAGACCGGAGAACACCGCGTCGTCGTGCCAGCGCGGGGCGCACAGCCACACGATCCGGCCCCGGGGATCCACGACCGCGCCGCGCTCACCGTCGGCGATCACGGCATACTCGCGCAGCACCCACGGGGGAGACGACGAAGCGGGGTCCTGCGCGGGCGGGCCGTCACTGTGCTCCATGTCGCTACGGCTATCCCGGCCGCCGTGGCCGAAACGGTGCCGTCCCCGGCGTCCCCTCGACGCGCGCCGCCGTCTCCGGGAACGTCCGTTCCTCATCCGGAGGCGACGGCACACCCCTGCGCCGCACTCCGTCCATCCCGTGCGCGGCCAGCGGCCCCACGGTGAGGCCCGCCGCGCGGCAGTCGGCGACGAGGCCGGGGAGGGCGCCCAGGGCCGCCCGCCAGCTGCCCGGGGCGGAGGCGTGGTCGGTGTCGTGCAGGAGGACCGTGCCGCCCGGACCGAGGCCCGCCGCGACCGTCGCCCGCACGGAGGCGGGCGTGGCGTCGTACCGCCAGTCCTTGCCCCACGCCGTCCACAGGACCGGCCGCAGTCCGGCGTGCCGGGCGGCGGCCCAGCGGCCCGAGGTGAGGATGCCGTAGGGCGGCCGGTACCAGCGCGGTGCGCCGCCGGTGACCTCGGCCACCGAGCGGGCGGCCCGCAGCAGCTCGCGCGCGTCCCGCGCCGGCGACGGCAGCCACGGCCGGTCGTGCGACCAGCCGTGGACGGCGAGTTCGTGGCCCCGCCGCACCAGGTCACGGGCCGTCCCGGGGTGCCGTACGACGTTCTCGCCCAGCACGAAGAACGTCGCGCGCACGCCGAGCTCGTCCAACGCGTCGAGGAAGCGAGGTGTGGACGCCGGGTCGGGGCCGTCGTCGAAGGTGAGGGCGACGTGGTCGGGCCGGCCCTGTCCGGCCAGTGTGGGGAACCAACGGCGGCGCAGCCCCGGCAGCCAGGTCGCGGCCGGCCCGATGTGCGCCAGCGCGGTGACCGCCGGCACGACGACCGCCGGCACGACGACGTACGGCAACCGCTCCGGCCCGGCCCCGGCCGCGGCGGTGTACGGCCCCCGCCAGGCCCTCGCCCCGAGTCCGACGACGTGCACCACCTGCCGGGCCCCGGCCCCGGCCGCGACGCCGCGCGCCGTCCGCCCGGCCCCGGTCGTGTCCCGCATCCGTCCCGCCTCCTGCTCTCCTCCGGAGTCCGGGCCGGGTCAGCTCCTGCCGGACGTCGAAAGCCATGGTGTGCCGAAGTCCCGGTGGTCACGATCGCTGCTGCTCCTGTTGCCGCCGCCCGCCCCCCGGCCCGTCGCGCGCCGCCGGTGCGGTGTCCCAGGCGCCGTGCACCGACGGCGCCCGGGCCAGTCCGACACTGCCCAGGCCCATCAGCGCCACGCCGATCAGTTCGGGCAGTACCCGCACCCCGAGGACGATCTCCTCGCCGAACAGGGCCCAGCCGATGGCGACGCTGGTCAGCGCGTCCCCGAGGGTGAGCGCGGGCTGCGACGCGGCGAGGGTCCCGGCCCGCAGCGCACTCTGCAGGAGCAGAAAGCTGATCACGCCGACGACTCCCGTGGCGTACAGCGGCCACTGCGTCAGCACGGCGCCCGCCCCCTGGGGGAACCGTCCGGTGACCTCCTTCAGCAGCCCCGCCGTACCGCCGAACGCCACCGCGGCCGCCGACCCGAACAGCGCGGCCCGGGGCGCGCCGTGCACCAGTCGGCCGGCGGCGGCGAGGCCCGTCACCACGCAGAACAGCGCCAGGAGCGCCCAGGGCCAGCGGCCCGGGGTCGCGGTGGCGTCCCCCTCCGACGGGGAGGCGGCGCCCAGGAACAGCGCCAGCCCGAAGGCCAGCGCCACGAACGCCAGCCAGGTCCGCCGGTCGGGCCGTCGGTGGAAGACCGTGCTGCCGACGACCAGGGTGAACATCAGCTCGCTGGCCATCAGCGGCTGGACGACGGCCAGGCTGCCCACCGCCAGCGCGGCCGCCTGCAGCACCGTCGTCAGGGCGAGCAGCGCCGCGCCGCCCACCCAGTACGGGTCGCGGATCAGCCTCGGCAGCGAGCGCACCACCGTGTGACCGGCACCGGCGCGGTCCTCGTCCAACGCCGCGGCCCGGCGCTGCAGCACCGACGCCGCGGCGTTGGACAGCGCCGCGAACAGGGCGAGGACGACGGTGAGGACACTCACCGCGGCGAGCTCCCGCTCATCCGAACCGGGAGGCCATCCGTCGGTACAGTCCGGGTGCCGCGCCCCGGACCCGGCACGGCAGCCGCAGCCAGCCGGGCACGTACACCTCGTCCCGGCCCCGGACCACCGCCCTGCGCACCGCGTCGGCGACCCGCTCCGCCGGGACCGGCCGCGGCCTGGACCGCCGGTAGGGCGTACCGCGGCGTTCGAAGAAGGGCGTGTCGACGACACCGGGCACCACATGGGTCACTCCGACCCCGGTGCCCCGCAACTCGTACCGCAGGGCGTCGGCGAAGGCGCCCAGCGCGGCCTTGGCGGCGGAGTACACGGCCTCGTCGCGCACCCCCACGCAGCCGGCCAGCGATCCGATGAGCACCACGCGCCCCGAACCGGCCTCGATCATGCCCGGCAGCAGCAGCCGCACCAGCCGCAGCGTCGCCAGGACGTCGATGTCGAAGACCTCGTCGATGGTGTGCGGTGGCATGTCGCGGAACTCCCCGGCCCAGCCCACCCCGGCACCCGCCACCAGAAGGTCCACCGGGCCCACCGTGGCCAGGGCGAAGTCGGCGAGCTGCCGGTCGGCGCCGGGCAGGGTGAGATCCGCGGCGAAGGCGGTGGCCGACGCGTCCTGAGCCACCTCGCGCAGCCGGGACGGGTCGCGCCCGCTGAGCACCAGGCGCCAGTCGCCCTCGTCGGCCAGCCGCCGGGCGACGGCCGCGCCGATGCCGGAGGAAGCCCCCGTCACCAGCGCCGTGCGCGTCCGCGTGCCCCGCCCGCCGACGGGCGGCCGGGGCTTCGCGCGGTCCGCGTCGGGTGCGACGATCCCCGGTCCGGGGACGGACCGGGTGCGGGAGAACGCATCGACCATGGGGACCACCTTGGCTCGGGGCGGACACCGGGGGACGGCCGACCGGCCGGCCGGGGCCTCCGGCTGTCCGACCGGACGGGCGGTCATGGAGTATCCCCGGTGAAAGATCCGAAACGCCCACTTGTGCCCCGGTTTGGAACGCATCGGGCGGGCAACTTGAACCGCCGTGCATCCACCCAGCTCATCCGCGTCCCGCCGGACCGCACCCCCGCGCGCCCCGCGGGACACCGGGTGTCTGCTGCTGGTCAGCGCGAGCATGGGCGCCGGGCACGACACGGTCGCCGCCGAACTGGCCCGCCGGATCCGCGAACGCGGCGGCGACGCCCTGGTCGTCGACGTCCTCGCACTCCTGCCGTACGGCCTGGGCCGCGCCCTGCGGCTCTTCTACCGCGGGTCGGTACGGCACTTCCCCTGGGCGTACGCCGCCCTGTACCGCCTGTTCCTGCGTCCCGGCGGCGGGCGCCGGCCCGGCGGAACGCCCCTGGCCCGGCTCGCCGGCGCCCGGCTGCTGAGGCTGGCCGACCGCGCCGGAGCGGACGTGGTGGTCCCCGTCTTCCACCTCGCCGCCCAGCTGACCGGACATCTGCGTGCCCGCGGCCTGCTGTCCGTGCCCAGCGTCGTGTTCGTGACCGACTTCGTCGTCCACCGGCAGTGGCTCCACCCCGGCAACGATCACTGTCTGTGCCTCACGGACGACGCGGCGCGCCAGGTGCGGCGGAGCACCGGCACACCCGCCGGGGCCTGCGGCCCGGTGGTGGCCCCCGAGTTCTTCGCCGACGCGCCCGGAGCGGACGGATGGCGCCGGCTGTTCGACCGGCACGGCCCCGGGCGGCCCCCCGTGGTGCTGTCCGCCGGCGCCTGGGGAGTCGGCTCGCGCCTGGCCGCCACCGTCCGGCTGCTGTCGGAGCACGGTTTCCTCCCGGTCGTGCTCTGCGGGGACAACGCGCGGCTGCGCCGCGAGCTGTCCGGCGTCCCCGGTGCGATCGCCCTCGGCTGGGTGACGGACATGCCCGGTCTGCTGCACGCCGCCCGCGCCCTGGTCGACAACGCCGCCGGCCAGACCGCCGTCCAGGCGCTCGCCGCCGGACTGCCGGTCGTGGGGCACCGTCCGATACCGGGGCACGGCGCGGACGGAGTGCGCCGGATGGCCGCGCTGGGCGTCTCGGAGACGGCCGGGGACGACGCCGCGCTGCTCGGGGTCCTGCGGCGGCTGACCGTCCCCGGTCCGGCCCGGCAGGAGCGGATCGCCGCCGGGCGCGCCCTGTTCCGGGACGACGCCGTGACCCGGATGACCGCCGTCGCCGACGCGTCGCGCGCACGCCGGTGAACCCGGCCCGCGCCGCGGCGGCCGCCCGGTGGGCCCGCGCCCGTTTCCCCTGCCCCGGCCGGGGGCACCCGGGGCCGAACCGGCGGAAGGAGGTGACGCCGTGCGGCTCGACGAGTTCCTGACCCGGGTCCGTGACCGCGGGGAGTACCACAGTGAGGAAGAGGCCGAGCAGGTCACCACGGCCGTGCTGTGGGTGGTCGCGTCCCGGATCGCACCGGAGGAGGCCGCGGCCCTGGCCGCGCACCTGCCGGCGCCCCTGGACGACGCGCTGCGCCTGGAACGCGGGCGTCCCGAGGACTTCGGCCGTGACGAGTTCCTGCGACGCGTGGCCCAGCAGACCGGTGCCCGGCCGCGCACCGCGGAGTGGGACGCCGGCGCGGTGCTCTCCACACTCGCCGAAGCGGTGCCCCGCGATCGCGTGGACAGCCTCCGCGGCGCACTGCAGGCCGACTGCGCGGACCTCTTCGGCGGTCCCGCGACGGGCTGACCGGGGCGCCCGGGTCCGGCCGGCCGCGGCGCCCGCGTTCGCGCCGGCCTGGGCGGCGCGCGCCCACGCGTCGGAGCGCGCGCCACGCGTTGGAGGCGGCCGGAACAGGGCACCCGGTCCCGGACGACGAGGCGGCCCCGGTGGCGGGCGCCCGGAAGGAAGGCATTCATGACGGACGGTGAGCAGCGCTACGGCGCCGACGACGACACCCCCCTCGCGGGATACGCGACGCTCGCGACGACCTTCGCGGCCGCTGTCGGAACGCTCGCCGCGGTGGCGTGGCGCCGTGGGGTCCGACTGCCCGACACTGTCCCGCCCTGGGACGTGGCCCTGCTGGGGACGGCGACGTTCAAGGCGTCCCGGCTGCTGACCAAGGACAAGGTCACGAGCTTCGTGCGGGCGCCGTTCACCCGCCGGGAGCGCGCGAGCGAGGCCAACGAGGTGATGGACGCCCCGCGGGGCGGCGGGTTGCGCCGCGCCGTCGGCGACCTGGTGTCCTGCCCGTTCTGCACCTCGGCCTGGGTGGCCGGCGGGCTGGTCGGCACCTACGCGGTCGCGCCCCGGGCCGGCCGCATGCTGAGTGCGGGCCTGAGCGCCGTCGCGCTGTCGGACTGGCTGCAGTACGCGTGGAGCCTGACGGAGCAGAGGGCCGAGGGGTGAGCCCGGGGGCCCGCGCCCCCGGGACGGTCAGCCGCGCTCGGCGCGTGCGGCGCGCTCCGCGTGGAGCTGCTTGACGCGGGCGGCCTCCTTGCGGACGTCGGCCTGGACGGCCTGCTCCCGCTCCAGCCACTCGGGACGCTCCTGCTTCAGCGCGTCGATCTGCGCCGTGGTCAGCGGTTCGTCGACCCCGCCGCGGCGCAGGCCCGCGATGGACACGCCCAGCTTGGCCGCCACCACCGGCCGCGGGTGCGGCCCGTCGCGCCGCAGCTCGCGCAGCCACTGCGGCGGGTCGGCCTGCAGCGCGTTCAGCTCGGCGCGCGTGACGACGCCCTCCCGGAACTCGGCGGGTGTGGCCTCGAGGTACACACCCAGCTTCTTCGCCGCGGTCGCGGGCTTCATGGTCTGGGTGTTCTGGTGCGACGTCATGGTGTCAAGGGTATCGAGCATGTGAGCGGCTCCCGACCACGCCCGGTAACCTGGCCGGGTGACAGGCTCGCAAGACCCCCCCTCGTTCCGGCTCGCCTACGTCCCGGGGGTGACGCCCGACAAATGGGTGCGCATCTGGAACGAGCGGCGGCCCGGCGTCCCGCTCTCCCTGACCCAGGTCTCCGCCGCCGGGGCGGGCGGTGTGCTGCTGGGCGGCGACGCGGACGCCGGACTGGTACGGCTGCCCGTCGACCGGACCGTGCTCAGCGCGATCCCCCTCTACACCGAGACCACGGTCGTGGTGATCCCCAAGGACCACCTGGTGACCGCGGCCGACGAGGTGACCGTCGAGGACCTGGCCGACGAGATCGTGCTGCACCCCCTCGACGACGTGCTCGGCTGGGAGCGGCCGCCGGGCAGGCCCGCCTTCGAGCGCCCGGCCACCACCGCGGACGCCGTGGAACTGGTGGCGGCCGGCATCGGCGTCCTCGTCGTCCCCCTGTCGCTGGCCCGCCTGCACCACCGCAAGGACCTCACGTACCGGCCGGTCACCGACGCCCCCGGATCGGGCGTGGCCCTGTCGTGGCCCGAGGACGCGCACACCGACCTGGTGGAGGAGTTCATCGGGATCGTCCGGGGCAGGACCGTCAACAGCACCCGCGGCCGGCAGTCCGCCCCGGCACAGGCGAAGGACGAGCGCACCGGTACGGCGTCGGCGCGGCGCAAACCGGCGACGGCGAAGAAACCAGCCGGTGGAAAGCAGGCCGGCGGCGCGCGGCGTGGCTCCGGCGGCAGCACCAAGGGCGGTCGGCGGGGCAAACCCCGCGGCAGGTGAGCCCCGCCGGTACGCGGACGGCGCCGGCCGGCCTCAGCGGACCGTCGGACCGGGTGTCGGAGTCGTCGTGTCCACGTCCAGACCGGGCGGCTCGGTGAGGGCCGCCACCGGCTCGCCGGGCTGCGGGGCCGGCGGGGTGAGCCGTGCCTTCGGCAGACCCGGCGGGGCCGACTGCTGGAAGTCGGCCTGGTCGAAGTCGGTGAGGGCCGCCACCGGCTCGCCGGGCTGCGGGGCCGGCGGGGTGAGCCGTGCCTTCGGCAGACCCGGCGGGGCCGACTGCTGGAAGTCGGCC